>DASVWO010000167.1:0-35156 GCA_036393165.1 Polyangiaceae bacterium | reverse complement strand
CGCCCACGAGCGCGCAGCCGCATTCCTTGCAGGCCTTCGCGATGCCTTCGATGACCTTCGCGGCGACGCCGACGTCGAGCTTTCCCGTGGCGAAGTAGTCGAGAAAGAAGAGCGGGCGCGCTCCGGTGGTGACGACGTCGTTCACGCACATGCCGACGAGGTCCTGCCCGATGGTGTCGTGCACGCCCGTGGCGAAGGCAATCTTGAGCTTCGTCCCGACGCCGTCGGTCCCGCTGACGAGCACGGGGTCCTCGATGCCCTCCGGCACGCGACAGAGCCCCGCGAAGCCGCCCACGTCGCTCACGACCTCGGCGATCCTCGTGGCGGCCGCCAGCGGCTTGATGCGCTCGACCAGCTCGTCGCCCGCGTCGATGTCGACGCCGGATTGCTTGTACGTGAGGCCCACGGCGGGCGCAAACTAGCACACACCCCATGCAGCGCCGTCCTCGCACCGGAGCCCCGGCTCGGGTCCACTCGCCCAGCGTCGTCGCCGAGGGGGCGAAGCTCGGCACCGACGTGGTGGTCGGCGCCTTTTGCTTCGTGGCCAGGGGCGCCGTCGTCGGCGCGGGCACGCGCATCCAGAGCCACACGAGCATCTGGGAGGGCGTCGTGCTCGGCGAGGACGTGTTCGTCGGCCCGTCCGCGGTCTTCACCAACGTGCGCCACCCGCGCGCCGCATACCCCCGCGCGCCGCACTGGGACGAGACGCACGTGGAGGATGGGGCGACCATAGGCGCCGGCGCGGTCCTCGTCGCCCCCGTGCGCATCGGCCGCTTCGGCGTCGTCGGAGCCGGCGCCGTCGTCACGCGCGACGTGCCGGCGCACGCGATTGTCGCCGGCAACCCGGCCCGCGTCATCGGCTGGGCCTGCGAGTGTGGCGAGACGGTGGCGCGGGGCGAGCACAAGCCCGACGACGCTCGGTGCGTCTGCGGCCGCCGGCTCGCGGGGTCATGAGCGCGCTGGAAGAGGAGCGAGCCGCGCTGCGGGCGGTCGCCCGACTCGTCGAGCGGCGCCGGTTCGACGAGGCGATAGGCGCCATCGCGGCCCTCGGCGACGGCGAGAGCACCTTGCGGCGCGCGCTCACGGCCCTCATCCAGGCCAACGTCTACGGACGCGCTTTCGCCGCGTTCGAGAGCTGGCGGCGGAAGGTCGCCGAGAGCGACCTGCACCTGAACGGGTTCTTCGGGACCGAGCTGCCGGCGCTCGTCGACGAGGCGGAGCTTGCGCTCAGCTTCGCGTCGAACGAGGGCCTCGTGACCGTTCTCCAGCGCGTGGTCGCGCGGCTCGAGACCGACGAAGGGCGGCTCGTCGTCCCGCCGACGCTCCGCGAGCAGGCCGTTGGCATCCTCTTCTCGCTGCCCAGCTTCGGCGTGGACGCGACGCTCCGGTCGTTCGACGAGCTCCAGAACCGTCACCCCCGTTCCGTGCAGGTTCGCTGCTACCGGGGAGAGCTCCTCCTCTGGCTCGGCAGATACCGGCAAGCGTGGCGTAACTTCGGGCAGGCGAGCCGCATCGAGCCGACGCGATGGGCCGAGATCGGCAAGCTCGCCGTGCTTGCGCTGACCGGGCACCTCGCACGCGCAGACGGCCAGTCGCAGCTGGCCGAGATGGCATTCACGCCGGTGCCCGGAAGCACCTTGCCCGTCTACCAGGGCGTCCTGGCGCGCCGCGCCGGGCGCCTCGATGCGGCCATCGCCCATCTCGAAGCGGCGGTGGAGCAAAAGCCGACGCGCCTCGGGGCGCGGATCGAGCTCTGCCTGGCCCTCCGGGCCGCCGAGCGCGGCTCACGCGCCGTGCCCCACGTCGCGGTCGTCCTGAAAGAAGCGACGCCGCTTCTCGTGGACGCCGCCGAGTCCCTGTCCATCGACTGGCGATCCGACCGCCCATTGCTCGTCGGCACGGAGGTCCTCGAGCAAGCTCTTCGTGCGATGCGCGGCAATCGCAGCTCGATGCTCGCCACCTGGCTCGACCACGAGGGGACGCTGCGGGTGCTCCCGCGGCGGTGAGCTGGAGTAGCATTTCCACCTCTTGCCTCCCGCGCTGGCCCGCTGGCTGCCTCGTGCGTCGGTCACGGTTCTCGTCGTGACGGCGTCGCTCCTCGCGTGGAAGGAGGGCGGAGGGGCCGACGCGCGCATGCCGGCGCCCCACGTGGACGTCGTCGAGCAGCCCGAGGACACGACGGCGGGTCACGGCGCTTCCGCCTACGAAGTGACCGCGCGGCTCGTCGACGCGCTGGGAACGGCGCACCTGCAGGTGCCGTCGCTCGCGGCGGCGCAGCCGTTCGTCGCTCCCTACTGGCGCAAGATGCACGCGCCGTGGTCCCACCTCTCCGGCTCCGCCGCGCAGCTCGGGTTGACGCTGGCCGTCCGGACGAGCCGCGGTCAGGAGAAGCAGCTCGCGGTGCCGACGAAGGCGGGAGACACGTGGGTTCCGCAGGCGCGCATCTGGAACATGAACGAAGGGAGCTTCGACCAGCGCGAGTGCATCTTCGCGCCCACGCCGGCCACGCTGTCGTTCGCTCTCGACGTACCGCCGCGCGCGCGCCTGCGCCTATCGCCGGCGGTGCTGACGCCGGTGCCGCTCACCACGGTGTTCGACGTGTCCGTGGTCGATTCGGGCGGCGGTGAGCAGCCGCTGAAGCACCTGCGCGTCGCCGGCGCCGACGCGCGCAAGTGGATCGACCTGGACCTCGACCTGGCGCCCTGGGGCGGGCACAAGGTGACGCTCGAGCTGCGCACGTCGACCGACGCGTCGGCGCCGGACGAGAAGCGGTGGACGCTCCCGCTCGCCGAGGAAGCGTCGCCGGACGGTGGCCTCGAGAACGCGCCGCCCGTGCCCCCGATGTCCCTGGCGCTCTGGGGCGATCCCGTGGTCGTCGCCGAGCAGCCGACGCGCGTGCCGTACAACGTGCTCTGGTTCGTCGTCGACGCGCTGCGGCCCGACGTGGCCGCGTCGCTGCACGACCCGGCTGAAGACGCGGCGAAGCTCTCGGCGCCTCGGCCGCCGCTCGACGCGCTGCTGCCGTCGATCCCCGGGCTGGTCCCGAACATCGACCGCCTCGTCGCGCGCGGCGTGCACTTCACTCACGCATGGTCGGCGGGCACTTGGACGCGCGCCGGGACGCTCGCGATGTTCTCGGGCGAGCGATCGAGCGAGCTCGGGATCGACACGCGCGACTGGGTCCTGCCGCCCGAGCCGGTCGCCCGCTACTACCGGCCGGAGCCGCCGATGCTTCCGCTGCTCCTGTGGCGCGTGGGTGCCGACGCGACCGCCTTCGTGAACAACTTCTTCATGGCCGGGTACGTCCCGGTCGGCGTCGACATGGGGTTCGAGCGCGTGACCGACCACCGCTACCGTACGCGCGACACCGACGCCATCGCGAACGACGCGCTCGCGTGGCTCGACGGTCACAAGGGCGACCGATTCTTCCTCGTGGTGAACACGAACTCTCCGCACGAGCCCTACGACCCGCCCAAGGACCTCCTGGCGCGCATCCCGCGTCCTCCAGCGGGCCCGCGCGACGCGCAGGTGCGCGCCTACATGGCCGAGGCCGCGAAGGACGACGCCGCCATCGGCCGCATCCTCGACGCGGTCGAGGCGATGGGACTGACCCGGTCCACGCTGGTCGTGCTCACGGCGGACCACGGCGAGACCCTCTCGGCGGCGCACGACAACATTGGCTTCGAGGACATGCCGATGCGCTTTCACCACGCCATCGGCAACTTCGAGGAGACGACGCGCATCCCCCTCGTCATGGCGCTTCCAGGCGTGCTCGACGGGGGGCGCGCCGTCGCCGACCGCGTGCGCAACATCGACATCGCGCCGACCGTGCTCGAGCTCGAGGGCCTCGAGGCCGACCCCCGCATGAGCGGCAAGTCGCTCCTGCCGCTCGCGCGCGGCGAGAAAGAGCCGCAGCCTCGCGTGGTCGTCACCGAGGGCCGGGGCACGCGCGGCATCCTCTGGGACCGCTGGCACCTCGTCGTCCACGAGGGTAGCACCGAGGACGAGCTGTACGACTTGCAGGACGACCCGGGCGAGCGTCACGACGTAGCCAAGCGGCCGGCCAACCGCGATGTCGTGGCCGAGCTGCGCGCGCGCCTCACCGCCGCCCTGGCCAACGTGAACGCGGCCGATGCGAAGGATGCGCCCGCTTCGGCGACGGCTCCCGTCGTCCATCTGGTCTTCGCCGGCGCGGGCCGTGCCCATCGCGTCAGCGGCACGATCACCGCGGGCGACGGCAAGCACGGTGTCACCCTGGCCGTCGCCCCCCTCGGCGTCCCCGGCGACGTCGTGCGCCTCGACGGCCCGACGGCGAGCTTCTCGCTGAGCACCGCGCCAGACGCCCTGGTGGGGCTCGACCTGCGCGTGGATCCACCGGGCGCGCCCGTCGCGTGGAAGCTCTACCTGGACGATTCCCCCTGGCCCGACGGCGCCACGTACGCCGGTCCCTTCGGCCTGCCCGCCGTCGCCTCCCGCACGGGCATCGCCGGCGATGACGCGCGGGCCGAGGTGTACGCCGCGTCCACCCCGACGGTCGATCCAGCGCGCGACCTCGGCATCTTCGTCACGCGCGACCGCCCCCAGTCGTCGCCCGGCGCGGGCTCGCCCGCCAACCCGACCCCGGAGGCAGCGGCCGCGGCGAAGGCCGCCCAGACGGAGATGCAGCAGGTCCTCCGCCAGTGGGGCTACGCGCACGGAAGCCACTGACCCGGGCGTGCCCTTGGACTAGTCTGCGCGCGGGGGACTAGACCCATGCGCGTCGGCACCCTCCTCGCCCCCGATCTCAAGCAGCTCCTCAAGGAGGACCCGGAGCAGGTGCGCGAGCTGCTCGACGAGATCCACGCCGAGGATCTCGCCGACGTCATGGGCGAGCTCGACGCCGACGAGGCGGCCGAGCTGCTGGCGCGCATGCCCGCGGAGGACGCGGCGCCCATCTTCGAGCGCCTCGACGAGCACGAGCAGGAGGAGCTCGTCGAGACGATGCCCCCGGAATCGGTCGTCCAGATCGCCAGCGAGATGGCGGCCGACGATCGCGCAGACCTCTTCAGCGCCCTGCCCGACGCAGTCGGCGAGCAGCTGCTCGAGGCGCTGCAGAAGGTCGACCCGGAAGCGGCCGAGGAGGTCCGCGAGATCGAGAAGTGGCCGGAGACGAGCGCCGGCCACCTGATGACGACCGACTTCGTCCGTGTCTCCGCGCGCTCGCGCGTATCCGAGGCGATGGACATCGTGCGCAAGCGCGCCAAGGAACGCGAGGAGTTCGTGTACGTCGTCTACGTCGTCGACCAGGGGAAGCTCGCGGGCGTGGTCAGCCTGCGCGAGCTCATCATCCTGGAGGGCAACGTGGGCATCGCGGAGGTGATGCGCACGAACATCATCTCGGTGCCGCCGACGATGGACCAGGAGGACGTCGCGCGGCGCATGGCGAAGTACGACCTGAACGTGATGCCCGTGGTGGCCGACGACGGGAGACTGCTCGGGGTCATCACGATCGACGACATCATCGACGTCCTCGTCCAGGAGCAGACCGAGGACGTGCAGAAGATCGGCGCCGTCGAGCCGCTCGACGTGCCGTACTTCCAGACGAGCTTCCTCACGTTCATCCGCAAGCGCGCCGGGTGGCTCATCATCCTGTTCGTCGAGGAGTTCTTCACGCAGTCGGCGCTGCGCTACTACGACCCGGTCCTCGAGGCGGTGAAGCACGCGCTGATCTACGTCCCGCTGCTCATCTCGGCGGGCGGCAACTCCGGGTCGCAGTCGTCGACGCTCGTCATCCGCGGCCTGGCGCTCGGCGAGATCAAGCTGAGCGACTGGTGGCGCATCCTGCTCCGCGAGTTCGCCATGGGCGTCGTCCTCGGCACCATGATCGCGGTCATCGCCATGGGCCGCGTGAAGATGTACCCGGATCAATCGTGGCTCTTCGCGATCACCGTGGGCATCACGGTGCTCTGCATCATCATCTCCGGATGCTCGGTGGGCTCGATGCTCCCGCTCGTCCTGAAGCGCGTCGGCATCGACCCTGCCACGAGCTCCACCCCGTTCATCGCGAGCCTGGTCGACACCATCGGTGTCGTCATCTACGCGCACGTCGCCAACATCGTCATGCACGACGTCGTCGCCGCGGCGCAGGCCCACGGCGCGGTGCCGTAGCCCACGGTCGCTACTCGAGGCGTACCAGGCCGGCGCCTTCGGTGACGCCGGAGCGCGTGCGGGGATCGCGCGGGACGAGGTAGCCGCCGTGCTCGGTCATGTCGGGGTCTTCGCGCATCCAGCTCCAGAGCTGGCCCTGCATGCGGGCGAGGACGTCGGGATGCGCCGCGGAGACGTCGTCCACTTCGGCTGGGTCGGCCACCGTGTCGAAGAGCATCCAGTGGACGCCGGTGCGCGTGGGGACGTAGACGAGCTTCCATCGGTCGTCGCGCACCATGCGGTGCTTGGCGACGATCGTCAGCGGACGCATCGCGCCTGAGAGGACAATCTCGTCGGCGTGCTGCGTGTCCACCTCGGTCAACCGGGCGATCCCCGGGTAGGAGAGCCGGAGCTCCGAGGGGAGGCCGGGGATGTCTTCGGTGAACCATAGGCCCGTCTCGGCGTACCCCGGGCGCTGCGCGAGCGCCTGGCCGTCGAGGGACGGGATGAGCGACCGTCCGTCGAGATCCGCCGGGGCGTCGACGCCGGTCAACGCGTAGAGCGTCGGCGCGAGGTCGACGTCGCGGACGATGGTTGGCTCGCGTCGCGGCTGCGCATGACGCGGGTCGATGATCGCGAGCGGCACGTGCGTTCCTTCGTCACCGAAGAGGTGGTCGCCGTGGCCCACGCCGTGGCCGTTGTCCCAGAGGGTCTCCCCGTGGTCCGCCGTCACGACCAGCACGGTGCGGCCGGCGGCGCCGTCCTTCTCGACCGCGTCGAGGATCCACTGGGCTGCGTCGTCGATTGCCGACACGGCGCCGTCGTAGAGACCGCGCACCTGCGCCTGATCGCGCGCGTCTGCGGGCGCGTCGCTGCCGAGTCCGACGGGGCGGTCGTACTTGTAGCGGCCGCGGTAATCGGGGTCGGTGAAGCGCCGGTAATACGGCCACGGCGCGGCGTACGGGAAGTGCGCCGTGGAGAAGAAGACGACGAGGAAGAACGGTCCGCGCGGCTCGAGGCGCCGCATCGTCCGAATCGCGTCGCGCGCGAGCATCGCCGGGTCGGCGGCGTCGTTCATCTCGCGCATCACGGGGAAGGCGAGGCGTCCGGCGTGCGTGTGGAGGAACGGCATGAGCGGTGCCTCGCGCTCGAGGGCGCGCTGGCGGACGAGCTGGCGGAAGTCGAACTCCGGTGCGTCGACGGTGCCGAAGCCCAGGTCGATGCGGGAGAAGATGTCGCCGGCGTAGTCGCTCACGACCGCCGTGGTGTAACCGGCGCGTCCGAGGCGCCCCGGCAGCGCATCGAAGTCGTGGGCGCGCTCGGCCCACGTGGGGAACATCGAGCGGATGCCGTGGTGGTGCGGATAGCGCCCCGTCAGCAGCGTGACCCACGAGGGAAACGTGCGCGGGAGCGAGACGTAGGCGTGGTCGAAGCGCGTGCCGCGCGCCGCGAGAGCCGCCAGATGGGGCGCCGTGCGGGTGTCGAGACGGTCGTTGCGCAGCGAGTCGGCTGCCAGGACGATCACGTTGGGGTGCGACGCATCCGCCGCGGGCGCAGCGACGGCCGAGGGGACGCGCGCGAGCGAGGCGAGACCCGCGACCACGGCCGCGACGCCGGCCGTCTCCCACGGCCGCGACCTCACGAGGTGCACGAGGTGCGCGCCGCGATCGAGCCACTGTCCGCGGCTGCCGCCGATCCACACGATGGCCGCGAGCCCCGCCACCGCGAGTACCCCGTTGGGCCCGAGCACGTCGGTCGCGAGCACCTGCACCGTGCGCCGCAGCCCTCCGTGCGCGTACCAGGCGTCCACGTACAGCGAGGGATCGTGCGCCATGCCCCACCACACGATCGCCCCGTGCAGCGCCGCCACGAGCATCAGCAGGACCGCCGTCTCCCAGACGACCGATCGCGGCGGGCCCGTGCGCCGAGCGATCGCGTCGCGCACCGCGAGCATCGCCCACGCGGTGCACCCGAGCACCGCGCCGATGGCCACCGACGCGGCGAGCACCGCGATGCCGATGCGCGTGATCTCGTGCCCGAACCGCGCGTGCACGAGCGCCTCGAGCTGCTTCGCCTGGGCTCCGCCCGCCCGCTCGTCCACGGTGGGGCTGCGCGCCGCCCACGCTGCGGCCAGCAGCACGTACACGGCGCCGACGAGGGCGGGGTGTGCGACGGTCCGCGTCAGATCGATGCGTCTCATCCCACGAGCGCCCGCACGAGCGGCCGCGGCAGGGGGTCGCGCGGTGACACCTCGGCCGAAAGGTCCGCGATCTTGCGTCCGATGGCGTTGATGGCGTCGCGCGGCAGCTTCTCGCGCCCGCCGTACGGCGCTTCCCCATGCTCGCAGAAGAAGGTGCGGCAACCGAACGGTCGTGACGCGTAGATCCGGCAGCGCCCGTCGGGCGAGAGCAGCGGGCAGGGGCGCAGCTCGGCCATGGGCAACTTGCGCGGGTCGCGCGGCGTCACGCTGGCCGCGCGCATCGCGTGGCGCACCTCCTCGAGCTCGACCGCAGTGGGATACGGCTCGCGTCCGGTGACGCCGAAGTGACAGCACTGGGCCTCGGGCGTTGTCCCCACGCCCGCGCGCGAGCAGGCGCACGTCCAGCCCGCGAGCAGCTCGTCCACCTCGGCATACAGCGCGAGCAGGCGTGCCCGGTGGGGGGATCGGTTCCACTCGCGAGAGGTGCGCTGCACGTTGCTAGAGTACCAGGCGATGGATGAAGCCTCCCGTCCCGCGCTGCGTCCGGTCGAGTCGATCGTCGTGCCCGACCGCGAGCATGGGCGCGTGCTGGTCCTGCGCGACACGCAGGGCGTGACGGACGCCAACGCGGTGATCCCCCCGGTGCTCGTGCCGATCGTGGCGCGCTTCGGGGGGCGTCTCACTTGCGCCCAGGTGGCGCGCGAGGCGTCGCGCGAGATCGGCAGCGACGTGCCCGTGGAGGTGGTCGTGCGGCTCGCCAGCGAGCTGGAGCGCGGGCTGTTCCTCGAGGGGCCGACGTACCGCCAGGCGAAGCTGCGCGTGGAGCGCGCGTTCGCCGAGTCCTCGGTGCGCGAGGCGTCGCATGCGGGCGGCGCGTACCACGGGGAGCGGTCGAAGCTTCGCCGTTACATCGACGAGTCGTGCCTCGCGAAGGCCAACGGGGCGCGCGCGAAGGACGGGACGATGGTGGGGCTGGTGGCGCCGCACATCGATCCCTGGCGAGGCGCGGTGGGCTACGGGCACGCGTACGCCTCGCTCGCGGCGGCCGTTCCGCAGGAGGCCGAGACGTTCGTGCTCTTCGGGACGTCGCACGCGCCGATGCGCGAGCCGTTCGCGCTGTGCCGCAAGGCGTTTCAGACGCCGCTGGGGGAGGTGGCAGCGGACGTCGAGGCGATCGACGCACTCGCCGCCGGCGCCGAGGGGTTCGACCCCTACGCCGACCAGTTCAACCACAAGCGCGAGCACTCCATCGAGTTCCAGGTGGTGTTCCTCCGGCACGTGCTGGGGGGGCGGCCCTTCCGCATCGTCCCGGTGCTCGCCGGGCTGGGGGCGCAGCAGGCGAGCGGCGAGGATCCCGAGCGCGACGCCAGCATTCGCAAGTTCATCGACGGTGTGCGCGCGCTCGTCGAGAAGCGCCCGGGGCGCGTCGTGGTCGTCGCCGGGGCGGATCTGGCGCACGTGGGCCCCCGTTTCGGCGATGAGCATCCCTACGACGAGGCGGCGCGCGCGAAGCTCGAGAGCACGGACCGCGGATCGCTCGACCATGCGTCTGCCGCGGACGCTCCCGGCTTCTGGGCCGACGTCGCTAGAGATCTCGACGTACGCCGCGTGTGCGGTCTCGCGCCCATCTGGTCGCTGCTTCGAAGCATCCCGGGTGGCACGAAGGGTCGCGTGCTGCACTACGAGCAGACCGTGGACGCCGAAGACGGATCCATCGTGAGCCACGCCGCCCTTGGCTTCTATGCGTAGGCTCGCCGCAGGCCTCGCGCTGCTCGTCGCTTCGTGCACGCACGGCGCGACGGATCTCGACGGCAGCGCGGTGGATCCTTTCGCGGGCAATGCATCCGCAACGGTCCTCGTGTTCGTCGGCACGGCGTGCCCCGTGTCGAATCGCTACGCGCCCGAGATCCAGCGCATCCACGACGACTACGCGTCGCGTGGAGTTCGCATGTACCTCGTGTACCCCGACAAGGAGGACTCGGCCGCCATCCGCGATCATCTGAAGGCGCACGCGCTCGGCGTACCTGCGCTGCGCGACCCGGGTCACGTCCTCGTGCGGCGCTCCGGCGTGAGCGTGACTCCGGAAGCCGCCGTGTTCCGCGGCGGCGCCGAGGTCTACCACGGCCGCATCGACGACCGGCAGGTGGACCTCGGCGTGTCGCGCGCCGAACCCTCGCATCACGACCTGCGCGACGCCATCGAGGCGGCCATCTCCGGCAAGCAGCCCGACGAGACGTACGCGCCCGCGGTGGGCTGCTCCATCCCGCCGTGAGCCGGGTCAGGGGCCCGCGTCGGCGAGCAGCTCGTTCAGGTATCGCTGCGCGAGCGCGTTCTCTGGTTCGAGGGCGAGACCGGCACGAAACTGCTCGATGGCCTCTGGACGGTTGCCCTGGTGCGCCAGCGCGAGCGCGAGCGCATCGTGCGCGAGGGCGCTGCGGGGGTCGCTCGCTATCGCCGCTCGGTACTGCGCGATGGCTTCCGCGAGCCGTCCCTTCTTCTCGAGCGCCGCGCCGAGGTTCACGCGCGCGTCCACGTAGTCGGGCTTCACGGCGATCGCCTGCCGGAGTTGCGCCATCGCTCCGTCGGCGTCCCCCTCCGCGGTGAGCAGGAGGCTCAGGTTGTACCGCGCCATCGCGAGCTGCGGGTCGAGCACGATCGCCCGCTTGTACCGCGACTCGGCTTCCTCGCGCTTCCCGAGGTCGGCGAGCGCGTTGGCCAGGTTGTACTCGTTGCGCGCCGAGTCCCCCGCCTCGAGCAGCGAGCGGTACTTGGATTCGCGCAGCAAACCCATGCCCCCACGCGCGAGGGGGACGACCTCGAAGGTCACGTTGCCCATCTCGTCGGTCGATTGCTCGCCGGTGCGAACGCGCCGCGGTGGCTGGCTCGGGTTGCGCGGGTTCGCCTCCGAGTTGTCGTAGACGTACTCCATCTCGATGCGGCTGCCCGCAGGCAGCATCACCGGCTGCGCCAAGACGTACTGGTCTTGCCAGGCGAAGTCCCAGTCGTCGATCCGGAGCAACTCCTTCACCTCGCTGGCTGGAAGCGTGGCCCACACGTGCATCGTCCGCGCGAGGTAGTGCGCGTGCGGGAAGACGCTGCGCACCGCCACGTACGTAGGCAGCGTGTACGCGGCGTGCGCGACGTAGTGCGCGTCGCCCGGGGCGACGTCGATGGGCATGTCGCCCACGCGCAGCACGAACTGCGGCACCGTGGGCGGGCGGTCGCTGAAGTAGAGCGCAACCGACGGGCGCACGTGCTCGGGCTTGCCCGTTGGCTGCAGGTGGAGCTGCAGCACGAGATCCGTGTGATCGTCGATGCGCCACGCCGTCTCCTGGGTGCGCGGCGCCGGCACCTTCCCGGGCGTCCACACGAGGAAGAAGCCGTCCGGCGACTGCGCGCCACCGGGATCGAGGCTCGAGAAGCCGAGGCCCGGGTCCTTCGCGTCGCGCGCCCGTGCGACTCCGAGGCGGTCGATGTTGAGGATCGCGTGGTGCACGGCGCGCGTCCCGGTGCGAAGCTCCCAGCCGTTGACGAAGCGCGCGTGCTCCACGAGCGGCGCCGGGATGACGAAGTTGCGATAGACGTCCGGCCCGTCGGCGGGAAGCTCGTACGCCTCGGGCATCTGGACGACGAGGTCCGGCTCGCCGAGCTGCCATCCGTCGGGCCACGTGGGCGCAGCCGGCACCTCGCGCGCGTCGCCGAGCGGCGCGCCTCCGTCGATCCATCGCATGAGCAGATCGATCTCGGCGGGCGTGAGGCTCCGGTCGTTCAAGTACGCGGCGACGCCGGGCGCCGGCCGCCAGGGGGGCATGAAGCGGCTGCGCGTGACCTTGCGGATCTCTTTCACGTGGTCGAGCACGTCGTCGTACTCGAGGAGGCTGAAGGGCCCGGCCCCTCGCGGGTGATGGCACGGACCGCACTTCGCGTACACGAGCGGCGCGACGTCGTGGCTGAACGTGGGCACGAGGGCAGCGCGTTGCTCCGGCATCCCCGGCGCGCTGGCCGAACCGCCCACGAGCCCCGCACCGACGGCGAGCGCCCATACGCGGGCTCGTCGGCTGAGCCCCGTTCGCGTATCGTCTGCGCCCGCCATGCGCTCCATGATCGCACGTTCGTTCGCCGGATCCGTCCTCGCTCTGCTCGTGGTGGGCTGCGGCGGACCGGCGATGGCACAGGGCCCGGTGAAGGAGGCCCCGAAGCCGGAAGCCAAGGCTGAGGCGAAGCCTGATCCCGTGCTTCCGCACCACTTCACGCCCGAGGAGAAGGTGACGACCGGCAGCGTCACTGTCGGCCGGCAGCGCATCGACTACCGCGCCATCGCGGGCACGCTCGTCGTCCACCCCAAGGGATGGGACGACGTCTCGGCGCGCCTGAACACCGAGGAGGAGAAGCCAGGGGGCAAGCCGAGCGGCGAGGAGAAGGAGGGCGAGAAGGGCAAGCCCCTGGCGAAGGCCGAGGCATCCGTCTTCTACGTCGCTTACTTCAAGCAGGGCGCGCCGACCGACGCGCGGCCGATCACGTTCCTCTACAACGGCGGTCCCGGCTCGGCGACCGTGTGGCTCCACATGGGCGCCTTCGGCCCGCGGCGCGTGGTCATCCCGAGCGACCAGCACGTGACCGCAGCCCCCTACGCGGTCGTGAACAACGACTACAGCCTGCTCGACGCGAGCGACCTCGTCTTCATCGACGCGCCCGGCGCGGGCTTCAGCCGCATCACCGGCCCGGACAAGGAGAAGTCGTTCTGGGGCGTGGACGCCGACGCGTACGCCTTCGCCGAGTTCGTCACGCAGTTCCTCGGCAAGTACGGTCGCTGGAACTCGCCCAAGTACCTCTTCGGCGAGAGCTACGGCACCACGCGCTCGGCGGTGCTCGTGAACCAGCTCGAGACGCAGCGCCTCGTCGACTTCAACGGCGTCATCCTGCTCTCGCAGATCCTCAACTTCGGCCTCGACCCGGACACGCCCGAGGCGGACCCCGGAGTGGAGCTGCCCTACGAGCTCGCGCTCCCCACGTACGCGGCGACGGCCTGGTACCACCACAAGCTGGGAAGCGACGTGCCGCAGAACCTCGACGCGCTCGTCGCCGAGGTGGAGCACTTCGCGCTCACCGAGTACGCGCTCGCGCTGCAGCAGGGCGCCGCGCTCTCGGACGCCGACCGCGACGCCATCGCCGCCAAGCTCCACAAGTACACGGGGCTGCCGGTCGACTACATCCGCAAGGCGCGCCTGCGCATCACCGGCGGCGAGTTCGAGAAGGAGCTGCAGGACGCGCAGGACGTCACGACGGGTCGCATCGACACCCGCTTCGGCGGCCCGGCGATGGACGCGCTCGAGAAGAACCCCGACTACGACCCGTTCATGGCCTCCATCGGCTCGGCGTACGTCAGCGGGTTCAACGACTACGTCCGGAAGGAGCTCAAGTTCGGCGAGGACCGCACCTTCCGGCCCTTCGCTCACGTCGACGGGCACTGGGACATGAGCCATCACCCGCCGGGCAACAACCAGCCCTGGGGCAGCAGTCTGAACGTGATGATCGACCTGGCGACGGCGATGAAATACAACCCGAACCTCCGCGTGCAGCTCGACGCGGGGTACTTCGACCTGGCGACGCCGTTCTTCCAGGGCGTCTACGAGATGCAGCACCTACCGATGCCGGAGAAGCTGCAGTCGAACATCGAGTACAAGTTCTACCAGTCGGGCCACATGGTCTACGCGCAGGAGTCCTCCGCGCGTGCCCTGCACGACAACGTGGCGGACTTCATCCGCAGGACGAGCGCGACGCCTACTCCGTCGCCGCGTCGGTGACGGAGCCGCAGACCGACACGAGCGAGCCCGACGCGTCGGTGGCGACCCGACAGATCGCACCCGAGAACGCGGAGCAGTCCCCCGGCGACATGCAGCCCGGCGCGCAGGTGAGACCGCCGTTCGCCCCGCGTACGCACGCGTTGGCCCGGCCCAGGTAGTTGCCACCGCTCTGTCCCAGGCCGGTGCAATCCGAGTCCTGCGTGCACGTCGCCGGTGTGCACCACTGCCCGTTGCACGAGAGGGTCGACGCGCACGCGTAGGAAGTGAGCCCGCCGCAAGGATCGCCCGTGCCCTCCTCGGTGCACGGGATGCAGCGCTGCGCGCACGACGAGAGCTCCTCGTAGAGCGTGGTGCCGGCCGGAAACGTGTTCTCGCACATCGTGATGCAGGTCGAGCCGCCGCCGCAGGCGAGGACGCAGCCGGAGACGCTGTTGCACGCCATGTCCTGAGTGCAGCCCGTGAGCTGGGTGCAGCACTTGTCGGCGAGGCAGAGCGAGCACTGCGATCCGTTCGAGGGGACGCCGCAGTTCGTCGCCGCGTCGTCTCCGCCGCCGTCCGTGCCGCCACTGCTGCTGGTGCCGCCGCTGCTGGCACCGCCGCCGCTGCTGCCGCAGCCTGCGCCCCCGCAGCCCTCGACCGGAGGGTGCGACGAGGAAGGAGAGCAAGCGAAGGCGAGAAGGACGACCGCAGCGGCGCTCGCGAATCCGAGGGCTTTGCGCATCTTCCGCAAGCTTAGCGCGTATCCGCGGCGACTCACTGTTGCTGCAGCGTCACGCCGCGCGTCCACACAGCCGGTCCGGGCTCGCCAACGTGCCGGAAACCCCGGGTGGCACATGCGTTGCTGAAGCTGGCTCGCATGCGTACCCACCTTCTTGTCTTGGTCCCTCTCGCAGTGCCCTTCCTCCTCGCCGGCTGCGCCGGCAACACGCAGCAAGCGCCGAGCCCCTCGACGTTCGCGCACGACGCGCACGTGAACGGCGAGATCGTCGCCGCCGGCGGCTCGGTCTACTGGGTCGATCGCGGCTCCGACGTGGTCGATTCGATTCACGCGATGCCCGCCGCGGGCGGCTCCGATGCGACGGTCTACACCGCTCCCTCCGGCGCCTCGCCTGCCATCGAGGATCTCGCCTCCGACGGCGCGAATCTATACTGGCTCGAGGTCACCTTCGCCTCTGGCAAGTACCACTCCCAGGTGAAGGCCATGCCCCTCCACGACGGCTCGGCCAGCGTGCTGGCCGACGCGAACACGGCGCTCTTCCTCGTCGCCGTCAACGGGTCGTTCGTCTACTTCAGCGAGGTGGACTCGCTCGTGCGCATCCCCGTCGGCGGCGGCGCCGCCCAGACCGTCACGAGCTCCTCGACGATCGCGTCGTGGGCGATGGCGGCGTCGAGCACCGGCGCGTGCTGGGCCGCCCCCGGCACCGGCACCGTCAGCTGCGAGCCCGCCGGATCGAGCGCGCCGGTGACCATCGCGACCAACCAGAGCAACGTGCAGGCGGTCGCCGTCGCCGGGAGCAACGTGTACTGGTCGACGGTCGACAGCCCCGAGCAGCCGGCGCATGCCTCGATCTTCGCCGCGCCCATCGCGGGCGGCACCGCGCGCCTTCTCACGAGCGACGCGACCGACCCAGTCGCCCTCGCGGCGGACGCGAACGCCGTCTACTTCATCGACCAGACCGCGAGCACCGCCTCGCTGGCCAAGGTGTCCACCGGCGCCGGCGACGTCTCGACGCTCGCCAGCGGCTTCTCGCCGGCGGATCCCAGCATCGTGTCCGCCGTCCACATCGCGCTGGGCGACACGTCGGTCTACTGGACCGACGCGACGCAGGGGCTGGTCCTCTCCACCGCCAAGTGATTCAGCGAGGCGGCAGCGCCTTCGTGTCGGGGGTACGGTTCATCGCCCCCGCGATGCCGAGAAGCACGGCCGCGGGCGAGAGCCGCAGCGACTGCATCTGCAGCTTGTTGAACAGACCCGGGATGGCCACCCGCTTGCCGCGCATCATGGACCGGTACGCGTGCGTGGCCACCTGGGTCGATCCCATGACCCCGGCCCGGAAGAGACGCGACTTGTCGGTGCCCGCCACCTGGGCGAACTCGGTCGCCGTAGCCCCTGGGCAGCTCACGGTCACCGTCACGCCGGTGCCGCGGACCTCGTACCAGAGCGCCTGGGAGAACGAATTCACGAAGGCTTTCGACGCGTAGTAGTCGGCCATGAAGGGCCCTGGCAGGAACCCCGCCGTCGAGCCCAGATTGAGGATGCGCCCGCTCCTCCGGGCGACCATCCCTGGGACGACGAGGCGCGTCAGATGCACGAGGGCCACGACGTTCACCTGCAGCAGCTCGAGCTCCCTGCCCATATCGAGCTCGGTGAACGCGCCGTTGGTGCCGAACCCCGCGTTGTTGACCAGGAATTCGACAGCGATGCCTCGCTTCTCCAGCTCCTTCGCGATGCGCTCCGGGGCCTCGCGGTCCCCGAGGTCCTCGGCGATGGCTACCGTTCGGATGGCGTGCTTCGCTTCGAGCTCGCTCCCGAGCGCCTCCAGCTTGTCGCGCCGGCGCGCCACGAGCACCACGTCGTGGCCGTCGGCCGCGAAAAGGCGCGCCAGCTCGGCTCCCAACCCCGCGGAGGCGCCCGTGATGAGCGCCGTCTTCTCCGTCCTCGGCATCGTGGGCATGGGTCCGCCTTACCACACGCCGGTGCAGGTTGGACTCCAGGCGTCGCGTCGCGTATACGGATGCTGGCATGCTGGCGGAAGTTTCGGGGGCGGATCGTCGGGCGGAAGCGCGTCGCAAGGTGTCACTCGCGGCATCCATCGTGCGGGCCGACGGCAGGGAGCGCCTCTCGCTCGTGCGCGACCTGAGCGCATCGGGTGCGCGCATGCTGGTGGCGACGCGCAAGGTGACGGCTGGCGAGACGGTGCGTCTCACGCTTCACATGGACACAGGCGTCGAGCACGCGACGACCGCTCGGCTCCTCCGCGTGGCGGAAGCCGAGTCGGGCATCTGGAAGTGCGAGGTCGCCGTCTCTTTCGACGAGCGCCTGCCGATCGACGTGACGAAGGTCCCGCAGTCGGAGTGACCGTCACATCTTCTTCGTGCAAGTGCTCATGCTCGAGCCCGTGCCGACGAGGGGCATGCCCTTCATCGTCGTGCCGCTGTAGTTCCAGGTGCTCGTCGTCGAGTAGGTCGTCGTGCTGGTGAGCGTCGAGCCGCCGGAGGTGTAGGTGACCGTTCCGCCGTTCGGGCTCGTGCACGTCTGCCCCATGTCGATCGTCGTCGACTTGCCGTCGCTGCTCAGCTTCGAGTGCAGCGTGCAGGGCACGCCGGCTTCCTCCGGCGTGCGCAGCGAGGTGAGGTTGCCCATGCCGTCGTCGGTGATGACGACGGTGGCGGCCGTGTTCGTGGTGCTCGAAGGTGTCCCGGGCGGCTGGGTGTAATTGGTCGTGGAGCTCCCCATGCAGCTCCACGTGCCGACGAACGCGTCGGACGACGTGCCTCCGCCGGTGGTCCCGCCGCTGCTGCTGCTGCTGCTGCATGCCGTCATGAGGAGCACGGGAGCGAGGGCCGCAAGGCAGCGCATGCCGACGCTCATAGCACGCTGCGGTAGACCTTCAGCATGCTAGTGCAGGGCGCGTGCGCCTTTACGCGCCGCTTGCCTTGTCCGCCGTGGCTCTCGTCGCGACGCCCGCGTGCGCGCATGACGCCGTGTTGCCGGACAGCACGCAGGAAGCGGTGTGCGGCGACGGCGTCGTCGAATCCGGCGAGGCGTGCGACACACAGAGCGCCGGCTGCTACGCGTGCAACGTGGTCCCCGGGTGGACGTGCACGGGCAACGCGTGCTCGATTGTCTGCGGCGACGGCGTCGTCGGCACCGGCCCCTCGTGCGCCGATCCGCACCGCGAGAGCGCCTGCGATCTGACCGGCTTCTGGGCGGTGCGCGAGACCGACTACGAGCGCGACATGGTGCTCCAGAGCGTGCAGACGTCGACGAACTGGTACCTCTACCAGATCGAGCAGACGGGCGATGCGTTCGACATCGTCGCGTCTGTCGAGTGCGGCGTGCACGTGAGCGGCTCGGCGACCGTCGAGTACACGCCGGAGTCACTGCGAGCGATGCTGCACGCCAACCCGGAGGACGGCACGGGTACGCACGGGGTTCGTCACGGCAGCTCGACCGCCACGGCGGGTGGGTGCGCCGTCTCCATCGACCGCTGGTACTTCATCCGCGCCCTCGACCCGAGCTTCTTGCCCGCGGACTTCTCGGAGGCCCCGGCGCTCTCCTCGCTGCCGCCCATCCCCAGCGTGAGCGACCCGGTCAACGGCGTCGACAATCCTCCGGGTGTGACCGATCCCGACGGCGACGACTTCAAGGGGCTCGGCTTCCAGGTGACCGGCTTCGTCACGGGCGTGCGCGACGAGGTGCAGCGCATCTGGAAGCAGTATGCCGACCTGCCGGGCGCACCCTCGCCGGCGAACGCGCTCACCTTCGCGGTCCCCGGGGCGCTCGACATCCAGGAGCACGTGCTTCACGTCTCGCAATGCGGGACGGCGTGCGCCCTGCTCAAGGCGGGGGCGACCGTGGCGAACGACATCCAGCCGCGCGCGACCCTCTCCTTCATCGGGAGCACGCTGGGAGGCGCGCGCACGTCGACCATCGTCGCGAACCGGCCCGGCGCGGACCCCGATGACGACCTGACCACCTGCGCCAACGTTCGCCAGATGCTCCCTCACGATCCGTCGCTGCCTCACTGATCCATGCGCAAGTCCTTCTTCGCTCTGTCTCTGGCTCTCGCCGCCTCGCTGTCCCGTAACGCGGAGGCATCGCCGCTCATCGAGCTGGCAGGTCCCGTCGGCGGCAACGCCGGCGTGCAGGGCGTCATCAGCGGGCCTGGCGCCGCCTCCGTGTACTTCAACCCGGCGCTGCTGACCGACGCGGACGACGCCGTGCTCCTCGGCTTCGCGCTGATCTCGGAGCAGATGGGCATCACGCTGCAGGGACGCAACGGCGGCGACGTGCCGCTCGCCGTCGCCGGTCGCAACATCCTCGTGCCCGGATCGAATGGGCTGCAGCCGCTGCCGAACGACGTCGTACCCACGCAGTGGCTGCAGCAGGGCTGCCAGGGCGGTTCGCAGCAGAACCAGTGCCCGGCGCCCGCCTTCGGCGCACGACCGCGCCAGTCGCAGGGGACGAGCGGCGTGGCGCGCTCCTACCTCGTCTTCGGCCTCGTGAAGAACATGATCCGCGATCGCTTCACCTTCGGCCTCTACGGGATGCTCCCGATCTCGAGCTTCAACCAGGCGCAGGCGTTCTACCCGGACGAGCGCGAGGCGCTCTTCAGCAACAGCCTGCACCCGGAGCTTTACGGCGACAGGCTCACGGCGGTGTCGATCGCCTTCGGCGGCGCCTTCCAGCTCCTGCCCGAGCTGAGCATCGGCGCCGCGGTGTCGCTCGCGCTCTCCAGCGCCGCCACGTCGCAGGACTACATCCAGGACGCCACGAACTACTCGACGCTCCTGACGAACAACAAGGTGTCCACGACGATCGACGTCGCCCCCACCATCGGCGTGCGCTGGAGGACGACGCCATGGCTCCGCATCGGCGGAACCATGCACGCGCCCGAGTCGTTCAAGGTCGACACCACGATCGACTCCACGCTGCCGACGGGCACGGAGTCGGGCGCGACCCAGCACAACGTGTTCGACTGGATGCCCTGGCAGGTGGCCATCGGCGCGGAGGCCGACATCCTGAAGCGCGGCTACCACGTGCTCTCGGTGGTGGGATCGTTCGACTACGCCTTCTGGTCGGCGTACGAGGATCGCCACGGAGACAGCCCGTCGATGTACGGGGCGGATCTCGGCTGGAGCGACACGCTGAGCGGCGCCGTGGGCCTGCGCGAGACGTACCGCAGCGGTCGCGCCTTCCTCGACCTTCGCTACGTGCCCTCGCCCGTGCCCGAGCAGGTCGGTCGATCGAACTACGTCGACAACGATCGCTTCGGCATCGCCCTCGGCGGCGACGTGGGGCTCCACCTTCCGGCGAACCTCCGGCCCGGCTTCCAGGTCTTCGCCGACCGGCTCATCCCGCGGTCGAACCAGAAGGACAGCTCGCGCATCGTCGACGAGCTGCCCGACGGCGCCGTCCTCGGCGGGACGCACGATCCGGTGCCCGGTGCGAAGGGGCTGCAGACGAACAACCCGGGCTGGCCGGGCTTCTCGAGCGGCGGCTGGATCTGGGGCGGAGCAGTGACCCTCTCGGTCCCCCTCTGACCGCGCGTCAATCGAGCGACAGCATGACGCGTCCGTCGGACGTGATCGACACGACGTGCACGGCGATGGGGCCGCACGCGTGCCCGAGCGGGTCCCCGGTCGCGAGGTCGTACTTGTACCCGTGCAGCGGGCACACGACGCACCCGTCGCCGACCAGTCCGTCGGCGAGCGGTCCCGCGCGATGCGGGCAGTCCGCCTGCGTCGCATGAACGGATCCGGAGCGCGTGCGGAAGACCGCGACGCGCACGCTCCCGAGATCGAACGTCCGTCCCTCGCCGGGTGGAATGCGATCGACCGGGCCGAGATCGAAGTCCCTCGTCATTCCGCCGCCTGCGCCCCTCGCGCGTCGATCGCATCCGTGAACTGCTCGGCCGTCTTGGGGGCGTCGGCCTCGGTCCAGGGATCCACGTACGCGTCGACCGCGGCCTGCACGTCGACGTCCAGCCGCGCCGCGATGCCCTCCTCGTCATCCACGAGCAAACGGCGCAGCTTCTCGATGCCGAAGCGCTCGACGAAGTCGTACGTACGTTCTCCGTAGCGGGCGTTCTCGCGGTAGTGCTGCATGAAGCGGCCCATCATCCGCAGGACCTCCTCGTGCGAGCCCACCACACAGAGGAGGTCGCCCTTGCGAACGCGCGATCCGGCCCCACCGCCCACGTAGATCTCCCACCGCCCTCCCTCGATGGCGACGGCGCCCACGTCCTTCGTGGTGGCCTCGGAGCAGTTGCGCGGGCAGCCGGCCGTCGCGAGCTTCAGCTTCGCCGGCGCCTCGAGGCCCTGGTACCGCTTCTCGATGGCGATCCCGAGCCCCGTGCTGTCGCCGACGCCGTAGCGGCAGAAGTCGGTGCCGACGCACGTCTTGCAGGTGCGGAACGCCTTCGAGTACGCGTGCCCCGAGGGCATCCCGAGCTCGCGCCACACCTGCGGCAGGCGCTCCTTCGGAATGCCGAGCAGGTCGATGCGCTGACCGCCGGTGATCTTGACCATGCGCGCACCGTGACGCTCGGCGACGTCGGCGATCTTGCGGAGCTGCGCCGGGCTGGTCACGCCGCCGTAGATGCGCGGGACCACGCTGAACGTCGCGTCGCGCTGGATGTTGGCGTGCACGCGGTCGTTGATGAACCTGGCGTCGCGCTCGTCCTCGTAGTCGGCGCGCCAGATCGTCTTGAGAAGCGAGGCGAGCCCCGGCTTGCTCGCGGGGTCCTCCTTGCCGTCGGCGAGGTCGCGGAACACCGCCGACACGCTCTTGAGCCCGCGCTCCCGGATGGCGCGCACGAGCTCCGGCTTCGCGAGCGGCACGCCCGGCACGTAGTAGTGCACCGATGGATCCTCGGATGCCGCGTCTCCCGCGACCGCCTCGAGGATGGCGCCGACGTCGCGCTTGCACGATCCGCAACCGGTGCCCGCCCGGGTGCGGTCGCACAGCGTCTTGAGCGAGCGGCACCCGCCCCTCACCGCGGCGACGATCGCGCCCTTGCTCACGCCGTTGCAGTTGCAGATCTGCGCGTCGTCCGGCTGGTCGGCGGCGCTCGTCTGCGACCCGTGCGCGGACTGAGGGAAGAGCAGCTCGGATCGATCGTCGGACAGCGGTCGATCGCGATCGAACGCCTGGAGCAGCGCGGGCGCGCTCGACGCGTCGCCGAGCAGGATGGCGCCGGCGAGCTTGCCGCCGCGCACCACGAGCTTCTTGTACACGCCGCGGGCAGGCTCGGAGTAGGTGACCTCCTCGTCGTCCGGCGCCGTCGCCTCGCGGTCGCCCATCACGGCGAGATCCACGCCCGCCACCTTGAGCTTCGTCGACACGCGCGAGCCCACGTACGTGGCGTCCGGCGCGCGCCCGGCGAGGCGCTCCGCGAGCACGCGCGCCTGCTCCCACAGCGGCGCGACCAGGCCGTAAGTGACGCCGCGATGCTGCGCGCACTCCCCGAGCGCGAAGACGTTCGCATCGCTCGTGGCCAGGTCGTCGCCCACGACGATGCCTCGCTCCACTTCGATCCCCGCGTCCACGGCCAGCTGCACGTTCGGCCGGATGCCTGCGGCGATGACGAGCATGTCGCTGTCGAGCGTGAGGCCATCGGCGAAGAGCAGGCCCTGCACGCGCTCCTCGCCGATGACGCCGCACGTGGCCCGCGCCAGGTGCACGTGCATCCCCATGCCCTTGAGCAGCCGTTCGAGCATCCGCCCCGCGGCCGGGTCGAGCTGAACCTCCATCAGGTGCTTCATGAGGTGAACGACGTGCACCTCGAGGCCCATAGCGAGAAGCCCGCGCGCCGCCTCGAGTCCCAGCAGACCGCCGCCGATGATCACGGCCTTCTTGGAGCGCCCCGCGTAGCGCATCATCGCCTCGGTATCGTCGAGCGTCCGGAAGACGAACGCGCCCTCGCGGAAGGCGCCGTCGTCTAGGCGCAGCCGCTCGAGCGGCGGCACGAAGGGCACGCTGCCGGTCGCCAGCACGAGCGCGTCGTACCGCTCCATGACGCCGTTGCCCGCGTGCACCACGCGCGCGCGCCGGTCGATGCCACGCACGCGAAGGCCCGCCCGCAGCGTGACGCCGTTGTCCGTGTACCAGCGCAGCGGGTTGAGGAAGATGTCCGTCGGCTGGTGCGTGCCCGCGAGCACGCTCGAGAGCAGGATGCGGTTGTAGTTGCCGTACGGCTCGTCGCCGAAGAGGGTGACGTCCCAGGCGTCGCGTCCCCCGCGGGCCACGAGCTCCTCCACGAAGCGCGCGCCGGCCATTCCATTGCCGACCACCACCAGCTTGCGTCTCTCCGTCACGGCTCTTGACGCAATGCGTAGCCCACGCCGGTTTCGCGTGTGTTTCGGGGGGGAGTCGGAGAGGGTTCGTCGGTCGCGCGCGTACAATGAAGCGGCATGGCCGAGAGCGCCGTCAGCCGACGCGACGTGGCCCTCGCGGCGACGCGCCTCGCTTCGCAAGCGGGGCAGCGAGTCATCTGGACGCTCGTGCTCTCGGGCGGCTTCTACGCGATGTGCCTCGTCGTGGCGCTGCAGGACCTGGCCTACGTGCTCAGCGTCGGCGGCGTGCCGAGCGTCGAGCGCGCGCAGGAGATGAACGACCGGGCCGGGTGGCTGGGGAACGTCGGGTGGCTCGCGTTCTTCCTCGGCACGATGTTCCTGACGCGCTGGTACCGGATGACGGCGCGGGCGGCCGCGGTCACCGGGGCATCGCTGCGGGACGTGCGCAAAGGCGTTCCCTTCCTGCGCCCGTACGAGATGCTGCGTGGGCTCGACGAAGCCGTCGAACCCGATCGCGTCCCCGAGCCGCCGCCCCAGCCGGAGACGTCCGAGCACGCGGGCGGATACCGGGAGCCCGCTGCCAGGAGGCAGGCGAGGGGAGAGATCGGCCGCGCGCCGCTGCTCGCATGGTGGCTCTCGTGGCTCGTGTCCCTCGGGATCTTCGTCTACCGCTGGCTCTCGGTCGCCACATGGACCAGCGCGAAGACGCTCGACGCGGCGGCGGACGTGGCCAACGTCGCCGTCGCCTGCCTCGGTTGCGTCATCGTGGTGCGCATCGGCGGCCGGCTTGCCGAGCGCACGCGCCGCGCCTTCCCGGGCTGATCGGCCCGCTCATCCGATGCGCCGCGCGTACCCCCGCGAGCACCGGCTGCCGCGCACCTGCGCGTCGTCGCGCACGAAGCCGTTGGCCTCGTAGAAGGCGATGGCGCGCGTCATCTGCTCGGTCGTGTCGAGCACGATGCGCCCGGCGCCGCGGGCACGGCACCACGCGATCGATTCCTCGAGCAGGCGCTTGCCGAGGCCCGTGCCGCGCGAGCTGGGATGCAGGTACATCTTGCGAAGCTCCATGTCGCCGGGAGCGACGGGGAACATGCCGCACGTGCCCACCACGCGGCCGCCCTCATCGATGGCGACCCAGAACGCGCCGCCCCCGCCGTCGTAGGAAGCGGGAAGGTTCGCCAGCTCCTCGTCGGTCTTGGAACCCTCGCCGAAGCGGAGCCCGAACTCGGCGAGCGTCTCGCGCACGAGAGCGACGACTCCGGGCACGTCGGCGTGCGTCACGGGACGGACGGTGATCACGGGCAGATGCTAGCTTCCTCAGGCAACCCGGAGAACACCCCATGCGTACCGTGTACATCGTCGATGCCCTGCGAACCCCGCGCGGTCGCGGCAAGCCCGGCAAGGGCGCGCTTTCGTCGGTCCACCCGCAAGAGCTGCTCGCCACCGTCCTGCGCGCGCTTTCCGAGCGCACGGGCGTCTCGGCGGACATCGACGACGTGGTCGTCGGCTGCGTGTCGGAGGTGAACGAGCAGGGCGCGAACATCGCCCGCAACGCCGTGCTCGCAGCCGGGCTGCCCGACGGCGTGACCGGGGTCACCCTCAATCGCTTCTGCGGCTCGGGCCTGCAGGCGGTGAACTTCGGCGCCATGGGCGTCGGCTCCGGCGTGCAGGACGTGGTCGTCGCCGGCGGCGTCGAGAGCATGTCCCGCGTTCCCATGGGCTCGGACGGCGGAGGGATCGACGGCAACAACCTCGCCCTGCGCGCCAAGGTGTTCCAGGTCCCGCAGGGAATCAGCGCGGACCTCATCGCGACGCGCGAGGGCTTCTCGCGCGCGGATCTCGACGCGTTCGCGCTGTCGTCGCAGAAGAAGGCGGGTGCCGCCATCGCCGAGAAGCGCTTCGCGCGCAGCCTCGTGCCGGTGAAGGGGCCCGACGGGCAAGTGCTCCTCGCCGCGGACGAGCACCCGCGGCCCGACACGACCGTCGAGGGCCTCGCCAAGCTCGAGCCCTCCTTCGTCGGCATGGGCGCCGCCGCCGTCGGACCCAAGGGGGAGACGCTCGACCAGATCGCGCTCGCCCGGTACCCCGACGTGAAGGCGATCCAGCATCTGCACACGGCGGGCAACTCGAGCGGCATCGTCGACGGCGCCGCCGCCGTGATGCTCGCCTCCGAGGACTACGTGAAGGCCCACGGCCTCAAGCCGCGCGCACGCATCCTGAGCGTCGCCACCGCCGGCGCCGAGCCGGTCATCATGCTGACGGCGCCCGCACCCGCGTCGCGAAAGGCGCTGGCGAAGGCCAAGATGAAGCCGGCCGACGTGGACCTGTGGGAGATCAACGAGGCCTTCGCGACGGTGCCGCTGCAGACCGTGCGCGAGCTCGGCATCGACATCGCGCGGGTGAACCCCAACGGCGGCGCCATCGCGCTCGGTCATCCCCTGGGCGGCACGGGCGCGATGCTCCTGGGCACCGCGGTGGACGAGCTCGAGCGTCAAGGCAAGGCGACGGCGGTCATCACCCTCTGCATCGGCGGAGGGCAGGGGATCGCGACCGTCATCGAGCGCGTCTGACCCTCACGGGTGGCAGGCCTTCGCGTACTGGCCGAAGGTCTGCAGGAACATCGCGCCCGACATCGGGTCCTCGCCCGTCGTGATCTGCGAGTGGGTGCTGCCGTCGTCCGAGTCCCAGAAGCTCTCGAGGAACGTCGGGTTCGCGGTCATGAAGTTGAACATGGCCTGGATGTACGCGGGGTCGTCGCCGCCGTTCATCAGCCCCCACTCCGGCAGGGCGATGGGCTTGCCGTGCTGCTGCGCGAACTGCGCCCACTGGTTCAGCCCGTAGACTCCGTTGAAGATGTGGTCGACCCCGCTGCCGTCGTCGTAGCAATCGATCCCGATGACATCGACGACGTCGTCGCCGGGATAGGCCTTCTCGTCGTCCATCGACTGCGCGTAGTAGCCGCAGCCGGGGTTCCACACGATGGTGAACGACGGTGAGATCGCCTTGAGGATCCCGGCGACGTGCCGGAACGCGGCGATGAAACCGGCGTAGTCCATGTTGTTCGTCCCGCCGTTGATCGCCCACGGGTACCAGGTCCCGTCGAACTCGTGCCCGACGCGGATGAAGCCATTCGGGTACCCGTGCTTGATGAAGAGCTGGCCCATTTGCTGGAAGTACGAGTCGTACATCCCGGCGGCGACGTGCTGCAGCGACGTGTCCTCGGTCGTGGTCAGGCAGACGATCTCCTGGATGTTCTCCCCCGCCGGCTGCTGGCTCATGATGTCGAAGCCCCAGTCGGACGACGCGGCGTCCGCCCAGGTGTCGCAGCTCATGAAGCTCGTGAGGAAGTCCTGGTGGAAGCCCGCCCACGTGTCGAAGTCGTAGTTGGTCTGCGTGTTCTTCGTGTACGCGCCGAAGTAGCGGATGCCGTTGCCCTGCGCGTCGACGCAGCCGGTCGGGGCGCTCGCGTTGGTCACGGCGAGCGGGAGCGAGGTGCTCGCGTGGTGCTGGAACGGGGCGCCGGCGGCGGCATCCCACGCGTCCACGGCGAGTATCGCGGCGCCGCTCGCGAGCTTCGTCGTGTCGACCGGAGCCGAGAAGTGCCCCGCCGCGTCAGGAGTGACCCGCGCGAGCAGCGCGCCGGCGCTCGAGTGCACCTCGAGGTTGAGGAAGCCGGGGCCGAGGCCGACGACGTCGACCGTTCCGCTCACGGACGCATTCGGCTTCGGAGATGTGACCGTCAGCGTGTACGGCGTCGCCGGGGGACCGGACGGGGTGCCGCCCGCATGCGGCAGCCGGCCCGCCGCAGGAGGCAGCGCCGGCTCCGAGGTCCCGCCGCCCCCTTGCTGGCCATGGCCGACCGGTGAAGACGGGCTTCCCGCGCCCCCGGTGGTGTCGTTGTCCGTGCCGCCCTGGCCCTGCGACGGTGAAGCCGCGCCGCAGGCCAGCAGCACCGACGTGGACAGCGCGAGGACGACGTGACGAACGAGCGGCATGGGCGAGCCTCCTGGACGAGCTCCTTCGCAAGCCACGCGCCCACGGCTGTGCCGGTCTTTCCTCGCGAAATCGCTCGCTTTCCGGGACATCCCCGGTGCGACCGGCGCGACCGCATGCGATCGTGGTGGCCGCACACCGCCGGGCGACGAAAGAGCCGCCCGCTACATCCAAGGGACGCCATGAAATACCAGCGACTCGGTTCGACCGGCCTCGTCGTCTCGCGCATCTGCCTCGGCTGTATGAGCTACGGCAACCCCGACGCCGAGCTGCCCGGGGCCCCCTCCTGGAAGTGGGCGCTGCGCGAGGAGGAGGCTCGCCCCTTCTACAAGCGCGCCCTCGAGCTCGGAATCAACTTCTTCGACACGGCCAACATCTACTCGTTCGGCGCGAGCGAGGAGATCACCGGCCGCGCCCTCAAGCAGCTCGCTCGCCGCGAGGACGTCGTCATCGCCACCAAGGTGTGGGGGCCGATGCGCCCGGGCCCGAACGGCCGCGGACTCTCGCGCAAGGCGATCCTCCACGAGATCGACGCCAGCCTGCGGCGGCTGCAGACGGACTTCGTCGACCTCTACCAGATCCATCGCTGGGATCCCGAGACGCCCATCGAAGAGACGATGGAAGCGCTGCACGACGTCGTTCGCGCGGGCAAGGCGCGTTACATCGGCGCGTCGTCGATGTGGGCGTGGCAGTTCGCCAAGGCGCAGCACGTCGCCGAGCGGAACGGGTGGACGCGCTTCGTCTCGATGCAGAACCACTGGAACCTGCTCTATCGCGAGGAGGAGCGCGAGATGGCCCCGCTCTGCCGCGATCAGGGCGTCGGGATGATCCCCTGGAGCCCCCTGGCGCGCGGCAAGCTCGCGCGCCCGCGCGGTGGCGGCACGACGCTGCGCTCGGAGACGGATGCCTTCACGCGGCGTGTCTACGCGGCGATGGAGGCCGCCGACCAGCGCGTCCTCGAGGCCGTCGACGAGGTCGCCACCGCGCGCAAGGCGTCTCACGCCCACGTGTCCCTCGCCTGGCTGCTCGGCAAGGAGGGCCTGACGGCGCCGATCGTGGGCGCTACCAAGATGCAGCACCTGGAAGACGCCGTCGGCGCTCTCGAGCTGACGCTCGGCGAGGACGAGGTGAAGAAGCTCGAGGCGTCTTACGTCCCGCACCCGGTCGCGGGGTTCGGATAGTCCTAGTTGCAGCAGACGGTGGACTGGCCGGTCAGCGTCGCGCTGCCGGTGGGTTGCGGCTCCGCAACGGGTGAACCGCACATCGCGTTCGCGGCCGCGGCAACGTACTTGTCCGAGTAGTAGGTGCCGCCGGTCTGTCCGGTCGCGTGGCACTGGCCGTCGGCGAGGAGCACGAGCGGCGACCCGCCGCAGTTGGCGGCCGGGTAGTACGACCAGGTGCCGGAGCACATGGCCGTCGGCGTGGACGGGCACGTGCAGGGCGTGCAGGCGCGGGAGTCGACGACCGCGCCGACCGCGTTGCCCGTGGTGTACGCGCCGCCCGGGCACCCCAGCGCACCGGCGTGGATCACGCACGCGCTGAACCCCGCCGGCACGAGCGCGCACACCTGACCGGCGCCGCATCCTGCACCGAACATCGTCTCGCCGGAGCACGTCTCGCCGTGCGTCTCCGAGTTGGGCGGAATCGTCTGCGACACGGACGCCGTGCAGGTTCCGCCAGAGGGCGTCGTGGACGCAGCCACGTACGTGTCGATCCCGATGCCGCCGTTGTCCGCGTGGCACGCACCGCCGCCGGCCGCCTGAGTGAACGCCATGTTGCAGTTGCCGTTGCCGTAGCTCGCCGTGATGTTGCCCTGCTCGCAGTCCGGCTGCGTCCCCACGCCGCACGTGCACGAGCACGACGCGGGGTTCGAAAGGTTCGTCGGATTCACGTCCACGTACGCCGCCGCGAGCGGGGAGGGGCAGGCGGGGCGGGCTCCCGGATTCAGCGGGGCGAAGCTCCAGCCGACCGCCGTCGACGGATCCGGCACGCACGTGTAGCCGGCCCCCGTGCACGCCGGGTCCTCACAATCGGTGAGCCCGTTGCAGTCGTCGTCGACGCCGTTGGTGCAGCTCTCCGGGCCCGTGGGCACGCATCCGTCGGCGCCCCCTTCCTTCAGGACGATCGCATCGTGCGAGGCATCCATGGGCGATGCGACGTCCTTCGCCGCGTCCGATGCGTCCGGCGCGGGCATCGTGACGTCCATGCCTCCGGCGTCGATCGGCGGCATGCTGCCGGTCTCCATCGATGCGCTGCCGTCGTCGCCGACGGCGCCCGAGTCATCGCCGGGCTGCGCGAGGCCGCTCGTGTCGATGCCGCACGCCGCGAGGACGAGCAGCATCACCCCCCCACCCGCAGCGACGAGCCCACGGAGGGTCACCCCCCAAGAGTGCCACACACGCGAAGGACGTCGATACGGCGGAGCCGTTCGGGGTCGGTGATCCCGTCGATCTCGACGATCTTCCCGTCGAACACCGTGAAACCCATGATCGTGACGAGCTGCCCGTTCTCGATGATGAGGGCTCCGGCGGCCCCGTTCACGAGCACGGGGACCACGGTTGCAGTTCGTCCAGCACGAGCGCCACCGAGCGCCATCCGGGCCACGCGGGCGGCCCCGCGCTGCTCGCCGACCTTCGGAAGATCGGATCTCAGGACCACGTCGGGATGGAGCACGCGAACGAGCGCCTCGAAGTCCCCGGCGCGACCGGCGGCGAAGAACGCTTCGACGACCTCGCGTTGACGAGCGAGGTCGCGTTCGATCGGAGGCACGGCCCCGCCTTGCACTCTTCGGCGTGCTCGGCTCGCGAGCTGCCTCGCGGCGGTCGGGGAGCGTCCCACCATCGGGGCGATCTCCTCGAAGGGCAGGTCGAACATGTCGTGCAGCACGAAGGCGAGGCGCTCGGCGGGATCGAGCCTCTCGAGCACGACGAGCAGCGCGAGCCCGATCGAATCGGCGAGCAGTGCTTCCTGCTCGGGATCCGACTGGCCCTCACGGCTGACCACGGGGTCCGGCATCCGCAGGCCGGTGGGTTCCTCGGGACGAGCCTTTCGCGCCTGGAGGACGTTCAGGCAGACGCGCGCCACCACCGTCGTGAGCCAGCCGCCGAGGTTCTCGACGCCCTCGCCGCCGGCACGGCTCAGGCGGAGCCACGCATCCTGGACCGCCTCGTCCGCCTCCGGGAGTGAGCCGAGCATGCGGTACGCGACCGCCCGGAGGTGTGTGCGGTGCTGCTCGAAGCGCTGGGCCAACCAGTCTTTCTCGTCCATCGGTCACGTTCCTTCGTCCGCAACGGTCATACAGATGACCGGCGAGAGCCGCTCGATGTGACAGGAGGCCCTCATGGAAGCTCGAATCAAGAACCTGCAAACGATCCTCAGCGATGCCTGGGGTCCGATGGTCGCGCTCGGCAAGAGCCTTGCGACGAGTCCCATCCCCGAGAAGACGCGCGCGCTCGTCCACATCCGCACGAGCCAGATCAACGGCTGCGCCGTGTGCCTGGACGGACACATCGCCAAGAGCACGGAGACCCCGCAGCGACTGGGTGCCGTGGCGGTCTGGCGGGAGGCGCCGTTCTTCTCCGAGCCGGAGCGGGCCGCCCTGGGCCTCGCCGAAGCCATCACCCGGATCGCGGACCGGACCGAGCGCGTGCCCGAGGCGATCTGGGACGAAGCCAAGCGACACTACGACGAGCCGGCGCTCGCGTGGCTCGTGTTCGAGGTCGCGGTGGCCAACCTCTACAACCGGCTCAACGTGGCGACGCGGCAGGTCGCCGGCACGCAGAAATGGTGACGCGATCCGAGGAGCGGGGGCCCTACCTGGCTCCCATCGAGCGTCCGCCCGGGCTGCTCATGAAGATGGTGTTCTTCTTCGTTCGCCGCCAGTTCGGCAAGGTGATGACGCCGCTCACCGTGTTCGCGGCTCGCATGCCTCCGGCGTTCGGCTCGTTCTACGGAAAGGTGGGGCAGCTGGACAAGAAGCTCCGGCTCCCGGCGAGAACCGCGGCCGTCATCCGCGGTCGGGTCGCCAGCATCAACACCTGCCACTTCTGCATGGACGCGACTCGCTACTTTGCGATGAAGGAGCTCGGCGACGCCGCACGCTTCGATGCGCTGGCCGACTACGCCACCAGCCCGCTCTTCACGGAGGCCGAGCGAGCGGCGCTCGACTACGCGACCGAGCTCACGAAGGAGAGGAAGGTGGCACCCGAAACGTTCGCGCGTCTCGGGCACCACTACGGCGAGCGAGAGATCTGCGACATCGTGTGGCTGGTGGCCAGTGAGCACGTCTACAACCTGACCAACATCGGCCTCAACATCGGGTCGGATGGTCTCTGTGATCTCCCTTCATCATGATCGCGCGTGGGCGTCGGCGTTGCTCCTGGCGCCGGCGAACTCGAACGTGCCGTGCTGCAACGAGACCATCTGCTCGTTCGACGAAAAGGCGACGAGGGTCTTGCTCGCGAAGTCGAGGATCGTCGTCAGGGTGTAGCCCTTGCTCAGATAGGAGACGGCACACACCTCGTCGCGGATCGGAGCGAACTCGTACTTCAGCGACGACTTGGGCGGGCTACCGGCAGAGGCGCGGTCGGCCATCCGGAAGGCCACCGTGCCATCGCGGGAGAACGCGTGCTCGAACGTCTTCCCAGCCATCGGGCCATCCGAGAAATGGAACAGGAGCGTCTTGCCGCGGATGAGGTCCGTCATGGTTCACCTCCGAGCGGCCCAATCGGAGCATCGGCCATGCCTCATCGTGCGATGCACGCCGTTTGCACAGCACGGCAGCTGGAGGTCATGCACACCATGATGAAGTCCAAGGCCTTCTCGATGCCCGAGCTCATTCTTCTCGTGGGAACGCGCGTGGCGCTGGGCGTCGGCATTGGCCTGCTCCTGGCGGGACGGCTCCCGAGGGGCGCGCGCCTCGGCGCGGGTTGCGCGCTCGCCACGGTCGGCGCCCTCACCACGATCCCGCTCGCGCTCGACGTCTTCGGTCGCAAGGAGAAGGTCGAGCCCATGCGCAACGGAATGGGACGGACCCCCGTTGCGGGACGCAATGGCCGAGCCGAGATGCCGTAGTCGCGCGGCTCAGCGCCGTTCGCGGACGACCTCACCCGCCTGCTCGAGGCCCATGGCGCCGAATTGCGGCTTGCCTGACGGCTGATAGACGTGGACCACGACGCCGCGGCCCGTGGTCTTCGTGTCGACGAGCCGGAGGGCGGCCGGGCTGGTGCCGTCGGCGAAGAGGCGCCTGCCCTCGCCCAGGACGACGGGGTGGATGAGGAGGCGGTACTCGTCGACCAGGTCGTGCTTCATCAGCGTCTGGATGAGCGCTCCGCTGCCGTGGACCTGGAGCTCGTTGCCCGGTCGGCGCTTCAACGATGCGACTTCGTCGATTACGTCGCCGCGAAGCAGCTCGGAGTTCGTCCATTCCGCCCGATCGAGCGTCTTGGAGACGACGTACTTCGGCAGGGTGTTCAGCTTGGTCGCGAGGACGTTGCCCGGATCCGTGACCTTCGCCCAGTGCCCCACGAACAGGTCGTACGTCCTTCGCCCCATGAGGAACGCGTCCGCGGCGGCCATCCAGGCCGACATCAGCCGGACGAGATCTTCGTCGATGTAGGGCACCTGCCAGCCGCCGTACCGGAACCCGTCGTTCAGCTCCGGCTCGGGCTTTCCGTTGCTCTGGACGACCCCGTCGAGTGTCAGATGGGAGGTCACCGTCAGTCGCATCGCGCTCTCCTTCTTCCCAAGGACGATCGGAGGATGGTCGTCCCGACACTACTTGCCGGTGCGTGCGCGGTGGTTGCACCCGGGCCAGCAGCAGGGCCGACGCTGGCCTTCCTCGAGCTCCTCCTGGGTCCGGCGAATGCGGCGTTCTCGGGTCATCTGCTGCTTGGCATCCTCGACCCAGCAGATGAACTCGTTGCGGGCCAGAGGTGTGATGTCCTTCCAGGCGGTGAGCGCCGTCGGGTTGGCGATCAGCGCGTCGCGCAGGTCGTCCGGAAGTTCGTGCACCACGCCACCAGGCACCCGTCGGCTGCTCACGAGACCACGTTAGCGGGCATCGGAAAGTGATGCTCGTGCAGGAACTCGATGGGTATGGCGGTTGCTGCGCGCGGGGGAGGCATGAAGACTCTCCCGAGCTTCCTCGCCGTGTGCGCGCTCGCGGCCTGCGGCGGCAGCGATCCAGGCGGGCCATCGTCGACCCAGGGGGAGGGTGGGAGCCGTGAGGGTGGAGCGGAAATGATGGGCGACGGCGCAAGCGACGTGGCCGCTCCTCCGAGCGACCCGGTGGTCCCCGGAACGCCCGTATCGAACCCGACGAACGCCTTCTCGGGCGACGGGCCGTACGCGAGCGCTCCGCCCACGACGCGCGCGAACGACCAGCACGGCGGCACGATGGTGACGGGAAAGAACTGCCTCTCGTGCCACAACGGCACGACGTGCGTGAAGTTCGACTTCGCCGGTACGGTCTGGCTGGCGCCCGACCTCACGAGCGGGGCCGCCGACGTCGAGGTGCGCATCATCGACGCGAACGACCTCGCGTACGCCGTCCACTCCGACGCCGATGGCAACTTCTGGCATCGCGCCGACACGGACCTCGCGATGCCCGCGCTATCCGGCGTGAGGACCGCCGACTGGAGACAGGTCGGGCATCTCAACGGGCCGTCGTGCAACTCGTGCCACTTCGCCGGCAACACCAGCCCGAACGCGCCTCCGGGGCCGCCTCTGTTCGTCGAACCGTGAGCCGTCACCAGCCGCGCGACAGGACGACGCCCGTCGGTCCGATCGCGATGCGCGTGGAGGGGGTCGAGCTCGGCGCCGTGAGCTCGAGGATCACGCCGGTCGCTGCGAGGGCGGCGCCGACGGCGAAGGCCCAGTTGGATGCGACGATCTTCGGCTGAGTGCTGTCGTCGGGGAATATCCCCTTCGGGGAGCAGCCGGCCGAAGGGCAGGCGGCGATCGTGCTCGGCTGGTTGGACCCCATCACGCGCAGCGCGATGCCAGCGCCCACGGCCGCCACGCCGGTGCCGATGCCAATCCAGCCGAGTGTGCGCTGGGTCGATCCCTCGCTTCCGCTGGAGGGCGGGATGATCGGCGTGGGCGCGGGCGCAGGCGCGACGTCGTCGGCCTTCTGCAACGCAGCGGGGACGATGCGCACGCGCAGCTCCTCTCCCGGTGCGACGTCGACCTTCACGTGCGACTGCGAGTCAGCTCCGCCCGCTGGAGCCGCCTTCGGAGCATCGGCCGCGTCGGGGTCGGGATGCGTGACGAGGTCCGCCGCCTCGTTGCGCGCGAGGTTGCCCGCAAGCAGCGCGATCATCCGGACGCGCGTCGCGCCGTCGGCCGGGGCGGTGAGCTCGCGCTCGATCGTGTGCCCGCGCGCGTCGCGGTAAGCGACGTGGATCACGCCGCTGTGCGAGCGGACCTCGATGCGACCCGCATCCGGGGGCGCCGGGTCGTTCGGTCCGACCACCGGCTCGCCGAGCTCGCCGGCGATCGCGCTCCGCACGTCGTCGGGGGCGACGTCTGCCCCTTGTTCGACGGCCACGACCAGAGGAGGGCGGGAAGAGGCTGCGCTCGCCGTGCCTGCGACGGCCCAGGTCCACGCGAGCAAGCATGTCGTCAGCGCCAAGCGGTGTCGTCGTCGCATCGTTTCTCTACCTCCTCTCGATCTCCTCGAGCAGCACACGTGCGTCGTCTCGGCGGTAGTCCCCCCACCGTCCGTCCGCGAACGGCTGCAGCGCCTCGCGCGCTTCCTCGCGCTGGCCCAGGCGGAACAGACAGATCGCGCGGTTGTAGCGCGCCTCCAGTACGAGGCCGCTGCGGATGTCCCGCGATGCGGCAGCGAGATACCGGTTCCACGCGGCGAGCGCGCGCGCAGGGTCGTGGCCGTGGAAGTGCAGGGCATGCGCCTGGGCGTACAGCGACTGCGGATCCGGGGTCGGGGTCGGGGTCGGGGTCGGGGTCGGGGTCGGGGTCGGGGTCGGGGTCGGGGTCGGGGTCGGGGTCGC
>DASVWO010000166.1:0-54100 GCA_036393165.1 Polyangiaceae bacterium | reverse complement strand
CGGGGTGCGCCTCGGCGTGAAGGTGAACCTCGTGACCGCGGCGACGAGCTGCGTGCAGAACGTCATCCGCTGCGCCGAGCGATGCGGGCTCACCGTCGCCGACGTGGTGCTCCAGCCGCTCGCGAGCGCCGAGGCGGTCCTGAGCGACGACGAGAAGGAGATCGGGGTCGCCGTCGTCGACATCGGAGGCGGCACCACCGACGTGCTGCTGTACGTCGACGGAGGCATCGCCCACACGAGCGTCATCCCGGTCGGCGGCAACAACATCACGAGCGACATCGCCGCGGGCCTGCGCACGCCGATGGCCGAGGCCGATCGCCTCAAGCGCCTCTCGGGCTGCGCCCTCGGCCGCATGGTGGCCGACGACGAGGAGATCGAGGTCCCCGGCGTGGGCGGACACGCGCCCCGCAAGACGGCGCGCCGCGTGCTGAGCGACATCATCGAGCCGCGCGTCGAGGAGATCTTCGCGGTCGTCCGCAAGCGCATCGAGGACACCGGCATGCTCGAGCAGATGAGCGCCGGCGTGGTGCTCACGGGCGGCGCGGTCCTGCTCCAGGGGATGAGCGAGTTCGCCGAGGAGATCCTCGGCATGCCCGTGCGCATCGGCATGCCCACGGGCATCAAGGGCATCACCCAGCTCGTGCACGGACCCGAGTACGCCACGGGCGTCGGCCTCGTGAAGTACGGCGCCAACGCCGTGCTCGAGGCGAGCATCGTGCCCGGCGTCGCGTCGGTACCGCCGCCGCCCCCGCGCGGCCGCGCGCCGTCGCACTCCCAGATCGAGGCGACCGCCGAGGTGCGTCGCTCCGGCTTCTGGGAGTGGATCAAAGCCGCGTTCTGAACCGACGTCGGCGTGGCACGTCGATGGCAGCGCGCTGGGCGCGGAGCGTCCGCCGTTGGCCACAGTCCTCCCCAGGCCGAGCACTGCCGGCCTGCTGCCGCGCACGAGGAGCTTCCTCCGGCTCGCGCCTCTGCCCATCGAGCCGTGGCTCCTCCTGCTGTTCGCCCTGACCATGGCCGCCTTCGTCACGAGCACCATCCTGGCGGCGCGGCAGTTCATGGCCGTCACGAGCTACTCGCTGGACATCTCGACGAACGCGATGCCGAGCGTGCAGCAGCTGTCCTCGACCCGCGTCCAGATGCGTCGGCTCGAAGGCGAGCTCGATCGGGCGGTCCTCGGCGGCACCAGCGACCTCGGGCAGGTGCAGGCGACGACGGAGGCCATCCGTCGAGCGTTCGCGGCCTACCTGTCCCTGCCGTTCTTCCCGACGGAGGCGGAGCTCCGCGCCCCCGCTCAGATCGCCATCGACGAGACGGTGCAACAGGCAGAAGCGGCCGCGGCCCTCTTCGAGGCCGGACGGGTCGCACGCGCGCGACAGGTCGTCGAGGACGATTTCCGTCGAGCCTCCGAGAGCGCCGACGCCGCGCTCTGGCGCCTGGTCGACCTGAACGTCCGGGAAGCCCAGGACCGCGGGCGCCGCATCGACGGCATCCGGATGCACGCCATCCGGTTCTCGTTCCTGCTCGACGCCATCGTCGCGCTGACTGCCGGGATCCTGGCGGGGCTGGCGTTCGCCATTCTCTTCCGGAGCAGCCGTGCGCTCGCGGACAGATCATCCGAGCTCGAGCAGTTCACCGGACGCGTCGCCCACGACATCCGCGGACCCCTGACCACGATCTCCCTCTGTCTCGGGAAGGTGGAGCAATCGCCGAGCCTCGACCCGGCGGCGCGCGCCCACCTCGCGCGAGCCGAGAAAGGGCTGGCTCGGGCCAAGGCGCTCGTGCACGACCTCCTCGCCTTCGCGAGCGCGGCCGGGCCGCCCCAGCCTGGAGCGCTGACGCGCGTCGGCCCGGCCGTTCGCGCCACGCTCGACGAGGCGGCGGACTTCGCGCGGGAGCACCTGGTCGAGCTGAGCACCGAGTCGCCGCACGAGTGCGATGTCGCGTGCGCGCCGGGGGTCCTGGCGAGCATCCTGTCGAACCTGGTGCACAACGCGATCAAGTACATGGGTGACGCGTCGGTGCGCCGCGTCGTCGTCCGCGCGCGCCTGAGGGGCCCGATGGTGCGTCTCGAGGTCGCCGACACGGGGCCCGGCGTTCCGCCGGGAGCCGAACGCCGCATCTTCGACCCCTTCGTGCGTGCCGACACGACCGGCCGTCCGGGCATCGGCCTCGGTCTCGCGACGGTCCGGCGGCTCGTCCACGCCCACGGGGGAGACGTGGGGGTCACGTCGTCTCCGAGCGGTTCCACCTTCTGGGTGGAGCTACCGTGCAAAGCTCAGTGTTAACCGGGACTTCCGAGGCGAGAGCACGGCCGGGACCTCCAAGAGCGGCGCATTCGTCCACAAGAGCGGCGATTGGCTCGGCTCGCGCGGCGCATTCCGACGAAAGAGCCGCGCATCGTGAGGAGAGAGCGGCGCATGGTGACCAAAGAGCCGCTCTTTCGACACGAAGAGCGGCGATTGGTTCGACTCGCGCGGCGCATCCTGACGAAAGAGCCGCGCATCGTGTCCGAAGAGCGGCGCATCGTGAGCAAAGAGCGGCGCATGTTGAGCAAAGAGCGGCGCATGGTGAGCGAAGAGCGGCGCGTGGTGAGCGAAGAGCAACGCGTGGTGAGCGAAGAGCCGCTCTTTGCGGACGAAGCGCCGCTCGTTGGACAGAACGAGCCGCTCGTGTCGAAGCACGCGCCGCTCTCGTCTCCGATCAAGGAGCCACGACCGGCGTGGCGGTCGTCGAGATGAAGCCGGCAGCGCCGATGGAGAACCCGGCGTCGGAGCCTGTCTGACCGAAGCCGTCGTCTCCCCAGCACACGACGGTGCCGCCGCCACTCGGTCCGCACGGGCCGGTCTCGATCGCGCACATCGTCAGGAACGCGCCGGAGGCGAGCGACTGCACGCCGGTGATGGCCCCGCCGTCGGTGCCGACGACGGCTCCGAAGGTCGTGACCACGTCGCTGAGGGTGCCCGTGCCTCCCAGTCCGAGGTCCCCGTTGACGTCGTAGCCGCGGCAGAGCAGCTGGCCGCCCGGGCCCTGCGCCACGCAGACCGTGAGATACCCGATGCCGAGCGCCGTGAAGCCTCCGTCCACCTGGGTCAGGCTCGGTGTACTGCTCGAGCCTCCGTCGAGCGCCGGGTCGGCGCCCCAGCATTCCAGCGCGCCCGCGGAGTCGATCGCGCAGGCGAACATCGTCCCGAACTGGAGGTCCGTCAGCGGGAACGTCGTCCCGACGCCGGAGAGCGACACACCGGCGTTCACGTTCCAACCGGGACCGCCGCCCCCGCCGCTCGCGTCCGGGTCCATGAGCTCGTCCCCGTCGGCGCCCCAGCAGATGACGTGCTGCTCCAGATCGCCCGGCGCGTAGCAGATGGCCGACGACCCGTTGCCGCCGCCCAGCAGCGGCGCACTCCCGGGGACCGCGACCGTCCCGACCGTCTGCGACCGGAGCGGAACGAGGCTGCCCGCGTCGGGGTCGACCCACGTCGAGCCGTCGTCCAGCGTCGGGCCCAGGAGCCCCTGGGAGATGCCGCCCTGCCCCGACGCGCCCCAGCAGTAGAGCGCCCCGGTCGAATCGACGGCGCACGCCGAGGGACCCGACGTCACGCCCACGGCGCGTACGAGCATCGGTCCGGCATCCGCGTAGTCGACGAGCGCGGGCGCGGGGTGCGCGAGCATGTCCTGCGTTCCGTTGCCCAGCTCTCCGGAGTCGTTGGCGCCCCACGCCCAGAGCTGGAGGTTCGCGTCCACCGCGTACATCGTCGAGACCCCGGAGGCGACCCGCCGGATGACGGGCGCGGGAGAGGGGAACTGGACGACGACCGGCTTCGTGGATCCGAGCGTGGTGCCCTGGGACACGCCGAGCTGCCCCAGCGAATTGTCGCCCCAGCACACCACGGTGCCGTCGGCGCGCAGCGCACACGTGTGAGACTGGCCGCTGACGACCTGGATGGCGTCGTTCAGCACCACGGTGCTGCGCGCGACCACGCACGCGCCGTCGCTGGCGTCGGCGGAATCGTTGCCGGCATCCGCATCATCGCTCGCGTCCGTCATGGGCCCGGTGTCGCCGCTGCCCGTATCGCCCGGCCGCGCGTCGCTGGCCCCGACGTCCGCGGTGGCATCGGGCCCGGCATCTCCGGCGACGAACTGGAGGCCGTCGATCCCGAGCAGTCCTTCGCAGCCGGCGAGGGCGCAGGCCGAGGCCACCCCCAGGGCGAGGCGCCATCGCTTCACCGGAAGCTCCCGTGAATCGTCACGCTCATCGGACCGAGCAGGACGCCGACACTGCTCTCGCGACGCTCGGTGGGTGCCCAGATCCACAGCGCGGCCCCGGCGAGCCCGCCCGCCGCGCCGACGACGAAGCCCACGTCCGACACGGTCGCGAGGTGCTTGGCGGAGTCGGCCGGCGACTGCCCGGCCGGTGTGCAGACGTTTCCCTGGCAGTGCGACTTCGCGTCCGACGCGTCGCTCAGGGCGAGCCCTCCGGCGATGCCGCCCGTCAAGAGACCGGCCGCGCCGACGCCGAAGGCGACCCACGCGGGCCAGAGGATTCGATGCGCCTCGGTCGTCGGAGGCGAAGCGGGCGTCGGGGTCTCGGTCACGGTCGTGGCCAGCGCGTCCCGCAGATCGACGCGCACGTGCACCGGCGAGGACCCCGCGTCGGCGTCGAGCTTCGGCTCTTCCCAGGGCTCCTTGCCGGGCGCGGAGACGGCGATGTCGTGGTGGCCGGGATCGACGGGGATCTCGGTCCCCAGCGCGCCCGTCGGCAGGGCCTCGCCGTCGAGCTTCACGACGGTGCCGGGCGGCGGAGCGGGCAGGTCGATCACGATCTTGCGCAGCCGGCCTCCGAGCGCTGCCTCGTGATCGTGCGCGATCTGCAGCCGCGCCTGGTCACCCGCCCGCTGTGCCTGCGCCTCGACGTCGGCGAAGAGGCTCCACGCCGTCGCGGTCTTGCCCTGGCGTTCGCGGCAGATGGCGAGGTTCAGGAGGGTCCCGATGGCCGGGGCGATGCGCTGGCTCGTGACGAACTTGTCGCAGGCTTCGTCGACCTTGCCTGCCTCGAGGAGCGCGCGCCCGTCGCGAAAGAGCTGCTCGGCGATGGCTGCGTCCTGCTGCTGCGCCAGCGCGCGAGCCGGAACGAGGGGCGCAGCGGCGATCGCCAGCGCGAGCAGGGCGAGGCGTGCCGGTCGCATCGTTCAGTTCCGCTGGTTGAGCACATCATAGGTCGTCGACGCGGAGGGAGTCGCGGATGGCGCCGGCTTCGCGCTCGGCGCGGGCCGCGGCCCCACGGCAGGTCGAGGCGCCGGCGCAGGTTGGGTCGGTGCCGAGACGATCGCCGACGCGGAGTCCGGGGCGACGAGGGGCGCGGACGACGACGCGATGGGCGGCGGCGCGCTCGCCGTCACCGAGGCGACCGGCACGGTGCTCACGGCGGGGGCCACGCCGGCAGCCGCCGGGACCCCCTGCGACGGCCTGCCGCGGAGAGAGACGAATGCTCCCGACGCGAGGACCACGAGCACGAGCGCTCCTCCGGCCCAGAGCATGCGACGCCCGCGGTTCGCTGCTTGAGCGGGCCCCGCCTTGCTGCCCTGGGCCCACGACGGGTTCGTGTTGGGACCGGCCTCCGACCCCGCGCGAGCGGTCGCCGCGTACGGAGCAGCGCCCGTGCCGGACGAGGAGGAGAGGGTGCGGGTCACGCGCCCGACCGCCCTCGTGCTGTCGGGTCCCCCGAACGGCCGCAGCGCCACCGCGAGCTCTCCGACATCGGCGAAACGCTCGTTGCGATCCTTGCGCAGACACCGCGCGACGATCGCCTCGAGCTGCTCGGGCACGTCCGGCCGGAGTTGCCGCAGGGGCACCGGCTGGTCCTGGACGATCGCGAGCAGCAGCTCGGTCAGCGTCTCGCCGACGAACGGCAGCCTCGCGCCCAGCAGCCTGTAGAGGATGACGCCGAGCGCCCAGATGTCGGCGCGCGCATCCACCGACTTCGCGCTGCGCGCTTGCTCGGGCGCCATGTAGAAGGGCGAGCCGAGGATGGCCTGGGTCGACGTGGATTGTCCGTCGACGCGGTTCGTGGCCTTGGAGATGCCGAAGTCGAGCACCTTCACCACCGACGAACCGTCGGGTTGCTGCGCGAGGAACAGGTTGCTCGGCTTCAGGTCGCGATGAACGATGCCCATCGCGTGAGCCTGCGCGATCGCCTGCAGGGCGCCGAGCACGTGATCGACGGCCTCCACGACGGGCAGCGGTCCGCGCTCCGCGGCATGCGCCTCCAGATCGTGGCCCTCGAGGTACTCGAGGACCATGAACGCCGCGCCGCCGGGGAGCATGCCGACGTCCATGACGCCGACGATGTTCTCGCCGCGGATGCGTGCGGCGGCGCGCGCCTCGTTCAGGAAGCGCGAAGCCGCGATGGGCTCGTTCGCGACCTCGGGCAGCAGCACCTTGATGGCCACCGTCTGGTGCAGGATCTCGTGGTGGGCCGCGTACACCTCGGCCATCCCGCCGCTGCCGATGCGGCGAAGGATGCGGTACTTGTCGGCGACGATCGTGCCGGGCTGGAGCTGGTTGCTCGCCTTGTCGTCGCCCTCGGGCATCGCCCCACCATGTTACCGCGAAGCGTGAGGGGCTCCGTGACCCGCCGTGGGCGGTGGGGGCGTATCCCACGAATCGCTGGCGAATCTTTGGCCCAAGGCGCCGCTGTCCCTTAGGAGCGGAGGGGACGCTCGAAGAAGATTCCACGGGAGGAAGAGGGCGATGAGTTTCTCGATCGAGTTCGCGGACGACCAGCAGGTATACGAGGCGCGGATCAAGGTCATCGGCGTCGGCGGCTCGGGAGGCAACGCCGTCAACACGATGATCAACTTCGGCCTCGAAGGCGTGGAGTTCATCGTCGTCAACACCGACGCGCAGGCGCTCAACAACAACGCCGCGGCGACGAAGCTCCCCATCGGTTCCAACATCACGCGCGGCCTCGGGGCCGGCGCGGACGCCGAGAAGGGCCGCAAGGCGGCGCTCGAGGACGTCCAGCGCATCAAGGAGCTCGTGGCCGGGGCCGACATGGTCTTCGTCACCGCCGGCATGGGGGGCGGCACGGGCACCGGCGCTGCGCCGGTCATCGCGCAGATCGCGCGCGAGGAAGGGGCGCTCACGGTGGGCGTCGTGACCAAGCCGTTCCTCTTCGAGGGCCGCCAGCGCGCGCGCCGCGCCGAGATCGGCCTCGCGATGCTGAGCGAGCAGGTCGACACGCTCATCACGATCCCGAACCAGAAGCTGCTGCTGCTCGGCGACGACGAGCTGACCTTCATCGACGCGTGCCGCAAGGCCGACGAGGTGCTCTACCAGGCCGTCAAGGGCATCAGCGACCTCATCACGCAGAACGGGATCGTCAACGTCGACTTCGCCGACGTGAAGACGGTGATGAGCGCGATGGGCCGCGCCCTGATGGGCACCGGCGTCGCCAAGGGACAGAACCGCGCGCGCCTCGCCGCCGAGATGGCGGTGACCTCGCCGCTGCTCGACGACATCAGCGTCGAGGGCGCGACTGGGGTCCTCATCAACATCGTGGGCGGCCCGGACCTCAAGATGAAGGAGATCCAGGAGGCCGCGAGCCTCGTGCAGGAGCAGGCGCACGAGGACGCGAACATCATCTTCGGCGCGAGCATCGACGAGACGCTCGGCGAGAACGTGAAGGTCACGGTGATCGCGACCGGCTTCGACACGGCCGAGCGCGAGATCGCCCTCGAGGCCGCCGCGCAGCGCCAGACGCTCATGCCGCAGACGCTGCCCTCGTCGCAGCCCCGGGCGCTCAACGCGGCGCCGCCGCCCTCGTCGTTCAACGCGCCCTCCTCGCGTCCTTCGATCGACCCGTCGATGGTGCCGAGCATGCGGCGCCCTGCGCACCAGCACGACGCGCGAACCCAGGCGGCATCGCAGTATCCCCAGCAGCATCAGCAGCACCCGCAGCATCCGCAGCCGCGCCAGCCGACGAGCAGCGTGCGGGCCCGCCCCGAGCAGGATCCCTTCCCGCACCTGGACCACGACTGGGACATCCCCGCCTTCCAGCGCAAGCAGCGCTGAGCAGTCTTCGGCCACACCCCGCTGTCGCTTCCTTACGCCCTCGTTCTCCTCCCGGACGAGGGCGTTCGTGTACCCTCCCTGCGAGATGAGGTTCGCGTTTCTTCCCCTTCTCGCAGTGCCCGTCGCCGCCGCGTGCGCGTCGTCGATCCCCAGGGCGGAGCTCGATCGATGCAAGCTCGGCGTTGCTGACGGCAACGACGCGTACACGGTGCGTCAGGGCGCCGCGTGCCGCATGGTCGCGCAGCGATACGCGTCCGACGAGGAGCCGGGCGAGGCGCTCAGCTACGCGCGCAAGGCGTGCGACCTGCAGGACGCCGCCGGCTGCGAGCAGTACCTCGCGCTCGTGCGCGGCCAGCCCTCCCTCGCGCCCGGCGAGCTCCAGCGCGCGCGCGCCGCGGGCGAGAAGGCCTGCGACGGCATCGTCGTGTCGACCGACGGGACCGACCCGCGTCCGATGCTCTGCGCGCGGACGGCCGAGATCTATCAGGACCTCGAACCGACGAGCCGCAGCGACGCGGGCCGTCTCTTCGCGCGCGCGTGCAAGCTGGGCGACGACCGGAGCTGCGCCAAGGCACGCGCCGACGGCGTGGAGCCGGAAGCGTCGGCGCCGCCGCCGGCGGCTGCGAAGGCCCCCCCGAAGATGCCGCCGCCGACGATGCCGCCGCCGCTTCCGCCGCCCACGTCCACGGTCGTGAGCCAGGTGATGGCCCCCGCGTGCCACGAGATGCGCGGGTGCGTCTCCTTCGACGTGCAGCAGATGAGCGCGCGCGAGGAGAGCGCGACGATCGCGAACCACTGCGACCACACCGTCGTCTGCAAGTGGTGCCCCTCGCACGGCCAGCAGGTGGAGAAGAGCCTCTGTCACTCCGGAACGCTCACGTCCGGAGAGACGCGCACCGGCAAGCAGTGGGGCCTCTGGTACGAGGGCTACGACGGCATGGGCTACGACTGCATGGACGAGCACGACGCCCCGGGATGCCTCGCGCTCTGAGGCCCCGAGCTCACTTCGCCGTGACCGAGTAGCCGTCGACGGTCCACGTCGCGTCCTGTCCGCCGGTCGAGCACACTTCCACGCCGAAGCTGATCTGGTCGACGGTCGACGTCGTCGGCAACCATCCGTGGGACGCCGCGTACTGGAAGATCCCGAGCAGATCGAAGGTGCCGGACGTGACCGTCGTGTTCGCGTAGAAGACGACGTATCCGCCCGTGCCCATCGACGGGCCCCACCACACGTCGTACGTCCTCCCTCCGAGGGCCACGCCGGACGCGACCTTCGAGCCGCCGGGCGTCTGGTTGTAGTTGTCGACCCAGATCATCAGCTCGTTCGCGTTGCTGTTGAACCAGCAGTCCCAGGCGACCTCGTAGTCGCCGACGTGCGGGCTGGTCTCGCTGAAGCTCGCGCTGATGGTCGTGAAGGAGCTCAGCGCCGGCTTGTTGAAGTTGTCCTGCATCGCGGGGTACGTGAGGACGGCGGTGTTGCCGGCGGGCTGGTTCGAGGTGACGACCCAGCTCACGGTGCCGTCGGCGTTGGAGCACCCGTACGCCGACTCGGGGCCGCAGTTGTTGCCCGAGCCGGAGCCGCAGTTCCACTGGTTGTCGTAGAGGTAGTAGCTGCCCACGTTGCATCCGTTGTTCGAGCAGGTGCAGGCGGCGCTCGCCTTGGCGCAGGAGCCGCCCGCGGGCCCGTCGGTCGTGGAGCCGTCGGTCGCTCCGCTCGAGCTGCCGCTGCTGCCGCCGGATGATCCGCCGCTGCTGCTGCTGCTCCCGCTCGAACCGCCACTGCTGCCACCGCTGCTGCTGCCGCTCGACCCTCCGCTGCTGCTTCCTGCGATGCCGCCGCTGCTGCTCCCGGCGCCGCCTTCTTGTTCGCCTCCGGAGCCGCTCGAACTTTGACCGCAGCTGGCCGCGAGCCAGAGCGCGCAGATCGCGGCGACGCGCGAGAGGGAGGGTCGTGGACGGACCATGTGCGCCTCCTGGTGCGATCCTCGGGCCAACGCGCGAAGCACGCAACCCCTCGCGGAACGCGCGCGGGTGCGTGCGACGATCGCGCGCCGCCGCGAGGAGCATCGCGGGTCGTCACGAGAGAGCGCCGGCGGCACGTGCGTTGCTCGTTGGGGGACCATGCGTCTCGTCGCTTCGCTCGCCGTCCTGGCCCTTTCGCTGTCCTTCACGTCCGCTGCTTCGGCGTCGAGCGGGCTCACGCGCAAGCTGTGGGTCCTGAACCAGCAGGGCGCCCCGTCCGTGTCCGACTTCTTCCAGTGTGTCCTCGGCGGCACCAACTGGAACGACCTGGCGAACACCTACGCGGCGGGCGAGACGCTCGTGTGGGGTGGGATGGTGCAGCGCAACGACGCACCGTGCACGGGCGGCGTCGGCTCGACGGCCTTCTACCAGTGCGCCGCGAACGCGGGGAAGTTCGACATCGCGCAGTACGACGTGCTGCTCGTGATCATCCCCGACAGCGGCTACGGCGGCCAGAACGGCGCGGCCACGCTGACGAACCCCGTGTCGGGCGCGAGCGTCGCGCTCAACGTCGCCTTCGTGCGCACCTCGCCGGATCCCATGTACCAGACGATCTACGGCGGCCACGAGGTGTTCGAGGCGCAGACCGACGGCGTGAGCGCCGACTGCTGCGACGGCGAGACGTCCACGGGCGGGCCGATGAACTGGTGCTCGCAGTGCGGCCCCTTCGACAACGGGCAGGGCGCGTGCGGCAAGTACGCGCCGGGCGGGACCATCGCCACGCTCGGCATCGACACCATCGCGTGCCCCAACGCGACGTACCACTACCAGCGCGTGAGCCCGGCGAATCACGAGTTCGACGGCACGTGCAGCGCCGTCGCGCCGAAGGTCACGTCGAGCAACCCGTGCGCGAACGTGCCTGCCGCCGACAACGGCGTCTACTGCGGCAAGTCGAGCCAGAACGGATTCGGCGGCGGCTCGCCGAACACGCTCTACGACTGCGAGAACGGCTGGGTCGCGAGCACGAAGACGTGCGCCGACGGCTGCGCCATCGCGCCGGCCGGGCAGAACGACGGCTGCAACGCGGCTCCTCTGGACGCGGGTACCGCCGACGGGGGCGGCGCTGCGCACGACGCATCCGCTCCGCGGCCCGACGCCTCCACGCCACCGGCGCAGGACGATGCGGGGCCCGTCGCTTCCTCCGTCGACGCCGGCGAGGCCGACGGCGGCGCGAACGGCGCATCTGCGGGCGGCGCGAGCGGCGAGAGCGGCGGCTGCAGCGCGGGTGCGAGCGCGCAGCCGGGCGCATCGGCGTGGCTCCTCGTCGGGGCCGCGCTCCTCTCGTCACGGCTCCGCCGGCGACGCTAGCATCGCGCTCCATGAATCGAGCGCTCGTCCTTCTCGCCGCTGTTCTCCTCGCCGGCTGCGACACGAAGTCCTCCGGGCCGCCCGTCGCCGCGCCTTCGTCCGCGCAGTCCTCGGCAGCCGCGCCGCCCGCTGCTCCCTCGGCGCCTCCGGCCGACAGCGTTGCGGCGCAAGCCGCTGCGCCGGGGCAGGCCGTGAGCTTCCCCAGCGGCGGCAACGGGTGGCTCGGCGTGCCCGCGACGCCGGGCAAGCACCCGGCGATCCTCGTCATCCAGGAGTGGTGGGGCGTCACCGACTGGATCAAGCAGGACGTCGCGCGCTTCGCGTCGCAGGGCTACGTCGCGCTCGCCGTCGACCTCTATCGCGGCAAGGCCACGAGCGATCCCGGCGAGGCGCACGAGCTGATGCGCGGCCTGCCCGAGGACCGCGCCATGGGCGACATGAAGGCGGGCTTCGACTGGCTCGCCGCGCGTCCCGACGTCGACCCGCAGCGCATCGGCATCATCGGCTGGTGCATGGGCGGCGGCTACGCGCTCGCCTTCGCCGTCGCCGAGCCGCGGCTCAAGGCGGCCGTCGTCAACTACGGGCGGCTCGTCACCGATCCGGCGAAGGTGGACGCCATCCACGCCGCGCTCCTCGGCAACTTCGCGGGGCTCGATCGCGGCATCGAGCCGAAGGACGTGCAGGCGTTCGCCGACACGCTCAAGAAGGACCACAAGGACGCCGACATCAAGGTCTACGACGGCGCGAAGCACGCGTTCATGAACCCGAACAGCAAGGAGGGCTACGACGAGGCGGCTGCCAAGGACGCCTGGACGCGGATCGACGGCTTCTTCTCGCATAAGCTGTAGTGGGAGGAACCCAGCGATGCGGGGGCGGACCAGCGTTTCGATACTCGTGGCGATCGCGGTCGGCGCCGCGTGCGGTGGGGGCGGCGGGAGCCAGTCGTCGGGCGGCGACGGGGGCTCGAGCAGCAGCGGCGGCGGCAGCAGCGGCAGCGGAGGGAGCAGCGGCGGAGGCGGCGACGGCAGCGTGCTCGCCGACGGCAGCGTCACGCCGACGGCCGCGTGCAAGTCCGAGGGCGGCACCGCGGCGGTGCAGACGCCGACGTTCGTCCGCAACATCGCCGCCGGCGAGACCGGATGGTTCAGCTCCCCCGCGGTCGTGGACCTCGACGGCGACGGGAAGAAGGAGATCGTCGCGCCGCTCTACAGCACGTTCGTCTTCGACGCCTCCGGCAAGCAGCTCGCCAAGGGCACCGCCACCATGGACCGCGTGTACGCGCCGGGCGTGGTCGCCGACCTCGATCACGACGGGATCACCGAGATCGTCGTGGGCGGAGACATGGGCACCGTCGCGGCCTACGAGTTCAAGGCGGGCGCGCTCACCGTGAAGAGCGGCTGGCCGGCGAGCACCTGCAGCGCCGGCGACTGCCCCGAGGCGCGCGGGATGGCCGCGGCGGATCTGGACGGCAACGGGAGCATCGAGGTCGTCGTCACCACGACGAACACCCAGCAGACCGGCTCCCAGGTGTTCGTCTTCGAGCCCGACGGCAAGCTCTATCAGCCCTCCAGCATCTCCTTCCCCGCGTGGCCTCGCTACGACACGCTCACCGGAACCGGGGGCGACGCCGACTTCAACGGACAGGGCAACCAGGGGTACGGCTGCTACGGCGAGAACGTCGGCATCGGTCAGCTCGACGACGATCCGGAGCTCGAGATCGTCGTCACGTACGACGACCACCAGATCAACCTCTTCAACCACGACGGCACGTCGGTGCTCGCGTCGAGCTGGTACACGAACCCGTCGAGCATGTGGCTCGGGAAGCCGATGGGCTGGGGCCAGTTCATCCGCTGGTACGACCCGACCGTCGAGGACAATCACTATCACTCGCACACGGGCACGTGGCCCGACGTGAACACGACGATGTGGCTGCAGTGGACGGCGTCGCCGCCGGACATCGCCGACGTGGACGGCGACGGCAAGAACGACGTCGTGGGCATCCCGAACGCCGAGGAGCACACGCCCTACGTCACGCAGGGGTTCGCCTTCATGGCGCTTCACGGCGCGCAGGACGCCGGCGCGAGCTCGGCGCGCAGGCTGCAAGCGTTCACGAACCTCCCCATCTCGGGGCAGCCGCCGGTGCGCGCCTCCGGCGACTACTACCCGCCCGACGGCATCCCGGCTCCCACGGTCGTGAACATCGTGGGCGACGCGCGGCCCGAGATCGTCGCGGCCATCAACGACGGCTTCGTCTACGCCGTGTCCCCGGATGGCCAGGTGCTCTGGAAGTTCGACTACGCCAACGGCGTGCCCAAGACGTTCGGCTCGGAGGTCGTCGCCGCCGACTTGAACAAGGACGGCGTGCCGGAGCTCGTCTTCGGCACCTACTCGCTGCAGGCCAACGCGGGCCGCATCGTGGTGCTTGCGAACACGGGGGCGAGGCTCTTCGACCTCACGCTGCCCAACCAGGGCATGGATGGCAACGGCATCGGGATCCCGGCGGCGCCCACCATCGCGGATCTCGACGGCGACGGGACGCTCGAGATCGTGGTCACCACGTTCGACCACGGCCTCGACGTCTACACGGTGCCCGGCTCCGGCGGCGGGTGTCTCCTCTGGCCGACGGGACGTGGGAGCTACCTGCGCAGCGGCACGGGGCCGAGCACCGCGCAGAAGTAGCCGTCAGGCCGGGTGGACGACGGGCGTGCCGAGCGCCTCGGCCTCGCGCACGACGGTCGACAGGCCCTCGTGCAGCGAGCCGTGGAGCACCATGCGCGCGGCGCCGATCCACGCGAGCGCCTCCTCGCGCGGCACGAGCCCGACGAAGCGCGCGTCCACGGCGCAGCGCCTCGCCAGCTCCTCGAGGCGCGGGCGCTCGGGACCGTCGCCGACGACGACGAGCGCGTCCACCTCGCGGGTGCGCGCGACGTGGTGGATCGCCCGGTCGACCCGCTTGCTCGCGACGAGACGGCCGACGCTGACGGCGACGCGTGTGCCGTCGAGCTCGTGCGCGATGCGTGCGATGCGGTCCGCGACACCCGGCAGCTCGAGGCTCGGGGCGCGCACCGTCGCGATGCGCTCCAACGGCAATCGGGAACGTCCGAGCGTGCCCAGGAGCTGCTCGCGGAGTGCCGCCGACACGAAGCGCCACTCGGTCGCGCGCGTCGCGATGGACCGCACGACGCGCTCGCGCGCGGCCGCGGGCAGCGCGACGAGCAGCCGCACGTCGGCGCCGTGCGAGACGACCACGAGCTCCGCGCCGTTCGCGCCCGACGTCGCGACGGGCCACGCGCACGGGACGGCCCAGTGGGCCACCACCCGGTCGCACGCGAGCCGGGAGAGCTCGCGCCGCGCGGTCGCCATCCAGTGCATCGCGTCAAGAAGCCGCCAGGGCCTCTCCCTCACGCGCGCCGCGAATCCGGGCCAGCCGAACGCGCCGCCCGCCGAGGGAGTCACGACCACCACCGCGTGCCCCTGCCGCTCGAGCTCGCGCGCCTCGGCCTGCACGAAATGCCCCGAGGGATCGCCCTCGTGGGCGGGGTAGCTCGTCGTCACGAGAACGATGCGCATGAGACCCTGCTGGCGGCTTGCATCGATGGTAATGGACTGCCGATGACGACGAGCCACGCTGTCACGTTCCCCGGGCGCATCCTCTTCCTCACCGAGGATCCGGCCCTGCTCGAGTCGCAGCTCGGCGGGCAGGACCTCGCGTGGGACCCCGAGCGACCGCTCCTCGGCAACATCTCGACCGACGAAATCACGCCTGGCTGGGTTTGCTACTACTACGACGAGACGCTCGGGCGGTACTCGCTCGTGGGCCTGCGCGGCGGCAAGGTGAAGCCCGACGCAGTCAAGCAGGGCGGCTTCTCGGTCGTCGTCAGCGGCATCAGCAAGGGGTGCGGCTCGTCGCGCGAGCAGGCGCCGTACAGCGAGGTCGCCGCCGGCGTGCGGCTCGTCGTCGCCAAGAGCATCGAGAAGATCTACCGCCAGAACGCGCAGAACATCGGCCTGCTCACGAGCACCGACTTCGGGCTGCTCCCGCGCATCGCGCGCGGCGAGGAGATCCCCATCTCCGAGTTCACCAAGGGGCTCGACCCCATCAGCGCCGCCATCGTCGAGCACGGCGGGCTCTTCGCGTACAACAAGGCGCGCCTCGCGGGGAAGACGACGCCGCCCGTGCCGACGACGGCCGCGCGCCCGATGACGCTCTGCGAGAAGATCCTCGCGAGCCACGTCATCGTCGACGCGCGCGCCGGCAAGACCGGGGTGACGGCGGTGAAGCCGGGCGACGCGTTCTTCGCCCGCGCCGACGTGCGCTTCTCGCACGAGTACGTGACGCCGATGGCCGAAGCGCTCTTCCGCGGCGGCTTCGGCGAGGACGCGAAGGTGAGCGAGCCGGAGAGCGTCTTCGCCTTCCGCGACCACCTCACGTTTCTCGATCTCATCATGCCCAAGGCGCACAAGGACATGGGCCTCGACGTCCAGGCGCGAAAGCTCGCCGACGTGCAGGACGCGTTCGCGAAGCGCGCCGGCGTGAAGGTCTACGGCGAGGTGCACCGCGACGGGAAGCTCGTGGGCTCGGAGGCCATCTGCCACAACAAGGTGGTCGAGGAGCTCGCGCTGCCGGGCCACCTCGTCATCGGGACCGACAGCCACACGTGCATGGCCGGCGCGCTCGGGTGCTTCGCCTTCGGCGTCGGCTCGACCGACATGGCGAACGCCTGGCTCACGCGCGACGTCCGCGTCACCGTGCCGCAGACCGCGCGCTTCGTCCTCAAGGGGCGCCTGCGCGAGGGCGTGTGCGCCAAGGACGTCATGCTCCACATCCTCAGCCAGCCGTTCTTCAAGAGCGGCGAGGGCATCGGCAAGGTGCTCGAGTTCGCGGGCGACGGCATCGCGCACCTGCCGCTCGACGAGCGCGCCACGCTCACCAACATGGCCGTCGAGGCGGGCGGATTCACCGGCATCATCGAGGCCGACGACGTGGTCGTCGATTACCTCGTGAAGCAGCGCGGCGCGAACGCCGACGACGTGCGGCGGCGCATCGTGAAAGCCGACGCGGGCGCCGAGTACTGCGCGACGTTCGAGATCGACCTCGCGGCGATCCCGCCGATGGTGGCGACGCCGGGCGACCCGCGCAACGGCATCCCGCTCGCGCAGCTCGGCGAGGGCGTGAAGATCGACATCGCGTACGGCGGCTCGTGCACGGGCGGCAAGAAGGCCGACATGGACATGTACGCGCGCGTGCTCGGCGACGCCGTCGCGAAGGGCAAGCGCGTCGCGCCGGGCGTGCACTTCTACCTGCAGTTCGGGTCGCAGGACATCCGCCGCTACGCCGAGCGGAAGGGCTATCTCGAGGTCTTCGCGAAGGCGGGGGCGGAGCTCGTCGACCCCTCGTGCGGCGCGTGCATCAAGGCCGGCCCCGGCTCGAGCGACTCGCCCGATCAGGTGACCGTGAGCGCCCAGAACCGCAACTTCCCGGGCCGGAGCGGCCCGGGCAAGGTCTACCTCGCGAGCCCCTTGGTGGTCGCCGCGAGCGCCATCGTCGGCCGCATCGCCCGCCCCGAGGACGTCTAGCGGCGGAGTCTCGTACAATCGCGTCGATGCGGAGGGCGGCGCTCTGGGCGACGGCCGTGGCCATCGTCGCGATCGTTGGTTGCGGCTCGGCCTCGAGCGGCACGCCGGGCCCGGAAGGGGACGGCGGCCGTTCCGCGGAAGATGCCGCAGGCGCGCACGACGCGCACGCCGGCGACGGGAGTGTCGCCGATGCCGATGCCGATGCCGATGCCGACGCCGATGCCGACGCCGACGCCGACACGGACGCCGACACGGATACGGACTCCGACTCCGACGCCGACGCCGACGCCGAAGCGGGCACCGACTCCGGACCGACGGCCCCGAGCTGCGCTTCCGGCGGCCCCGGACGAGACGAATGCGGTCCCGGAGGCATCGGCCTCTCGAGTTGCTGCACGAGCCTCGCCGTTCCCGGTGGCACGTTCCTCCGCAACTACGACGGCGTCACCAACACCGACAAGTCGAACCCCGCCACGGTAAGCCCCTTCCGCCTCGATCAATACGAGGTCACCGTCGGCCGCTTCCGCCCCTTCGTCGCCGCCGTCATCGCCGGGTGGCGTCCGACAGCGGGCTCGGGGAAGCACCTCCACGTCAACGGAGGCAACGGCGTCGTGGACTCGGAGCTGGGCGGATACGAGACCGGGTGGGACAGCTCGTGGAATGGCAACCTCGCGACGACGTCCGCCGACTGGAACGCCAACCTCTCGTGCGCGACGGGCAACATGAGCCAGTTCGTCACGTGGACCCCGTACATCCTGAACAACGAGAACAGGCCGATCGACTGCGTCGCCTGGTACGAGGCCTACGCGTTCTGCATCTGGGACGGCGGCTTCCTCCCGACCGACGCGGAGGAGGACTTCGCGGCGGCCGGCGGAGGTTGGAGCACCGGTCAGCGCGTGTACCCATGGTCCGTCCCGCCCACCGACGCGACGATCGACTGCGCGCACGCCAACTACTCTTACGGGAGCCTCGGCGCGTACTGCGTGCCCAGCGGTCCGAACGCGGTCGGCTCGGAGTCACCCCTCGGCGACGGCGCGTTCGGCCAGGCGGATCTCGGCGGCAACATCGCCGAATGGAACCTCGACTGGTCGCAGCCGTATCCGGTGAACCAGCCATGCGACGACTGCGCGGCCCTCACCCCGCAGAACTACATCTCGACCCGCGTGTTGCGCGGCGGGGTGTTCGACGAGGACTCCAACTACTCAGCCGCATCGGGCTCCTTGGACTTCGGCCCCGGAGAACGGGCCATCGAGGCGGGCATCCGGTGCGCGCGCGCACCGTGAGTCACTGCACGGTCACCGGCACGTCGTTCGACATCGCGCCCATGTACGTGCACGAGACGTCCGCCATCCCGGACGCGACGCCCGTCACGAGGCCACCCGCGGATACGCTCGCCACGCCAGGCGCCGACGACTGCCACGAGCACTGGCTCGTCACGTCGCACATCGTGCCGTCGGGCGCGCCGGCGGCCGCGTACATCTGGGCTGTGCCGCCGACCCCGATCGAGGCGGACATGGGGCTGGCCCGGAGGCTCGCCAAGATCAGCGCGTCCACCTGCACGGATGCGTTGCCGGTGACGGCGTCGAGCGACGCCGAGATCGTCGCCATGCCGTGATAGGTGGACCCGGCGGGCGCGGCCAGGCCGCTGGAGCTCACGGTGACCTGCGACGGAGCCGACGTCTCCCACGTCGCCTCGGTGGTCACGTCCTGCGAGCTCCCGTCCGAGTACGTGGCGAATGCCGTGAGCTGCACGCTCGTCCCGCAGACGTAGTCGATCGTGCTGGAGCTGGGCGTGACCGACATGGCCGTGATGACGGCGGGGACGACCGTGACCGTCGTGGTCGAGGAAAGCAGCCCGAGCTTCGCCTCGATCGTGGCCATGCCCTGGACGTTGCCGAGGATCTGCCCCGGGAAGCCGCCGATGGTCGCCGCCTCCTCGTCAGAGGTCCACGTCGCCTGCGAGGTCACGTTGCTCGAGCTGCCGTCGGCATGGCGCGCGATCGCGTAGAGCTGCAGGGTCAACCCGACCGGAACCTGCGGGCTCGGAGGCAGGATGACGAGCGAGGTGGGAGGGCCCGGGCTCGCGTCGGTGGCCGCGCGCGCATCGCTCTCGCCCGCGTCGCCGCCGGCTTCGTCCACGGCGCCCGATTCGGAGCCCGCCTCGACGCTCGACGTGTCCGCGGCGCTCCCTTCGGGGCCTGGCGCGTCCCCCGAGTCTTGCGCGCATGCGTCGCAGCCCTCGCCCGCCGCTGCGTCGGAGACCGGCAGCATTGCGACGGTGCCGCTCGAATCGCAGCCGAGCATCGCCATCGCCAGCCCCGCGAAGAGCAGGATCGCGAGCCACCGGCGGTCCATGCCGAGAAAGATACAGTCGACGGGATGCGCGGGGGAGAGCAAGCCGAGTCGCTCGAACGCAAGCGCCCCGGGAGCGGCGGCGATTGACGTTGCCATCGTTCCCGACGGCCCTCGTCTCGTGGTGAAGACGCGTGGAACGATCCCCCGGCCGCCCGGCACGATGACCGACGTGCCTGGGACGATGAGAGGCGCGCCTGGCACGGTGTCAGAGGCGCATCGGATGATGCGAGGGCCTCCTGGAACGATGTTGGAGGCGCCTGGAACGATGCCAGGGGCGCTCGCCATGGTCGCAGATCCTTTCCAATCGATGGAAAGAGCGTCTCGCACGATGACTGGGACGCCTGGGTTCGATTCACGAGCCGTCGAGACGATGACACGGCCGCCTCGCATCATGACAAGGGCGTCACCCATCGACTCGAGGCGCCTCGACGACGACTCGAAGCGTCGTGAGATGAACGCTCGCGGGATCGACACGAGCTCAAACGCCTTCGCGACGAATCCAGACGCCTTCGAGATGAATCGAGGCGCCTCTGTCATCGGTCGAAGCGCCTCTGTCACGAACTCTCACGGGCGCGAGTTGAACCCAGGGCCTTCTGTCATCGGTCGGGGCGCTCTCGTCATCGGTCGAAGCCCTCATGGTTCGAACTCGAACGCACCTTGTCCCACCAAAATCGTCCGAGCTCGGTCAGGAAATGCCGTCTGCGTCGATAGGCGGGTATGACCCAAACGAAGCAGAACAAGCCGACCCGCAAGGATCTGGACCAGAAGGTGATGGACGGGGTGGACCTCCACCTCACCACCACGCCGACCCTGACCATCAACGGCGAGCAGTTCACGCCCGCGACGCTCAAGGCGGTCTTTCAGTCGGACATCGACGCGATGGGCAAGACCGACGCGACGAGAGCCCAGCTGAAGGCGGAGGTGCAGGTGGCCACGACCGCACGGCAGCGTGCGACCGTGGTGCGCAAGGCGCTCAAGGCGTTCCTCATCGGGCAGTTCGGACCGGCAGCGGTCCAGTTGCTCGAGGACTTCGGCTTCGAGGCACCCAAGGCCCCCGGGCCGAAGACCACGAAGCAGAAGGCCGCGGCAACCGCCAAGAGCGTCGCGACGAGGGCGCGCGTGAGGACGGCCGTTGCGCAGGCGCGAGGAGCGGAGACGCCCGAGCCCGCGACGACGGTACCGGCGGCGACGCCGGCGATCACGCCGACCAAGTAGCGGGAAGCGGGGCAGGGCCCGGCCTGGAGTCACATCCGGGCCGGGCCATGGCCTTCCCCACCGTCCGCGTAGCCCGGTACAAGCCGTGCTACACAGCCAGACTTCAGTGACCGCACTCACCATTCAACCCAACCGCCACGTCCTCATCGATTACGAGCTCCGCGACGAGGACGGCGACGTCATCGACCAGAGCGAAGGCGAGGGCGGTGAGCCCATTCGCTACGTCCACGGCTACGGCATGCTCGTGCCGGGGCTCGAGGCCGCGCTCGCCGGCCTCTCCGCCGGCGAGGAGCGCGACGTCGTCGTCCCGGCCGAGGCGGGATACGGCGAACGCGACGAGGAGCTCGTGATGGAGGTCGACCGCGCCGACTTCCCGCATCCCGAGAGAATCGACGTCGGCGACGAGTTCGTCGCCGAGTCGCCCGACGGCGACGAGATCGCGATGAACGTGCTCGAGGTCCGCAAGGACACCGTGATCGTCGACGCGAACCACCCGCTCGCCGGGATGACCCTGCGCTACCACGTGAAGGTTCGCGAAGTGCGCGAGGCCACCGCGGAGGAGATTCACCACGCCGCGCAAGAGCTCGACGTGGCGCACGAGCACGTGCACGGTCCGGACTGCGACCACGACCACGAACACCCGGTGGCGCTCGGGCGAAAGCTCAACTAAGTAGACGGCTAACAGACCATGGCCAGCAACAAGACCATCAATCCGTGGGAGTGGGACGTGCGCGTCCGCGAGCGCAACGTCCGCAAGGGCATCTTCGAGGACAAGGACATCGAGAAGCACCTGTCCCAGCTCGGCGACGTCGGCGACCAGGCCGAGCCCATCGCCATTCCCCAGCCCGCCCTCGGCGGACGCGAAGACTGATCGCGCGCGAGGAGGCGGACCGTGGAGGACAGCCTTCCGAGCGTCGACTTCGCGACCTTCGTGCTCTCGCTGAGCCACTCGGCGCTGATGCACCTGGGCGAGGCACCCAACCCGGAGACGGGCAAGGTCGAGAAGAGCCTGGGCCTCGCGCGCCAGACCATCGACCTCATCTCGATGCTCGAAGAGAAGACCAAGGGCAACCTCACGGGCGACGAGGAGCGGCTCCTGGGCCAGATCCTCTACGACCTGAGGATGCGTTACGTGGAGCTGTCGAAGGCAAAGTGAGGATGGTCGCCGGCTCGCGCGCTGCAACTTGGCTCGCGGCATCCACGCTGCTCGTGGCGGCGTGCAAGGCGCCGCACGGAGGCGGAAGCGGTTCCGCGGGCGACGGCGGCGTGACGCTCCCGCCCGGAGCGACGCCCGTCGTGAGCAACTGGGAGCCTCCTCCCCCCGCGCCTCCGCCCTCCGGGGTCGCCGCGCCCGGGGCGGGCGTGTCCCCGGCGCCCATCAGCTTCGCGCCGATCGCCAAGGTCGCCGATCCGAGCGTCGTCACGATCAACACCGTGGCGACCGAGATCGAGACGTCGCCCTTCACGCACGCGCGCCGCCGTGCGCTCGCGCGCGGCCTGGGCACCGGGTTCGTGGTCGACAAGAACGGGATCATCCTCACGAACAACCACGTCGTCGAGAACGCGCAGGAGATCGAGGTCCAGCTCTCCGACCAGCGGCACTTCCCGGGCAAGGTCGTCGGCACCGACCCGCGCACCGACATCGCCGTGGTGCGCATCGACGCCAAGGGACTACGCCCGCTGCCGCTGGGGGACTCGGATGCCATCGATGTCGGCGACTGGGTCGTGGCCATCGGCAATCCCTACGGGCTCTCGCACACGGTGAGCGCCGGCATCATCAGCGCCAAGGGCCGCACGCAGCAGGACGTGCCGCTCGACCCCGCCGGCATGTACGACTTCCTCCAGACCGACGCGTCGATCAATCCGGGCAACTCTGGCGGGCCGCTGCTCAACCTCCGGGGCGAGGTGGTCGGCATGAACTCCGCCATCCGCGGCGGCGGCGCCCAGGGCATCGGATTCGCCATCCCGATGAACATGATCAAGCAGCTGCTGCCGATGCTGCTCCGCGACGGCCACGTGACGAGGAGCGCCCTCGGGGTGAACATCGTCGACGTCCACGAGCTCGGTCCCGAGGAGCGCAAGGCCGTCGGCCTGCCCGAGGGCGAGTCGATCAACGGCGCCGTCGTGGCGGGCGTTCAGCCCGGCGGCGCGGCCGACAAGGCGGGCCTCGAGCCGGGGGACATCATCGTCGGGTTCGACGGCGCGGCCATCGACCGCAAGGCGCAGCTCCAGTGGCTGGCCAGCACGGCCGGGGTCGGCCGCACCGTGACGCTGCGCGTCCAGCGGTCGGGCAAGCTCTTCGAGCAGAAGGTGACCCTCGGGCTGCTCCCGGAAGTGCAGCCCGCCCCGCCTCGCTAGCGGGGGCGAACCGCGATAGCGTAGAGCCGTGCCGGGCCAGCCTTCCGCTCGACGCGGTCGCGATGCCAAGAACGGTCCCGCGCCGCCCGCGCCCACCCCGCCTCCGCCGGCGCCTCCGGTGAATACGGCGCCTCCTGCGGCGTCCAACAGCAAGCAGGAACGAGCGAGAGAAGCGGAGGAAGACCGTGCGCTTATCGCGAGGGCGCAGGCCGGCGACATGGCAGCGTTTCGACGTCTCGTCGAACGCCACCAGCGTCGCGCTTTTGCCATCGCGCTCTCCCTGGTCCGCGACGAGAACGACGCCCGCGAGCTCGTCCAGGACGCTTTCCTTCGCGTCTTCAAGAGCCTCGCTTCGTTTCAGGGCGGTTCGAGCTTCTTCACCTGGCTGTATCGCATCATCACCAACCTCAGCATCGACCTCATCCGAAAGCCGGGCCGCCAGACGACGGACCTCGAGGAAGCCCGGCTGGACGTGGAAGACGGCGAGGGCTTCGACCTTCCTTTCCTCAGTCGCTTCGACGGCGCCGACCCGGTCGACGTCGTTCGGAGGCGCGAGATCGCGGCGCGATTGCGCACCGCGCTCGACGCGCTTCCGAGCTACCACCGGGCGGTCATCGTCATGCGCGAGATCGACGGCCTGAGCTACGAGGAGATGGCGCAGGTCATGGGGGTATCGAAGGGGACGATCATGAGCCGGCTTTTCCACGCACGTCAGAAGCTGCAGCGCGCCCTGGCCGACTGCTACAAGGAGCAGATCGGTCCGCGCGGGCCTGACTCGGGCGAGGTCGCTTCGAGTCCGGCCCTCGCCGGGCGGGCCCGCGAGGAGGAGGGCGAGCCCCGATGAGCCTCTCGCGCGAGACGATGATGGAGCTCATGGCGTTCGCCGACGGCGAGCTGCAGGGGGCCGACCGCGCGCGCATCGAGCGGCTCGTGGCCGAGAACAGCGAGGCGCGGGGCGTGGTGGAGGCGATGCAGTCGCCGGCGATCGGCGCGTTCCTGGACGCCGAGATGGCCGAGCGGACGGCGGCGGCCGAAGGGATCGCCGCGGCCGTGATGGCGAAGCTGCCGGCGAGGGGGCGCGCGCCGGTGGTCGTGATGTCGATCGGCGCCGCGCTCGCGCTGGCCGCGGGCGTTGCGTTGGTCCTTCGTTCTCAGGACGCGACGACCGGAACGCACGAGCCGGTGGCGAGCGTCGAGACGCCGATCGTCGACGTGCAGCCGCCGCCCGGCGCCTCCCCGGCGAAGGACGGGATAACCGCGCAGCAGCGGCCGACGCAAGGGGTGGAAGTCGACGAGGTCGACTCGCCGTCGCGCGGCATCTCGGTGTTCGAGATCCCCGTGGCGGGCGGGGCGGCGGCGAACGCGAACGGGCCGTCGAGCGTCGTCATCATGATCGAGGACGAGGGCAAGAAGTGAGGCGGCTCCTCGTCGCGGTCCTCGCGACCATGCTCCTCGCAGTGCTCGGCGCCGGCGGAATCGCGCTGGCGGCGTCGACGCACGGGCCGTCGCTCGAGGTGAGCGTGATCCAGGCGTCGCAGAGCGACGCGGGTGGGTCCATCGACGCGCGCCTGAAGGACCTGCCGCAGCTCACGCGGGATCAGCCCTTCGTCCGGTACAACGTCTACAAGCTGCTCGACCGGCGAAGCTTCCCGCTCGACGTGGGGAAGGTCGTCACGTACGGCATCGTCGACGGGCGGACGCTGCAGGTGACGCTCGCGGCCATCGGCGCCGAGAAGAACGAGAAGCGCTACCAGATGAACGCGCAGATCGGGGAAGCCGGGAAAGAGGCGTTCCTCAAGAGCCTGCAGGTGACGGCGAGCGCGAACGAGCCCTTCTTCATCGGCGGCCAGAGTTACCAGGGCGGCACGCTGTTCATCGAGCTCGCCGTCCGGCCGTGACCCTAACTTGTCCCCCTGGTGGGGGCATGTGGTAACGAGTGAAGTCGAGATGTTGTCCCGCAAGGCGGACGGGCCGCTGGAAGTGCAGATTCCCCGCCCGGCGGACGATCAGCCGTCCTGGACGCGCGTCGGGGTCATCGCCGCCATCGGGTTCATCGTCGGCGTCGGCTGGCCGAAGCTCGCCGGCGTGAGGCTCGGCCCGAGCTTGCCGGCGGACGCGACGTCCGCGACGGCCTCTGCGGCTCCTCCCGGTGCTCCCGGCAACGAGCCGCCGAGCGCAGCGCCGACGCAGGGCGTGGCCGCGGCCATTGCGACGCCCTCGACCGCGATCGCTGGGTCGGCTCCCGCTCCGGCTCCGGCCCCCGTCGCGGCGATGCCCTCGGTGACGGTGGCGCACGGCGTCGTCTTCGCGTGCAAGACGTCCGACGGCGACTCGCTCAAGGGCGGCGACTGCGGCACGCTCCCGGGCCTCGACGGCGTCGTCATGCCGCGCCTCCGAAAGCTCGCCGAGTGCGCGGAAGCGGCCGGGGAGACCGGCAAGCTGCACCTCGTCGTCCACCTCGACTTCTCGCGCGGCGGCGTCGGTGTCGAGCTGGGGCGCGGGCAGGGCGTGTCCTCGGCCGACGCGCTCCTCGCGTGCGCCAAGAGCGACGTCGCCGGCGCCAGCCTCTCGGGCATCACGCACGACAACCCGCGCTACAGCGTGGCGTACTCGGTGACGTTCGGCGCCGGCTCCGGCGCGCCGGCCGGCGGCGCCGAGAGCACGCCGGCTGCCCCGCCGAGCACGCCTGTCGCGACGGGCGCGGTCGACGGCGACGCGCAGGTCGTCTGGGAGGTCGCGCTCATCCGCGACGCACCGAAGACCGGAAAGATCGTCGCCCGCCTGCAGCGTGGCACGCAGATCCACGTCGGGGCCGTGCACGACGGCTGGTACCCCGTGAAGTACGGCGACGGCTTCTCCAGCGACGGCTGGGTCTTCCGCGGCGCGATCGGACGCTGACACCAGACGGGGGCTAGAACGGCGTGCCCTCGCCGGGCTCGCCCTCGTCCTCGTTCGCGTCGGTCGCGAACGGCGCCGTGCGCGGCCGCCCCTGCTCGTCGACCGCGAGCAGCTGCTCGACGCGCTTCTCGGCGGCATCCAGCCGCTGCTGGGACACGCGCGAGAGCTTCACGCCCTCCTCGAAGAGCCGGAGCGACTCCTCGAGCGGCAGCTCCCCGCGCTCGAGCGTCGCGACGATCTCGTTCAGCCGCTTGATCGCGACCTCGAAGGTGGGTCCCTCGGCGGGCTGCTGCGCGGGCGCTGGCGCAGCCTCGGCCGGTGTACGTCGGTTCATGGCTCAGGGAGCCTCGTACGGCTGCAGGCGGGGCGCAAGTCGAACCGTGGCCTCGCCTGGCGCCACCCCCGGGACGATCGCGTAGCCGTCGTCGTCGAACGCGACGGGCCGCGCCGTGCCGTCCGATTCGACCAGGGTCGCCGTCTCGCCGGTGGGCACGCGCGCACCCGGGGCCGCCGCGAGCTGGAGCCACGCGACCTCGTCGTGCGCGGGGCGGGCGGGCGGCGGCGCACCGTCGAGCGCCCGGCGCGCGGCCGACCGGACGAGCCGGTCGGGATCGAGCGTCGCCGCCAGCTCGAGCGACGCGCGGCGAAGCGGGGCGCCGGCATCCGTCGTGCGCGCTGCCAGCGCCTCGACGAGGGCGCGCCGCACCGCGACGTCGGTCTCGAAGGCATAGGCGTCCGCGAGCCTGCCCGCGGCGTCGCTCGTGGAGCTCCGGGCGAGGCCACGGGCCACGTGCGCGCGCACCACGGGGTCGCGTGATTCGAGGAGCGCCGACACGGCGTCTCCGAGGCTTTCGTCCGCGCTCGCCGCGAACTCCATCGCGGCGAGCGGCCCGTCCGCCTCTCCGGACTTCGCGTGCTCGAGCAGCGTGAGCGTCGGCAGCTCCCGCGTCCGCGTGTCCTCCTGCGGCGGCAGTCCGTGCTCGCGACGGTCGATCGCGGCGAGCGCCCGAGCGCCCACGGCGCGGTCGCGCGCATCGGTCGACGCGCCGAGCGCCCGGAGCAGCGCGTCGAGTCGCGCGCTTCGCGACCCGTGGGTCCACCGGCGGACGAAGTACGCGCGCGCCGCCAGACGCCGCGAACCGGGGGTCGCCGACGCCATCGTCTCGAGCGCTGCCGTCGCCGCGGGGCTCGGCGATCGCGCGAGCGCCGCCGCCACCTCCCCCGCGATGGATGGATCGGCCGCCAGAGCCGCGAGCGCCCCGACGGCGAGAGGGATCGGCTGGCGTCCGAGCGCCTCGATCGCCGCCGCGCGGAGGGAGGGCTCCGCCGACGCCGCTGCCCGCGCAGCCGCCGCCTTCGTCACGCCCTCGCTGGCCACGAGCTGCGCGAGCCGCAGCCCTTCGCGGCACGTCGCGTCGTCCATCACGAGCCCCTCGACCGCCGTCGGCGCGTCGGGCGCGGCCTGCCGCACCAGCGCGTCCGCGGCTGCAATCCGCACCCGCGCGTCCTTGTCGTGCACCGCCGCGCGCGCCGCCTCGAGCACGCGCGCGTCCCCCAGCACGCCGAGGGCCGCGAGCGCCGCGGCGCGCAGCCCTCCGTCGCTCGCGCGCAGAGCGCCCTGGATCGCATCGATGGACCGCAGGTCCCCCACCTCGGCGGCCAGGGCGATCGTCCCCGGCGTCGTCATCGCGACGCCGCCGAGCAGCGGCGCGACGGGCGGCACCAGCGCCAGCGCCTGCAGTGCCGGCTCCTGCCCGGGTCCCCCGGACCGGCCCGCCGCCACGAGCGCCTCGATCGCCAGGGCGTTCCCGGACATCGCCAGCGCGAGGGCCGCCTCTTGCCGCGCGAGCTGGACGCGCGCGAGCGCCTCCGCCTCGTCGCCTGCCGGATCGCGGCTCCCCGCGGGCACCCCGCGCATCACGAGCGCGTGCGTCTGCGCCTGCAGCAGCGCGGCGAGCGCCTCGCGCGCCCGCTCGCGATCCGTCCAGTGGGCGAGGCCCCGCACGACGACGAGGAGCGCTCGCTGGTCGAGCGGCCCCACGCCGTCCGGCCCCGTGCGCAGATCGAAGTCCCCCGGATCGAGCGACTCCGCCGCGCGCACCAGCAGGTCGAGCGACTCGGGCGTGCCCAGCGCCGCCGCGCGCTCGACGCCCCGGAGCTTGTCCTCGGGGTCGGCCGACCGGAGCAGGCGCGACGCGAGCTCCATGCCGAAGCGCGAGCGAACGCCGCCGGGGCCGTCGGCACGCGCCCCCGGCGATGCGGCAGCGACGAGCCCCGCGGCCGCCGTCACGAGGACGGCGGCGCGCAGCGAGCTCCTCACGGCTTCTCCTTCGTCGGCACCAGGACGACGAGGCCCACGCCGCTCGCCGCGGCCGCGGGCTGCTGCTTCACGGCGTCCCAGCCGACCGCCTCTGCCGCCGACGTCCGGTGCGCGTACGCGTCGATCCGGTTGGCAATGAGCATCGCCCGCTCGAGCGACTCCTTCTCCGCGTCCTCGGGCTTCAGCGGCCCGGGACGGACGCCCACGCCGAGGGTCCAGTCCGGGTGACGGTCGAGCTCCAGCGTGATCGCCCGCAGCGTCATCGTGCTCGCCGGATCGAGATCCGGCTCCTTCGTCCCGGGGCGGAACACGATGGGCCGCGCCGGCTGGATGGTGATGGAGTCGCTGTTGCCCTTGTTCGCCACGACGACGACGAGGGGCTTCCCGCCCTCGTCCGGGCAGCCGTCGTCATCCTGCACGCCGTTGAACACCTCGGCCTGGTCGGGGCACTTGTCGACCTCGTTGTCGTAGCTGTCCCCGTCGCGGTCCGGATTGGGGCAGCCGTTGCGGGTCGGATCGGTCGAGGGGTCGCCCTTCTCGCGCGGGCACGCGTCGTCCTTGTCGGGGATGCCGTCGCCGTCGTCGTCGAGGTCGGGGCACCCGTCGAAGTCCTCGTTCCCGTCCTTGTCCTCCGGCTGGTCGGGGCAGCGGTCGGAGTCGTCGGGGATGCCGTCCTTGTCGCGGTCCTGCGTCTCGGCCGGGCAGCCGTTCTTCTTGGGGTCGTCGCTCTCGACGCCCTTCACCGCCGGGCAGGCGTCGACCGGGTCCGGCACGCCGTCGCCGTCGGTGTCGGGCGCGGGGCAGCCGTTCTTGCGCGGGTCGTTCCACCACACGCCGGGCACGAGCGGGCACGCGTCCTGGTCGTCGAGGATGCCGTCGCCGTCGGCGTCGTCCTCGGGGCAGCCGTCCTGGTCCTGGATGCCGTCCTTGTCCTCGGCGAGGTCCGGACACTCGTCGAGGTCGTCGGGGATGCCGTCGTGGTCGCGGTCGTGCGCGCGCGGCGCCCAGCCGATCGACACGACTCCGCGGAAGACCGGCACCCCGATGGCCTGATCGAGACCGATGTCGACGCCGCCGAGCACGTACACGTCGCGGTAGTGACCGAGCGCGATGCGATCGGAGAGCCCGAGGAGCACCGGCGAGAGCGCCGACGCCCCCGCGCCGCCCAGGCCGAAGGGCGCCACCGGTCCGGCCGGCAGCGAGCCGTGCACGGCGAGTTCCCAGCTCTGGCGATCGCTCGGGTCGAGCGACGGCGCGAACGCCTTGGGTCGCACGACGAACCCCGCCGACCACGGGATCGAATCGCCGAAGGTCACGCCGCCGAGGCTGGGGTCGGGCCACGTCTGGTCGGCCGTTCGCAGCGTGTAGCCGAGGCTCGCGCGCAGTGCGCCGACGCCGAGCGCGTACTCGCCGAGCAGGCGCAGGGACACCGTGGCGGTGCCGTCGCCGTGGAAGCTCTCGCGATCGCCCGTGGGCAGGGTGAGGGCGCCGAGGGCCGCGAGCCCGAAGCCGCCGCTCAGGCCGTCGCGATCGTTCGACACGATGGTCGCCTTGCCCACGAGCGCCACGTCCCCCACGCCGCTCGTCGGCACGGCGCCGCTCGAGACGAGGCCGGCGGGCAGGCCCGACGTCCCGTCCTGCCAGAGGAAGAGCGGCACGTCGACGCCGATGGCGGCGCGCGAGCCGAGGCCCAGGCCGGCCACCAGGTCCATCCCCAGCTCGTGCGCGAGCGGCTGCCAGGCGAGGCTGCCGGTCGAGGCGTTGCGGATCGCGATGGGCGCCTGCTCGTAGCTGAGCCACGCGCCCGCGTTCCATTGCCAGGCCCCCGGCGTCGAGGTGGGCTCGAGCACGAGCCCCGCCTGCGGATCGACCGACGGCCGCCAGGTGCGCGTGTCCACCGACGGGAGCGGCTGCGCAAACGCCGCGGGAGACGCGGCGAGGATGGACGCGAGGGCCGAGGCCGAGGCCACGGCCACGTAAGAAAGGAGTGCCGAGCGGGCGCGCATACGCCACGCAAGACTAAGCGACGCGTCGGCATCCATGAAAGCCGCTCGTACCTGTATCCTGCTCTTCGATGGCGAATCGCACGTCCACGTCGGTGAAGCCGCCGGCGTCGATGCCCCCCGCCGGGCGGTTCCTCTCGCTCGGGACGAAGCTCGCCTTTGCCACGGTGTGCGTGCTCGCCGTCGCGTCCACGTTCCTCTTCTTCGAGCTGACCCAGCGCGAGTGGCGCGCGCTCCTCGCGGCCAAGACGCAGGCGGCGTCCCAGGTGTCGGACCTCTTCGCCGCGACCGTGGCGGCGCCGGTCGACTTCGTCGCCACCGATCCGGAGGCCCTGCAGACGGAGCTCGGGCACCTGCAGACGAACCCGGACGTGACGTGCGCCGTCGTCTGGGCCGTCCCGGGGGGGAGCTCTCTGGGTCGCGTCGACCGCGGCGGCTGCGGCAATCTGCAGATGCCGACGGAGTCGGCGCTCGGCAAGGTCGCGGTGTTCGGGGATCACGTGCAGGTCTCGCGCCTCGTGAAGTCGCCGACCAACGGCGTGCCCATCGGCCGGACCACGCTCGTCTTCTCCCTGGCGTCCGAGAACGAGGCGTACGCCTCGAGCCGCACGCGGATCTTCGTCCTCTCCTTCGCCCTGGCCGCGGTCACGGCCTTCGTCCTCATCTGGATCACGCGCCGCCAGATCGTCAGTCCGCTCGAGATGCTCACGCGCGCTTCGAGGCACATCGGGCGCGGTGACTTCGACACGCGCGTCGACGTCCGCTCGCGTGACGAGATCGGCGAGCTCGCGCGCGCGTTCGACAAGATGCGCGCCGCCATCGCCGACCGCGAGCACCGCCTCGAAGCGGCGCGCCAGGAGCTCCGCGACCTGTTCGACAACATGCGCCAGGCCATCTTCGCCTTCGGGCGCGACGGGCGCGTGATCGGCGCGGCGTCCAAGCAGGCCATCCGGCTCTTCGACCGGCCCTCGCTCTTCGGAGAGCGCGTGCGCGATCTGCTCTACGGGCAGTCCGGAGACCACGACGTCGACGCGCAGGCGTTCGACGAGTGGGCGAGCATGGCCTTCGACGTCCCGCTCGACGAGTGGGCGAGCTTCGCGCAGCTCGCGCCGCGCGAGGTGACCATCCGGCGCGGCCACGAGCAGGTGCCCCTCGAGCTCGAGATGCGCCCGGTGCTCAAGCAGGGCGCCATCGACTGCGTGATGCTCCTCGCGACCGACGTCAGCGAGAGGAAGAAGCTCGAGAAGACCGTGCAGACGCAGGAGGAGGAGCACGCGCGGCGCATGGCGGCGATGCGCCGACTCATCGCCGGCGGCGGGCAGGTCTTCGTCCAGTTCATGGATGCGGCGGGCGAGCGCATCCAGCGCTGCATCGAGCTCGTGGGCCCCAACCCGCGCATGCTGCGCACGGGGGAGATCGACGAGCTGTTCCGCCACGTGCACACCATCAAGGGCGAGGCGCGCGCCTTCGACCTCCGCGAGCTCGAGGCCGAGACGGCCAAGATGGAGGAGGAGCTCGACGAGCTTCGCTCGCTGGCGCGAGGGGAGGGGTTCGTCACGACCGGCTCGGTGCACGGCGCGCTCGTCTCGCGCCTCCACCGCGCGCTCGCCGGCATCGAGAAGGGCGCCCAGGTTTTCGTGGCCGCGTCGCCCCTCGGTCGCGCGGCGCTCGAGCAGATCACGGTGCAGCGCCCGGACGTGCAGGCGGTCGTGACCCTGAGCGAGCGGATCGGCGACCCCGAGCTCACGCGCGCGGTCTCCATCCTCGCCGCGCGCCCGTTCGGCGAGAGCATCGCCAGCCTGATGGACATGGCGCCCACGTGGGGCGACCGGGAGGGCAAGCAGGTGCGCCTCGACGTGGACGGCCGCGAGGTGCGCGTCCCCGCGAAACTGGCGCGCGTCCTGCCCGGCGTGCTCACGCACCTCGTGCGCAACGCGATCGCCCACGGCATCGAGCCGCCCGCCGGGCGCATTCAGGCCGGCAAGCCCACGACGGGCACCGTGCGCGTCACGGCGAAGCCGGGCGCCGAGAGCCCCACGATCCTCGTCGAGGACGACGGCCGCGGGCTCGACTACGAGGGCATCCGCGAACGCGCGAAGGAGCTCGGCGTGGACGTGGGCGGCGCCACCCGCCACAGCCTCACGGAGCTCGTGTTCGTCGCGGGCCTGTCGACGGTGCCGGGCGCGGGAACGCTCGCGGGGCGCGGCGTCGGGCTCGGCGCGGTGCGCGACGATCTCGCGCGCGTCGGCTACCGGATCGACGTGGCGAGCGAGGCGGGCAAGTCCACGCGCTTCACGCTCGCCCCCGCCTGACCACGTAGCAGCTCAGTCGCCGAGCTTGCAGTACGTGCCGCAGTTCGAAGCGGCGCACGTGAACACGTCGTACGCGAGCTGGATGGCGGGATCGGTGAGCGTGATTCCGGCGTCCGTGGCGCACGGGAAGCCGCACTGAATGAGGCCGGCGCTCGAACCGCGGTCGAAGCAATCGTCCGCGATCGCGCACGAGATCGCCTGAGCGCACTTCGCGTTCGCCATGCACGCCGCGACCTCGTTCCCGCATCCGTGCCCCATCATGTCCGGCATCTCGAGGCATTGGACGCAGGGCGACGGCCCGGTCTCGACCGCGGCATCCGCCTGGCCGTCGCGCGAGGCATCTCCCAGGCTCACGTCGACGAAGGCGTCCGTCAGGACCGGAGGCGCGCCGTCGAACGGCGTTCCCTGCACCGTCACGGGCGTCGTGTCGACGCAGGCGAGGAAGGCAATCGCGGCGGAGACCGCGGCCCCCGCGAGCAACGCCGCCTGCCAGGGCTTGATGCGCGCCACTACTGCCCGCTCCCGAAGTCCCATTGTAGCCCCACGGTCGCGCGGAAGGTGTCGAGCGGCGCCAGCACGTACGGATTGCCGACGACCACTGCCGGACCGGTCTGAGGTCCGGCGAACACGGCCGACTGCACCGGCCCGACCACGTACGGCGCGAAGCTCGCCGACGTGTAGTCGATCGTCGCGCGGTACGAGAGGCCCTTGAGGATCGGAATGTCGCCCGAGATCGTGCCCCGCAGACCGAGCTCCGGGCCGACGAAGGGCGGCGGGCTGAAGTTGCCGTCGAAGGCGCGATCCGTCGGGCGCTGTCCGAGGACGCGCCCCGCGAGCGCGACGGTCGGCAGGGCTCCGGGCAGGTCGTAGGACACACGCGCGTTTCCGAAGATCGTCGGCGCGACGGGCACCGGATGGGTCGGGCCGCGCCCGTCGTCGAACGTCGTCGTCGCCGCCGACACGTTCAGCGCGTACCGCAGCGAACCGTCGGTCGTCGCGCCCTCCACGCCGCCGTCGAAACCGCTCGCCTCGATGGTCGTCAGGTTGCGGTACTGCGTCACGATGCTGTTGTTGAGGAGGCTGAGGCTCCCGTTCGCCTCGGCCTGCGCGATCTCCTGCAGCGACAGAAGGTGCAGCTCGATGAGGTCGTCCCACCAGCTCCGGAAGACGCCGAAGACCAGCTTGTTCGGCCCGACGATCTGCTGCTCGAGCGACCCCTCGACGGATCTCTCGACCTCGGGCCGGAGGTTCTGCGCGGCGAGCTGGTCGGGTCCGTAGGAGTACGACTCGCCGATCGACGGGGCCCGGAACGCTTGGGCGTAGATCGCCTTGAAGGTGCCTCCCTTCCAGGGGTTGACCGTGGCTGCTGCGCGAGGCGACACCTGGGGCGAGAAGCGCGGATCGACGTCGAGCCGCGCGCCCGCGTTGAGGCCGAGCCACGGGGTCGGGCGCCACGTCTGCTGCGCGTAAGCGCCGAGCGTCTCGTCGCGATAACCGATGACGTCGTAGCTCGACCGGATGTTGCGCGTCGCGCCCGCCACGAACGCGTCGTAGTCGAGCGTGTCGGTCTTGGTGTTGACGCGGCGCAGGCGGCCTTCGGCGCCCACGAGCGTCACCAGGCTCGTGTCGCGGAGCCAGTCGAAGCTCACCTGCTCCTCGAGCCCCATCCACTGCCCGACGCCGGTCGCGTCGGCGCGGCAGTTCGCCGAGCCGTAGATGAGGCACTCCGCGCCGGCGGACGTGTCCGCGGTGCGCTCGTAGTCGTAGGTGTCCGCGTAGACGCGCGAGGTGAGGAGCACCACCTCCGAGAGTGTGGCGTGGTGCTTCGCGTCGACCCACAGGTGCCGGTTCGTCTGGAAGGCGTACGGATCGTCGAAGTACGCTTCGCCGCTGACGTCGTTGATGTCGTAGGGCAACGACTGCTTGTCGATCTTGCCTCCCATCTCCACGTCGAAGTTCCGCCAGGTCAGGTGCAGCACGCCCGACGGGATGTCCGCGCGGGGCGTGTTGGTGGTCGTGCCGCCCCACACGCCGTCGCGCGGGCCCCCCGCGTGGAACTGGAACGGGTGGAGCGCGACCTCGTCGAAGCCGTTCTGCTCGGTGAGCACGTTCAAGCTTGGCCCGTACTGCCGGTAGTACTCGGCCATGAACGTCACCTCCGCGTCCTCTCCGAGGACGAGGCCCACTCCGGCGGCGGCACGCGCGCCCTTGCCGATCTCCCATTCCCCGACGGCGTGCCCGCCCTGCCACTCCTTGGCCCGCTTGGTGATCACGTTGATGACGCCGAGCATCGCGTTCGATCCGTAGAGCACCGAGCCCGGCCCGAGGATCACCTCGATGTGGTCGATCATCTCGAGGGGGATGCCCGAGCCTCGATCCACCAGCGCCGTGCCGAAGATCGGCTCGTTGACGGCGTGTCCGTCGACGAGCAAGAGGACGTGGCTGCCCCGGTCTTGCGGCAGGATGACGCCCCGGGCGCCGACGTCGGTCGTCGTGCCGTTGCTCGACGTCCACGCGCCGAGAGACAGGAAGTCGAGCGCCTCCGCCAGCGTGTGGATGCCGTAGCGGCGCAGGTCGGTCGCCGTGATGGTCGTGGACATCGCCGGCGCCACGCTCGCCGTCTCGGCGGACTTCGACGCCGTCGTGATGACCGGCTCGGCGAGCAGCTGCTGCAGGTCGGACGTGTCCTGCGCCAGCGCCGGAGCGCTCGCCGCCACGACCGCCGTCGCGGCGAGGAGCGCGCCGCAGAGGCGCCGGGTGCGTCGGAACGGGCCGGCGCTCATGGGTACACCCTCATCATCTTGAGGACCTCGGCTTTGAAGGCGACGTTCTGCTTCGCGGCCTGCGAGAGGTTCACGAGGAGCTTCGGTTTGCCCTCGACGATGTCGAAGCCGAGGACGATGCCGCGCGGGACGTAGTCGGGTACGGCGCCGACGGTGAGGACGTCGACGCCTGCGAACGCCGCGCGGATCGCGTCGGCGTCGCCCGAGAAGCCAGGCGTGAAGTAGACGATGGCCGCCCGCTGCGTCTTGACGGCCTGCGCGAGCGCGGCGGCGCCGCCCCAGGCGACGACGATGTCGTCGTGCGGAAGGCCGCCGATCGAACCGATCTGGCCCAGCGCCCCCGTCATCTGCACGATGGCGCGCGCCGAATCGTCGTTGCCGGGCTTCTGCACCAGGAAGACGCGGACGCGCTCCCCGGCGCGCTCCGGCAGGTTGCGATCGTAAGCGGCGACCTTCGCGAGCAGCTCGGCCTGCAGACCTACCGGGACTGGCACGTCCTCGGCGGCTGCATCGCGGGCCACCAGCACCAAAGCAAAGAGGAGGAAGAGCCAGAAGGCTCGGCGCACGCTCCCTTCATCCTACAGCAGTGGCTCAGTTCGGTGCGTCTGGTCCGACGTTGCTCGTCTCGGTCTCGCGATCGGTCGTCCGCTGGCGCGCGTTGAAGCGCTTGATCGCGCCGCTCAGGATCTCGCCGATGAGCGTCCGGTAGTCGATCTTGGCGCCGTTCGCGATGAGACAGAGATCGCTGTAGTCCGGCGTCAGCCCCGGGAGCGGGTTCACCTCGAGGACGAACACCCTTCCCTCGGGCGTGAGCCGCACGTCGACGCGGGCCACGTCGCGGCAGCCGAGCGTCATGAAGGTCGTGCGGCACGCGCGCTCGACGGCGCGCAGCTCCTCGCGCGTGAGGGGCGCGGGGCACTCGTAGCGCACGTGCTCCTGCCAGTGCTGCTTGCACTCGTAGTCGTAGACCGGGCGCTCCGCCTGCTTGAGGAACACGACCTCCATCGGCGGCAGCACGCGCGGCCGCTTCTCGCCGAGCAGGCCGACCGTGAGCTCGCGGCCGAACACGTACTCCTCGACGAGCGCCGGCTGCCCGTAGCGCTCGATGAGCTCGCGGGCCACCTCGCGCAGCCGCGCCTCGTCGTCGCACACGCTCTTGGGGCCGATGCCCTTGCTCGTGCCCTCCTGGTTCGGCTTCACGATGACCGGGTAGCGGAAGGCGCGCAGCTTCTCGCGTCCCGTGGCCAGGATCTGGAACGCCGGCGTGTCGACGTCCACGAGGAGTCGCTTGGCGAGCGCCTTGTCGAGGCAGATCGAGAGCGTCGCCGAGTCGCTCCCGGTGTACGGGATGCCGCGCAGCTCGCAGAGGCTGGGCACCTGCGCCTCGCGGCTGCGTCCCGTCATGCCCTCGGCGATGTTGAACACGACGTCGACGTTGGACGTCATGAGCGCGCGCGGGAACTCGGCCGTCGCTTCGAGCGGGACGACGACGTGCCCGTGGCTCTCGATGGCCGTCGAGATGGCCTGGATGGTCTCGGGCGCGTCGTACTCGGCCTCGCGGTCGTCCGCGTTGGAGTCGATGCGCTTCATGTTGAACGCGAGGCCGACGCGCAGGCTCGTGCGACGTGCCCGCGGCGGACGCGGCTTGCTCGCGTCGAGCAGCGGCAGGAGGCCGTGCCGTGCGGCGGCGGAGCGAAGCACCGCGAGCACCATTGCGTCGTAGCCGACGCCCACGGCCGCCGTCGCCGTCGCGAGGGCGCCGTTGGGATCGAAGCCGGGGATCGCGGTCGTGCTGATGAACCACACCTCGTTGTCCGGCGCGACGCGGAAGTTGAGCGCCGCGACGTCGCGCAGCCCGAAGGCCGCGAAGATGCGGTCGGCCAGATCGCGCACGCGATCGGCGACGGCCGGTGCTAGGTGCGCCGGCGCGCGCCGCTGGACGAAGCGCGTGTCCACGTTGGCCAGGCGGTAGTCGATGATGTCGTGCCGGCGCGCGTACGCAGCGTCCACCATGGTCTCGACCGGGGGCAGCGGCGGGAGCCCCTCGACCATCGCGACGCGCACGTCCATGCCGGGCACGTACCGCTCGACGAGCGCGCCGTCCGGGTACTTGGCGAGCACCTCGTCGAGCACGCGCCCGAGGGCGATGGGGTCCTCGACCACGCTGTCCTGGCCGATGCCCTTGCTCGAGCCCTCGAAGTTGGGCTTCACGATCACCGGGAAGGGCAGCTCGTCGAGCCCTCCGGCGCGCAGCGTGGCGCGCGTCACCCACCGGCCGCGCGGCGTCGGCACGCCCCATCCGGCCAGCTGCTTCTTGGTGAGCGCCTTGTCGAGCGTCACGCACAGCGCGTACGCGTCGCTGCCCGTCGACGGAAGCCCCAGCTCCTCGAAGAGCGCCTGGTAGAAGGCGCGGCGCGTCTTGCCGCGGTGCCCCTCGGCGAGGTTGAACACCATGTCCGGCGCGAACGCCTCGAGCCTCGTGACGAGGAGCGACGCGGGACCCGTGACGTCGATCGGCTCGACGCGGTGTCCTGCCGAGGCGAGGGCGCGCTCGATGGCGGCGATCGTCTCCGGCGGGTCGAACTCGGCTTCCTCTTCGGAATCGGTGACGCGCAGGTTGTGCGTGAGGGCGATGCGCATGGCGAAGCGCGCCGCACTCTATCCCCCCCCTACCGTCGCGGGAAGCGCCCGCGCAGGTCCTCGAGGTCGGGCGATGGCGCGTAGATCGCGTGGAGGTCGTCGTCGCAGATGGCGTACTCGATCGCGTCGTCCGCGGTGCCCACCTTGACGGCCACGAGGCCGGGGCGCAGCTGAGCAAGCACGCAGAGGATCGAGCGCCGTTCGACCCGGGCGAACCCGTAGCGTCGCTCGTCGACCGTGAGATCGAGCCGCAGCCGATCGACGACGCGCTCGAGCCGCTCGTGGGGCCCGCGGCGCTGCACGCCGGATTCCCACTGCGGGTACGGCAGGTGAAGCCCGTGCTCCTGCGCGATGGTGTTCAGCCGCCGCTGGCTCTCGGGGGCGGGGGAGCGCGTTCCGTTGAGCCACGCGCGCGCCGTCCACGTGCTCACGCCGCACTCGGAGGCGAGCGCACGCACGCTCCCGAGCGCATCCACGATGCGATCCAGCGCGGGTCTCTCGTTGCGTGCCGTTGCTGCCACGCCCTTCGAACCCACTCTAGGCAGGCAGAAAGAGCCCCGCGAGCGCGATCGCGCAGGAGCACGCTTCGATATTTTGGCCCCTATTCGGCGTCGCTCGAGGCGAGGAGCACAGCAGGAAGGTCGTGCTCCATGCGCAGTCGCTTGGCCTCGAGGTACCCTGCCGAGTGAGGATTCGCCGCCACGATGACGGGGACGCGGCCGGACACGCGCACGCCGAGCGCCTCGAGCGCCTTCACCTTCTCGGGGTTGTTCGTCATGAGCCGCACGCTGTCGACCGCGAGGTACGACAGGATGTCGCGCGCCGCGTCGTAGTGACGCGCGTCGTCGGGCAGCCCGAGGAGACGGTTGGCGTCGACGGTGTCGTGCCCGCGCGCCTGGAGCGCGTACGCGCGGATCTTGTTGGCCAGCCCGATGCCCCGGCCCTCTTGCCGGAGATACACCACGGCGCCTGCGCCGGCGTGGGCGATGGCCGCCATCGCGGCGTCGAGCTGCTCCTTGCAATCGCACTTGAGGGAGCCGAACACCTCGCTCGTGAGGCACTCGGAGTGGACGCGCACCAGCGCGTCCTCGCGGCCGGCGACGTCGCCGCGCACCAGGGCGACGTGCTCGCCGCGGAACACGTACGTCTCGAAGTCGCCGTGGCGCGTCGGGATTCTGGCTCTGGCCAGGCAGTCGAGGGGTTTGGCTTGAGGCCGGATCACCCGAGGGGGAACGTGCATCTCAATCTCCGCAGAACGATTCGATGTCGCAACCTAGGGACGAGTTGCGCGCCCGTCAAATGGTCGAGCTGGGCCGGCCCCCGCGCCAGCCCCGCGGCAGAGCCGCGTCAGCATTTCCTCGAGGATCGCGTCGGCCGTGCGGCGGGAGCTCTTGAGCGCCAGGTCGGTCTCGGCCAGGACGAGCAGCCACCGCTCGACCTCCCGGGGCTTCACGCCGCGCGCCTTCTGCGCCAGCTCGCGAGCGCGGTAGGGCTGGTAGACGCCCGCCACGCGCGCTGCCTCGTCCTGGGACGCCCCGTCGCCCAGCGCCGCCTGGAAACGGGCGAGCTGCCGGATCGACCACGCGAGCGCCCCCAGCAGAGGCAGCCCGTGGTCGCGCGGATCGTACGCATCGGCCAGCGTGCGCATCGCGTGCCCCAGGTCCCGCGCCCGCACGGCGTCCACCAGGGCCCACGTGTCCGCGGTCCGCACGCGGGCGACACAGACGGCGATGGCGTCCTCGTCGATCGCTGCGCCCGGGCCGACGTAGAGCGAGAGCCGCTCGACGGCGTCGTCCACCGGCGACAGATGCGGGCCGGCGAGCGCCGCGAGCAGCTCGGCCACGTCGCGGTCGATCGCGTGACCCTTGGACCGGAAGCGGGAGGCGATCCACGGCGGGAGCGAACGATCGTCCAGAGGGTCGCAGGTCACGAGGAACCCGGCCTTGCGCGCCGCCATCACGAAGCGTCGCCGCCCGTCGAGCTTCGACGCGACGATCACGAAGCACGTGGAATCGACCGGGTTCGCGGCGTACTCGGCCAGCGTGTCGAACGGGGACGTCTCGGCCTCCGTGTCCCATCGCTCGGCGCCGCGCAGGAGCACGAAGCGACGCGGGGCCATCATCGGAGCCGTGCGCGCGGCAGCGACGACCTTGTCTACGCCCGCCTCGCCCGCGGTGAACTTGTCCTCGTTGAACGCGGCCACGCCGCCCCCGAGCGCCGCCGCACGCAGCTCGGCCACGACCTCGTCGCGCAGGAGCCTCTCTTCTCCCGCCACCACGTAGAGGGGCAGGAGCTTTCCGCTCTTGGCTTGCTCGATCGCTTCTTCCGGCGTCACTTCCCAGCGCGCTTATCACGCCTGCGACGCGCGAGCACCAGAGCCACGGCGCCCGCGAGCGGCAGCGACAGGAGGCCAACGGCCGTCCCGCTTCCGGCGGCGACGCATCCGCAGCCGCTCGGATGACCCTGCACGGCCTCTTCCTCGGCCGTCTTGTTGAACGCGCTGTCCGGCACCATGCTGCCGCCGCTGCCCTCCGGCGCCACGTCCGTGGACATGGGCGCAGCCGACGAGCCGTTGTCGTCGTTCGACGCGACCTGCTGGCCGCCATCGAGCCCGCTGCTCACGTTCGTGATGTTGCCCTTCTTCTTGGTGCCCGAAGAGTCGCTCCCGAAGTCCATGGCGCCGCGGTAGACGGGCGGGTTGTCGCCGGTGAGCGTCAGCTTCTGCGAGCCGCCGACGTCGCCGTCCGGCCCCGAGAGGGCGACGAGGTACTCGCCCGCCTCGAAGTACCCGCCGTCGCGCCGCAGGTCGAACTCGAAGTAGGTCGACTTGAAGACCTTGCCGCTCGCGTCGGCGAAGTCGACGTCCATCGACTGGATCTGCTTGGCCGGCACGTCCTGCACCATGCGGTGGTGCACCGGGTCGGCGCCCTTGCTCATGATGGCGCGCTCGTCGACGGCCTCCTTGGAGAACGTGAAGCGCATCGGGATGTGGATCATCCCGGGAGCGCGCGGCAGGTCGATGCGGCACTTGACGTGCCACGTGCCGCTGCTCTCGGCGACGCTCGTCGTCTTGATGCTGAAGTTGCCCGCCCCGGCCCGCGCGTCCGCAGGAATGAGGAGGAAGGCGAGCGCGGAGAGGACGCAGAGGAGGGTGAGGACCCAGGCTTTCCCTTGCATGGCCCCTGCACGGTACCTCGGAGAGGGCGCCTGGGAGGCGAGAAATTGAGTGGATCTCGCTACGTCCGACGCGGTGCGATAAGCTGCGCTTACCGGGCCATTCCCGGGGGATTTTGAGGGCCTGAAGCCTCCGTAGCTTGCGTTGACACGCTGTAAGGGTGCAGGCACACTGAGATGGCGGGTGCCTGTGCTTGCTGCATCGGATCCGCGCCTGGGAGCCACCTAAATGACCGAACGCGCGTCGTCGGCGGCACTGTCGAAGAGCTCGGGAACGCCCGATCCGCTCATCGGCCGCGTCGTGAACGACCGGTTCAAGATCACCGCGCTCATCGCGCGCGGCGGCATGGGCAAGGTCTATCGCGCGGAGCAGTCGCCTCTCGGCCGCGTGTGCGCGATCAAGGTGCTCAACCCGAACTACGCCGGCGAGCACGACCCCGAGTTCCACAAGCGCTTCTTCCTCGAAGCGAGCATCGCGTCGAAGCTCACGCACCCGAACACGGTCACGATCTTCGACTACGGCCGCACGGACGACGAGATTTACTACATGGCGATGGAGTACCTGGAGGGGCACACGCTCCACCGGGCCATCCGCGAGGCCGGCCACTTCCCCGAGGAGCGCGCCGCGCACATCGCTCGCCAGATCTGCCGCGCGCTCCGTGAAGCGCACTCGCTCGGCGTCATCCACCGCGACCTCAAGCCGGCGAACATCTTCCTCGTCGAGCACGGTGACGAGACCGACTTCGTGAAGGTGCTCGACTTCGGCCTCGTGAAGAACGTGTCCGGCGACGGCAAGGGCGAGGACCTCACGCAGACGGGCCTCTTCATGGGCAGCCCGAAGTACATGGCGCCCGAGCAGATCCGCGGCGACAAGGTCGACGCGCGCACGGACATCTACGCGCTCGGCATCATCATGTACGAGATGATCACGGGGAAGGTGCCGTTCGACCGGCCCAACAGCGTGAACATCCTCATGGCGCACGTGAACGAGGACGCTCCTCCGATGCGCGTCATGAACCCGAACATCAACCTGTCGCCCGCGATCGAGGAGACCGTCGCGCGCTGCATGGCGAAGGACCCCGACCAGCGCGTCCGCTCGATGGACGAGGTGCTCGCGGCCCTCAAGCGCATGGGCGGCGCGGCGCTCACCGCGACGATCAGCGGCGTGGGCACCGGCGAGTACCGGTCGCTCTCGGGATCGGGCAGCGGTCCGCAGGTCACGCAGGGCGGCAACGCGTCGAGCGGCGCCAACCCGGCGTTCCTCTCGCCGAGCGGCAGCGATCCGGGCAGCATCCCGTCGCCGCTGACGGTGCCGAGCGATTCACCCGCCGTCGGCGCTCCGCTCATCACGCAGCCGCCGGGCAAGAGCGGCTCCAAGGGCATGCTCGTCGCCGCGGTCGTGGGCGCGCTCGCCCTGGCCGGCATCTTCGGATACGTGATGCTGCGTCCGAGCCACTCGGTGATTCCGGGACCGCAGGCGGCCAGCAGCACTCCGACGGTCCCGACGACGCCGACCGACACCGCGAGCGCCGTCGCCCCCGCGCCCACGGCCACCCTCGTGAAGGTGCGCATCGTCACGGATCCGGACGGGGCGAGCGTCAAGGAAGACGGCGTCGAGCTTTGCAGCAGCACGCCGTGCGACATCCTCTACAAGGGGTCGGACGCGGACCCGAGCAAGCAGCACAAGCTCACGATCCTGCGCAACGGCTACCGCAACGAGACGCGCAGCGTGACCATCGGGGACAGCCCGGTGACCGTGAAGCTCATCGCAGCTCCGGTCATCGTTCGCCCCGCGGCGCCGCAGAAGCCCGATCAGCCCTCGCTGCCCCCGGGCTACAAGCCGGACATCCCCTACTGATTCGGCCAAAAAAGAGACCACGTGGATGGCTCTGCTGTATTCTCGCCGCCGAGCGCGAGTGGCTTGTAGTCCACCCTAGTTCGCCCGCGCGCTTCTCATCGAGGGAGCTCGAAACGTGGCGCTACGAAAGATCACGAAGATTGCGGCCGGCCTGGCGTTCGGCACGGTCTTGCTCGCTTCCGGCAGCGCACTCGCCGACGAGCGTTCCGAGGCGCGGTCGCACTTCAAGAAGGGCATGGCCGACATCGCGGACGGCCGGTACGACGCGGGCATCGACGAGCTGAAGAAGGCTTACGACATCCTTCCGCACCCGAACGTCCTCTACAACATCGCCCGCGCGTACGTCGACGAGGGCGACCTCGAGAACGCCGTCGCCTATTACAAGAAGTACCTCGAGGGAAATCCCAAGGACAGCGCCGAGGTCTCGCAGATCGTCACCTCGCTCGAAGCGCGCATCCGCAAGCAGCAGGCGCAGCTCATCGAGGCGCAGCAGGCGCAGACGCCGACGGGGCCGACGCCCGGCGGCCCGGCGGGTCCGGGTGCAGGGACGCAACCGGGACCGGGTGGCGTGACGCCCGGAGGCCCGACGCCCGGAGGCGTCGCCGGCGGACCGAAGCCGCCTGGAGGCGGCGTGGCGGGTGGCGCCGAAGGCAACGTCCCGGCCGCGGCCCTGAAGACCGGCGACGAGTACGAAGAGACGGTCGTCACCGCGTCGAAGGTGGCCCAGAGCCCGCTCGACGCGCCCAACTCCACCTCGATCATCACCGAGCAGGACATCCGCCTCTCGGGCATCACGCACATCCCCGACCTCCTGCAGCGCCTCGCCGGCGTCGACACGATGGTGACGACCGGTGGGCAGACCGAGGTCTCGCTGCGCGGCTTCAACCAGCGCCTGTCGAACAAGGTCCTCGTCCTCGTCAACGGTCGCAGCGTCTTCGTCGACCTCCTCGGCGCCACGATCTGGTCGACGCTGTCGATCGGCGTCGAGGACATCGAGCGCATCGAGGTCGTCCGCGGTCCTGGGTCCGCTCTCTACGGCGCCGACGCGTTCAACGGCGTCATCAACATCATCACCAAGCAGCCGGGCGAGGGCGGCAGCGGCTTCAACGTCGGCTACGGCAGCGACAACACGACGCACGGCACCGCCTGGGCGGCCGGGCGCGAGAAGGAGACCGCGTACCGCTTCTCGGTCGGCTACGACTACCTGCCCCGCTGGTCGCGCGAAGTGGGCGACGGCCGGCGTGACCTGACGCTCGGCACCGGAAACCAGAACGTATCGTCCGAGACCGTGCGCATGGACGGCACGGTCACGCGGCAGCTCGGCAAGGACGTGACCGCCGGCATCCAGGGCGGGTACACGAGCGGCGCCGACGAGATCCTCGGAGTGGGACCCGTCAACGACATTCTCCTGAACCCGTTCTACGCGTCGGACGTCACGGCGTTCCTCAATGCGAAGCACTTCGAGGTACGCACCTTCTACAACCGCATCGAGGGCCACAACATCCTCAACGCGGGCACGATCGGACAGTCCCTCCTTCCCGGAAGCTTCAACCTGAACGTGTACGACGCCGAGGCGCAGTACATCGACCAGTTCGAGACCGGCAAGGGCGTGAACCACGACCTGCACGTCGGCCTCAACTACCGCTACAAGTACGTCGAGTGGACGTTCCAGGAGGGGGCGGTGGCCGAGAACCACGCCGGCTTCTTCGTCCACGACGAGGTGAAGATCGGAAAGCCGTTCGCCCTCGTCGGCGACTACCGCGCCGACTACGACCCCTATCTCGACCGCATCATCCAGTCGCCGCGCGTCTCGGTGCTCGTGCATCCGAGCCAGCAGTCGACCATCCGCGGCATCATCGGCACCGCCTTCCGGACGCCGACGTTCCTCGAAGCGTACCTGGGCTTCCCCATCCAGCTCCCCGTCACGGGCGGCTCGCAGCTCGCGGTGGGCAACCGGCCCGACCAGCCTGGGTTCAAGCTCAACCCCGAGCAGGTCATCACGTACGAGCTCGGGTACATGAACAACGAGAGCGACCTGTTCAACTTCGACACGGCGTTCTTCTACAACCACGTCAACAACCTGATCGACATCACGCCGACGCGGCCCATCACCGTGGGTGACCTGGCGAATCCGAACGTGCCGACCGCGCCCGACGGGCAGTCGGGCCTCTATCCGCTGTTCCTCGGCGGGTTCGAGAACCAGTGTCAGGTGTTCAACGTGTACGGCGCCGAGATCGGCGCGCGCTTGCTGTCACCGATCGAAGGTCTCGACTTCTACGCGAACACGACGCTGATGGACGTGAGGCAGGACAACTCGGGCTGCACCCCGTTCCAGCAGTCGCTGCTCGTGGCCGATTCGCGCACGCCCGCCTTGGCGGTCAACGGCGGCGCGCAGCTCCGTACCAAGTTCGGCCTCGATGCGTCGCTCGACGGGCACTACGAGTCCGGCGCGGACTGGGCCGAGCAGGTCGTGGACATCCAGAGGCAGCAGATTCACTACGCGAGCTTCCACCTCGACCCGTACGCGATCGTCAACCTGAGCGTCGGCTACCGGTTCCTCAAGAACAAGAACGCCGAGATCCGCGGCGTCGGCTTCAACCTGTTCGACGACGAGCACCGCGAGCATCCGTTCGGCCAGGTGGTCGGCCGGCGCTTCATGGGCCTCTTCACCTACAAGTTCTGAGAGACACGCGACATGAGCACCTCACGCTGGTTCTTCTCACTCGGCCTGCTCGGTGTCGTCGCATGCACGACCGAGATCCCCGCGGACACCGCGGGCGACCCCACGTCGCGCCAGATCCCGGCGAGCGGCGTCATCCGGGGTTCGGTTCTCTACCAGGGGCCGCACCCCTGCTCGCAGAACGGGCACATCGTCGGCAACGCCATCCTCCTCGTGTTCGACCGCCGCAACCCGCCGCCGCCGAACGGCCTGGCGACGACCGCGGTGAACTTCGTCGCCGTCACGGGTGACCTGCTCTTCCCGAACGAGCCGCGTTGGGGAGGATCGGATCGGTACTGCCCACTGGACCACGGGATCGTCGACGACATCACGGTGACGGCGCCCTACGCGCTCTCGCCGCTCGCGGCGGGCTCGTACGTCATGGAAGCGTTCTTCGACTACACGGGGAACTTCCTGCCGACGTTCAAGTTCCGCAACCTGCCCGAGATGGGCGACGTCGGCGGCGGCAACATCGATACGGCGGCGGCGCTCCAGCCGGTCAACCAGAACCCGAACTACCTGCCGCACTTCCTGCCGATCGACATCGGCACGCCGCAGCCGCTGCCCAAGGGCTCGCTGCCGGGGCTCGTGCCGAGCTTCTCGATGCCCGCGCAAGGGTACGTCGCGGACAACGTGAACATCACCATCGGCAAGGTGTTCGAGAACACGCGGCCGTACTTCTACCCGCAGGGGCTGACCGTGACGACCATGGGGTCGGGGCTGGCGGAAACCATCGTGGCGACCGTGACACAGAGCTCGGATGTCGCGGCGACGAACGCCACGGGCATCGCGGACTCCGCCGACGTCAAGAACGGCAAGCCGGATCCGAACTACGCGCCCATTCTCGAGATCCCTCAAGACATCCAGGCGCTCGGCCCCCCGGGCAGCGCCAGTCCGTCCGCAGCGTCTGCCTTCGAGGCGAGCTATCCGCGCATCGTGCTCCGCTGGGGAACCGCACCCCCCGAGGTCGGGACCGCGCAGAAGCCGCCGTTCAACATGCAGATCACCCCCTTCTCACTCACGGGAAACGGGGGAGGATTCCGCGTCTGGCAGAACCAGTACCTCGACCCAGCCGATCAGATCTGGAAGGCCCAGCAGATCCCCGAAGGCAACAACGTCCCCAACCTGTGGCCGCTCGTGGTCCTGAGCAAACTCGTCGACGATCCGACCCATCAGAACGATCCGGCGAGCTTGCAGGCACAGGGAGACGCGAAGCTCCCCGTGGTCATCATGGAGGGCATCACCCTCTTCGGCGGCGGAACACCGCTGCCGCAGCCGATGATGAACGGCATGCAGTCGGACCCGGATTCGCTCCTCAACACGGTGGAAGCGAGCGGGTACCCGTTCCCCCCGAGCAAGTTCATCCCGTGCCAGGCGGGCATGATGAACTGCCCGGCGGGGTCGAATCCCGGTCAGCCCACGGTGTTCGTGCAGGACCACCTGACGGTCATGCTGCGGCCGGCGGTCATCTGCTTCGATCAGCTGTTCAATCCGAACGAGCCGGACAAGCGCGGCAATCTCGTGTCGCCGTATCTCTTCGGCAACTCGGCGGACATGCCGCCCAAGAACGTCCCCATCGTCCCGCTCGGGCTGCTCCAGAACGACGGGACGACCCTTGCGAGCGTCGCCAACCTCGTCAAGCCGCCTCCGAACTACACGGCCGGCACGACGTCTCCAGCCGTCCAGGGATGCCTGCCGACTGGGCGGTACTCGATCAACGTCGTGTATCCCACCGGTCAGGCGTGGACCGTGCCGAACGAGGCTGGGGCCTGCACGGGCGACGCATCCGGCGAAGGCGCCACCGACTGGAACGCGAACCCCATCACGTGCACGATCCAGCCGCGCCCCGTCTTGCGCTCGCAGGGACCGCGCGCGGTGGTCGAGATCACGAAGGCGAAGAATCCGATGCATTGCCAGGGGACGCCGTCGATGAACAACCCTGGACCCGTGCCGCAGATCTGCATCACCACGGGGAATTGACAGGCCACGCCCTCGTTCGTCGGGCGTACGGGCATGCACCACGCATGATCCGTTGGCGATCCCCCATGATCCGCGTGCGTACGCCGGGCGTACGGACGTGAACCCCGGGCGAACGCGCATGCACTCCCCGTGATCCGCGGGCATTCTCCCCCGGGTGCATGCATGCACCCCCGGGGCTTCGTGCCCGTTCTCCCATGATGCATGCATGCATCCCGGGGGATCCGCGTGCGTACGCCGGGCGTACGGGCATGCACTCCCCATGATCCGCGGGCATTCTCCCCCGGGTGCATCCATGCATCCCCGATGATGCATGCGCGATCCCCCGTGGATGGGTGTACCCATCCCCCGTGATGCGTGCGTGTTCCCCCGTAGGAGCGCACGCGCGTCGCCCATGACGCACGCGTTCGTCAGTGAGGGAAAACGCGCGTCATCCGTCCATACCCTCTCGGAAGCCACGATGATGCCTGAACGGACGTCCGAGAAACGTGCGCCGACCGCGCGATCGAATCGCGCCTTTTACGATTAACCCAGTGGAGGGGAAGAAAGGCGCGGCGGGTCGTCGCGTACGGGCCCCTCTTCGTTCAACAGGAGGTTCTTCCAAAATGCCTAGACAAAAGCCTGGCAAGAACAGCAAGGCCGCCAAGGTGAGCCAGCTCATCTCGGGGGCCAAGAAACACTTTCCGAACGGTAGCCAGACCGTGTCTCTCGAAGGTGTTTCCACGACGATCGATGCGGCGACGCAGGAGCTTCAGACCTACGTCGACAACCGCAGCGCCGTCGTGGCTGCTCAGGCCACCGCCAAGGTGAAGCTTGCCACCGAGAGAGCCGCACTTCCCGCCCTGGACGCGTTCATCAGCGCGTTCATCGCACTGGTGCGGCTCACCTTCGGCACGCAAGCCGACATCCTCGTCGACTTCGGTCTCGCGCCCCGCAAGGCGCGAACGCCGCAGACGGCCGAGGCCAAGGCGGTGGCGGTCGCGAAGCGCGAGGCGACTCGCGCGGCGCGAGGTACCAAGGGCCCGAAGGCCAAGAGCGAGATCCACGGAAACGTCACGGCGAAGCTCGTCGTGACGCCCGCCGGGGAGCCCGCTCCGACGCCCGAGGCGCCTGCGGCACCCGCTGCTGCGCCGGTCGATACCAGCGCGCCGAGCGACGGTGTGAAGCCGCAAGCGACGCCCGCGAAGCAGTGACGCGCGACGACGGGCGAAGCTCGTGAGCTTCCGTTTCGACCTCCCTCCCGGCGTGCCCCGGCACCCGGGAGGGAGGGCCGGGACGTGCTAGACGTGGCTCTCGTCGCAGCATGGGCGCCGCTCTCTTCCGCATCGACGAGGCGACGCCGCCGCCTGCAGCTGGACCGTGCGCGCTCGTCGTGGGGAACTTCGACGGGGTGCACCTGGGCCATCAGGCCGTGCTCCGCGAGGCGGTGGGGGCGGCGAAGGCGGCCTCGCTGGGGACGAGCGTGCTCACCTTCGATCCGCATCCGGCGGCCGTCGTCGGCTCGGGCGCGCCTCCGCGGCTGACGACGCTGGAGCGGCGCACGGAGCTCATGGGGGAGCTCGGGGTCGATTCGGTGTTCGTGCGGAAGTTCGACGCGGCCTTCGCGGCGTGGCTTCCGGAGCAATTCGTTCGCGACCTGGTCGTCGGGGCGCTCCGCGCGCGCGTCGTCGTCGTGGGGCAGAACTTTCGCTTCGGGGCCAAGCGCGCCGGTGACCTGGCGCTCCTGAGGAAGCTCGGAGCCGAGCTCGGGTTCGACGTGCGCGTGCACGCGACGGCGTCGGATGCCCGCGGGCCCTACTCGAGCACGCGGGCGCGCGAGGCCATCGCCGCGGGCGACGTCGTCGAGGCGGCCCGGGTGCTGGGGCGACCGCACGCGCTCTCGGGGCCGGTGATCCACGGCGACCATCGAGGGCGAAGCATCGGGTTTCCGACGGCGAACCTCGAGGCGGCCGAGATGCTGCCGGCGGACGGCGTGTACAAGACGCGGGTCGACGGGATCGGCCCCGCCGTCACCAACGTGGGGGTGCGGCCGACGGTCGGCGGCGGACGGCGCACCGTCGAGACGTACCTGCTCGACTTCGACCGCGATCTCTACGGGGCGAACCTCCGCGTGGACCTCCTCGCGCGCATCCGCGGAGAGCAGCGGTTCGGTTCGCTCGACGAGCTGAAGGCACAGATTGCCAGGGACGTCGCGGCCGCCAGGAGCTAAGACTAGGACCCGATGAACCGCGCGGAGCTGGAGAAGCTCGATCGCGACGCGCTCGTCGTGCTCGCAGAGGGCGCGGGGGTCACGCGCGCGCGCATCCGCACGCGGCCGGAGCTCGTCGACGAGCTGCTGCTCCGGAGCTCCGCGGACGAGGCGAGCAAGCGCAGGGCGCGCGGGTTCTTCGGGGTCGCGCGCGATCTGGTGGCGCGCGTGGTCGAGCGCGGGCTGCACCTGCCGGACGCCGCCGAGAGGATCCGCACGCTCGGCATCGCTCCGCCGCCGAAGCGCAGCGCCCCCGCCGCGCTGCCGACCGTCACGCTGGCCGAGATCTACGCGGCCCAGGGACATCGCGAGCGCGCCGTCGAGACGCTCGAGAGCGTCCTCGCGCGCGAGTCTGATCACGCTGCCGCGAAGGCGCTCCTGATGCAGCTGAAGGACTCGGCGTATCCGGTGCCCGAGCCTCCGCTGCCGCCCGAGGAAGAGGAGGAGCCGACGGCGAACGCGACGTCCTCGGCCGCCGCGCAGGAGGAGCCGGAGGCGGAGGAGCCGCCGCGCGAGCCCTTCGGCATGCTCGACGATACTCCGCTGCCCACGCGGTACGACGTCGACGAGTGCGTCGCCATCCCCGTGGACCCGACGACCCTCTACGTCTACTGGGAAGCCCGCGAGTCGACGCTCGCGACGGTGCGCCGGTCGGCCCCCGGCGGCTCGCTCTTCTTGCGCATCGTCGTCATCGTCCCCACCTGGGACGGGCCGAGGTCGCGCACGCAGGACATCGCGATCGACGCGTCCCTCGGCGACTGGTTCGTGCGCGATCTCCCGCCCGGGTGCGTCGTCCGCGCCGCCCTCGGCTGGAAGCACGGCGAGGCGTTCGACTCGCTCTCGCACTCGCCGTCGCTCGAGACGCCTCCCGGCTCGCCCTCTCCGCTCGTCGCCGACGTGCTCGTCCGCTGGACCCCTACGGGCGCCTCCCGCGTCCAGCCTGGAGACCCCGACGCCGCCGCCATCGAGCGCGCCCTCGGCCGCGTGCGACGCGAGGCGGCCCACGCGCGCCAGTCCGGCATGGCCGGCGGCAGCGCCCTCGGCTCCAGCGAGCGCTGGGCCAACGCCCCCTGGTCCTAGCCTGGCGCCCGCCCGCTAAAGCACGTCGAACGGGTAGCCCCCGTCGACGTACGTCTTGCTCGCGACCGCCTTGCGCAGCTCGTCGTCGTTCTTGTCCACCGCCTTCACGGTCTGCTCGAGGCGCCGCTCGGCGGCCGCCACGAAGATGCTCGTGAGGTCGATCTCCCGCCGCGCGCCCTCCTCCCCGCGCTTCTCGATGGCGCGCGTCGTCCGCGTGATGCACGCGGCGATGGCGTAGAGGTCGATCGCCATCTCGGCGGTGCGCTTCTGCGTGTACTGCATCTCGGCGATGTCGCGCCCGTGCTTGCGGAGCACCTTCTCGGCCCCGCTCGCGAGCTCCTGCACGTACTCCTCGAAGACCACCGCCTCGCGGTTGAGCACCGGATGGTGGCGCGTCATCCGCTCGCGCCCGAGCACCGTGCGCGCGCGCCGGATGGCGAAGTCGCTCAGCAGGCCGAAGCCCTTGATGGGCTCGCGCATCGCCCGCGCCACGTCCGCCAGCTCGCGCCCCGGCCCCTGCATCCCGGAGAGAGCGATGAAGGCGCGCAGGATCTCGTTGGTCCCCTCGAAGATGAGGTTGATGCGCGCGTCCCGGAGCAGCCGCTCGTACGGGTACTCGTTCATGTACCCGATGCCCGCCGCGATCTGGAGCGACTCGTTGACCACGCGCCAGCACGCCTCGCTCCCGAACACCTTGCATATGGCGCTCTCCACCGAGAAGTCGCCCACGCCGGCGTCCACGATCCCCGTCGTGAGGAACGTCATCGACTCGAGCGCCCACGTGTCGGCCATCATCGAGGCGATCTTGTCCTTCACGAGCCCGAACTCGCCGATGGGCCGCCCGAAGGCGCGCCGGTCGCGGCATCGCTCCACCGCGAGCCCGATGACCCGCTTGCACAACCCGACGGCGCCGGCGGCCAGGCCGAGGCGCCCGCTGTTGAGCACCTCCATGGCGACCTTGAAGCCGCGCCCCGGCTCGCCGAGCACGTTGCCCCCGGGGATGCGGACGTCCTCGAAGAACACCTCGGTCGTCGAGCTGCCCCGGATGCCGAGCTTGTGCTCGTTCGGGCCGTTCTTGACGCCCCAGCCGCGCTCGACGAGGAACGCCGTGATCTTCGGCTTCACCCCCTCCTCGGCGGGCGAGGTGCGGGCGAAGACGGTGAACAGGTCGGCGAACCCCCCGTTCGTGATCCATATCTTCGACCCGTTGAGCACGTAGCCCCCGTCCTTGGGCTCGGCGCGGGTGGCGATGGCGGCCGCGTCGCTGCCGGCCCCCGGCTCGGTGAGGGCGAAGGCCGCCACGGTCTCGCCCGTCGCCAGGCGCGGCAGGTAGCGCTCCTTCATCTCCGGCGTCCCGAAGAGCAGCAGGGCCTTCATCCCGATGGACTGGTGGGCCCCGATCGTCACGGCGATGCTCGAGTCCAGGCTCCCGAGCTCCTCCATCACCCGCGCGTACCCGGTCTGCGACAGCCCGGCGCCCCCGTACTGCTGCGGCACGAGCATCCCGAAGAGCCCCAGGTCCTTGAGACCCTTGAGCACCTCGTCGGGGATGCGCTGCTCGCGGTCGATGGCCGCCGAGTCCACCCAGAGGTGGAAGTAGCGGCGCACCCCGTCGAGCAGCGTGTGGAGCGTGTCCACCTCGGCGGCGGCCGGCTCGGGCCACGGAAAGACGAGGCTCTCGTCGATCACGCCGAAGAAGAGGCTCTTCATGAAGGACTGTTCGCGCATTGCGTCCGCGAGGATCCCACGTTTTCGCATTGCCGGGGACCGCATGCGTTGCTAGCCAATTGGAAGAGGACGGTGATGTAGTGGGGCGGCGTCTCGACACCTTCCAGGCAGCGCGTGAGCGAGGGTGGGCCAGGCGCCACGTGGCCCTGATGGGCGTGTGCAACGTCACGCCGGACTCGTTCAGCGACGGCGGGCGTTATCTCGACCTGAAGGAGGCGCGCTCCCGGGTGGACCAGCTGCTGGCGGAGGGCGCCGACGTGGTGGACATCGGAGGCGAGTCCACGCGCCCGGGCGCCCCGCCGGTCCCCCCGAAGGAGCAGCTCGCGCGGGTCCTCGACGTCGTCAAGCACGCGGCCGACCGTGGCGCCTGTGTGTCCATCGACACGACGAGCCCGGAGGTCGCCGCCGCGTGCCTCGACGCCGGGGCGTGCGCGGTCAACGACGTTTCTTGCCTGCGCGACGAGCAGCTTGCGAAGATCGTCGCCGCGAGCGGCGCCGCTCTCGTCATCATGCACAGCCGCGGTAGTCAGACCGACATGCCTGGGTTCAGCGAATACGCGGACGACGCCTACGGCAACGACGTGCTGGGGACCGTCATCGAAGAGTGGACGGCGGCTGCAACCAGGGCGGAAGCGGCTGGGCTCGAGGAGGACGGCGCCATCTGGATGGATCCGGGGCTCGGGTTCGCGAAGAACGCGCGGCAGAGCTTGGAGCTGCTGCAACGCATCGGTGAGCACGGGCTCCCGTACCCGGTCCTGGTCGGCGCGAGCCGGAAGTCCTTCCTGAAGCTCGTGGATCCGGCAGCCGGACCGACCGAGCGGCTGGGGGCATCCATCGCCGCGGCGCTGCATGCCGTCCGGGCGGGCGTGGCGATGCTCCGCGTCCACGACGTGCGCGCCACGGCGCAGGCCATCGACATGGACCGCAAGCTGCGGAAGGAGCCCTAGACCATGCTCGAAGGCTTCCTTCACTTGTTCGCGCGGCGCTCCTTCTTCTCGGTTCTCACCGACGTCTTCGACATCCTGGTCGTCACCTACGTCGTCTACCGCGCCCTGCTCGTCGCGCGCGGGACGCGCGCCATGCAGATGGGGACGGGGCTCGGCGTCGTCCTCCTCGTCTACGTCGTCTCCAAGTGGGCGAACCTGACGACGCTCTTCTACCTGCTGAGCGCCCTGCTCGCGTCGCTCCCGCTCATCGTGGTGGTCATCTTCCAGAACGACATCCGGCGCGGCCTGATGCGCGTCGGCGCCCGGGCGTTCTGGAGCGGCCTGTCGCGCCAGCAAGAGTCGAAGGCCATCGACGAGGTCGTGGCCGCGGCGACCGAGCTCGCCCGCCACCGCATCGGCGCCCTCATCACGTTCGAGCAGGAGGCGAACCTCGACGAGTTCGTGGTGGGTCAGGGCACAGTCGTCGACGCGGCGGTGCAGCGCGAGCTCCTCGTCAGCCTCTTCATCC
>DASVWO010000165.1:0-6433 GCA_036393165.1 Polyangiaceae bacterium | reverse complement strand
CCGATCGCCCCGAGTTGTTCTTCGGGATCGAGATGCGCGCGCTCGTCCCGGGGATCGTGGGGTTCATCGGTCCCGCGCTCGAGTGCACGACGTACCGGTCCAGGTTGTGCGCCGACTGCGCCGGAGGCAGGGACCGGAGCTTCACCGACGGGCCGCGCAGCTCGGGGTAGATCTGGTCGAGCCGCTCGCGCACGTCGCGCATGCTCTGCACGCGCCTGCCCGGGTCGTGCGTCATCATGTCGGCGAGGAGCTGGTCGAGCTCGGGAGGCACGTCCGGCACCACGGACGACAGGCGCGGTACGGGCGCCGTGATGAGGTGCAAGATCGTCTGCTCGTAGGTCGCGCGCTCCTCCACCGCCGGCTTGCCGGCGATCGCCTCGAAGAGCACCGAGCCGAGCGAGAAGACGTCCGTCCGGTGGTCGACCGTCTCGAGTCCCTGCGCCTGCTCGGGCGACATGTACTGCGGCGTGCCGATCGCGGTCCCGCGCCGCGTGATCCCCTTGCGGGCGAACCGTGCATCCTGCGCATCGCGCAGGACCTTGGCGATCCCGAAGTCGACGAGCTTGACGTGCGTCGTCCCGTCGTCGCGCTCGACGAGGAACATGTTGGCCGGCTTGAGATCGCGGTGAACGATCCCCGCGCCGTGGGCCTTCTCGAGCCCCAGCGCCGCTTGCTTGGTGAGCCCGCACGCGAAGACGGGGTCGAGCCTTCCGCGGCTCCCGAGCACGTGCGCCAGGTCCTCGCCCTTCAGGAGCTCCATCACCAGGAACAGGCCGAGCTCGGGATCGGCGCCGACGTCGAAGACGTGCACGATGTGCTCGCTCTCGACGGCGCTCGCGCTTCGCGCTTCGCGCTCGAAGCGGCCGACGATCTCGTCGTCTTTGGCGAACAGCGAGTGCACCAGCTTGATCGCGACGCGCTTGCCGATGGCGACGTGCTCGCCCTCGTAGACGACGGCCATGCCGCCCTCGCCGAGGATGCGCTGGATGCGGTAGCGGCCCGCGAGCATGCGGCCCACGGCCTGCGGGGCGCCGAGATCGGGCGTACTTTCCGGCTCGCCGCTCACCCTCGCCTCCGCAGAGCACAAGCGTAGTACAAAAGAGCCGTGCGTGCGCGGCGCTGGTCCGGACTTCTGCTCCTCGCGGCGGCGTGCAAATCGCCGCCCTCGGGAGGCTCGGTCGCTGCGCCCGATGCGCCCAGTACGCAGGCGAGTGCGAGCGCTCCGCACCCGGATGCGTCGAAATCCGTCGCGGCTGTCACGCCGCCGCCGCCGCCACCTCCGCCATTGGCCCTGGCTCGTGACGGTGGGAGCGGCTGTCGCACACTGGCCGGTCCCCTGGCGATGCCGCTCAAGTCCGCTGCGGCTCTCGGTGTGCGGCCCGACGGGGTGGACGTCGTCCTGAACGACGACGGGAAGCCCCGCACCACATTCGTGAGCGCTGCGGCTCCGCCGACATCGGCCGACGCGCCGGGCACCGGGTACGCCGTGCCCTGTGCGGTCGCAGGGGATCACGTGTTCTGTCCCGACCACTCCGGCGCGGTCCATCGTTCGGCGCGCGACGGGTCGGGCGATCGCCTGGTGGCGAGCAGCCGTTCGGCATCGCACGTCACTGCGACCGTCGTCGGCGGCACGCACACGGCGCTCTCCTATCTCGCGAGCCGTCAGACCAGCGAGGGCTGGGTGAGCGAGGCGTGGATCGGCGTGGACGACGACGCGCCGGTGCGTCTGTCCGAGGACGGAAGCGGCGCGACGGCTGTGACGCTCGTCGCTCGCGGTGCGTCGGTGCTCGCGATGAGCATCGACGCCCGCGCCGCGCTCACCACGATGCACGCGCGCCCCGTCGCTTTCGAGGGCGGCCATCTGAAGCTCGGCGAGGACGCGGTCGTCTTCGTCGGCGGTCCCGGCGACAGGCGCACCGCGGGCACCGTGATGGTCCCGGCGAACGGACCCGCGTGGGGCCTTCTGCCCATCGCGAAGGACGCGACCACCTTCGGCCTCGCGATCGTCCGGATCGACGATCCTCCGCGCGTCGACGAGCCGGTCGTGTGGTCGATGTATCCCAACGGCCTCGATCCGGCGCCCGTCGTGGCCGCGGTCTCGGGCGCGACGTCCTGGGTCGCGCGGGTGCTTCCGCGCGATGCCTCCCCCGGTTCGTCGCGCGTGCTCGAGCTGGGTGTCGTCGAGCCCTCGGGTGACTTCACGCTCGTCTCCACCGTGCCGACTTCCGGCCGTCCCGGCGATCTCGCCCTCGTCGCCGACGCCCAGGGATCGCTGTGGCTCGCGTGGGTCGACGGCGCGGGCAGCTGGGTCGAGCGCCTCCAGTGTACGGCGCCGCCCGCATCGGCGAGCTTGCAAGCGCACGATCATTGAACGACGATTCACCTCATGAATCGGCCGTCGAGGCGTCCGCCGAGCCGGCGGGACGAGGCGCGCGCCCTCTTCCGCAACGCGATCCTCGATGCCGCCGAAGCCGTGTTCGCCGAGCGAGGCTTCCACGGCGCGCGCATCCAGGACATCGCCGCGCGCGCGCGCACGGCCGTCGGCACCGTCTACAACCACTTCGAGGACAAGGACGACGTGCTGCACGCGCTCCTCGAGGAGCGCACCGAGGAGATGCTGGAGCAGCTGCGCGTGCGCCCGGGCGATCCCACCTCCTTCCATGAGCGCCTCGAGGCGCGCGTGGGGCGCCTTCTCGCCTACGTGTCCGAGCACCGCGCCTTCTTCGCCATCGCCAACGAACACGGACTCTTCGCGGGTACCGCGACGCCGGGCGCTGCCGCGCGCGGTCGAACCGTGAAGCGCCTCGAGCGCTTCCGTGCCCTCTTCCGCGCGCTCGTGCAGGAGGGCGTCGCTTCCGGGGATCTGGAACGCATCGAGAGCGACGCGCTCGTCCGCTTCCTCGGCGGAACCATCCGCGCCTTCGTCCTCTCTTCCATCGACGAGGGCGAGGTGGACGCGCGCGAGCAGGCGCGCATGGTCGTGGACCTCTTCCTCTACGGCGCGTCCCGTCGCGGAACCAGGCGCACGCGCTAGCTCTCCGTGCTAACTCCCCGGGCCATGGCGGCCGCAGACGACCACAGCCACCACCCGACGCGCGCGTACTACGACGACTTCGCGCACCGGTACGAGTCCGAGCGCCGGCCCAACCGGCCCGACGGCTACCACGCCCTCGTCGACGACCTGGAGATCGAGCTGGTCGAGCGCTACGGCGCGGGCGGCGACGTGCTCGAGTGCGGCGTGGGCACGGGCCTCCTCCTCGAGCGCATCCGGGGGTTCGCTCGCACGGCGAAGGGGATCGATCTCTCTCCGCGCATGCTCGATCGCGCCCGGCACCGCGGGCTCGACGTGACCGAGGCCAGCGTGACCGCGATCCCGTTTCCGGACGCGTCGTTCGACGTCACGTGCTCCTTCAAGGTGCTCGCGCACGTTCCGCAGATAGGGCGGGCCCTTTCCGAGATGGCAAGGGTGACCCGCCCCGGAGGCGTGGCCATCGCCGAGTTCTACAACCCGGTCAGCGTCCGCGGGCTCGTGAAGCGGCTGGGCCCGCCGGGAGCCGTGTCGGCGGCCAAGCGCGAGTCGGACGTGTACACGCGCTTCGACGCGCCGTGGGTCGTTCCCCGTGTGCTTCCGCCGAGTTTGCGCATCGAGGCGGTTCGCGGTGTGCGCATCGTGACGCCCGCCGCCGGGGCGATGCGGGTTCCGCTGGTTCGTGACGTGCTGCGTCGCCTCGAGCGTCGCCTGGCCGACACGAAGGCCGCATTCTTCGCCGGCTTTTACGTCGTCGTCCTGCGCAAGGCGGCGTAGCATCCTCCGCGCGGAGGACGACCATGGCGGCGAAGAGAGGCTCGAAGAAGGCGAAGAAGGCGGGCAAGGCGAAGGCGGCTCCGAAGCGCGCTGCGGCGAAGCGCCCGGTGCGCAGGGCGGCCCCTCCGAAGCCGAAGGCGAAGCACCCGGTCGTGCACTGGGAGATCCAGTCGATGGACCCGGCGCGCCTGCACTCGTTCTACACGAACGTCTTCGGCTGGAAGATCGATACGAACAACCCGATGGGCTACGGCATGGTCCAGTCGGGCGGCGGCGGCGGGATCGGCGGCGGCATCGGCGGCACGCAGATGCCGTCCCCGAAGGTCGTCGTGTACGCGTCGGTGCCCAGCATCGACAACGTGCTCTCGCTCGTGTCGCAGCATGGCGGGAAGACCGTGATGCCGCGGCAGGACATCGGCCCGGTCGTGATGGCGCTCTACGAGGACCCGGAGGGGAACCTCATGGGCCTCGTCGAGGACTGAGGTACCGCCGAAGGCGGGCCGACGGCCCGAAGGGCGCACCAGACTGAGGCCCGAGTTCGCGGGACAACTCGTCGCAGCACGGGGTAGGCGCCGGTCCTCCTGCCCCGGATGGCTGCGTGTGTGCGCGCCGGGACCCGCGGGGATTCGCCTGGACGGCTTCTTGCTCTCCTTGCGTGCGACGTCGTGCCTCGCCGCGCCCGCGCCGCTCTCGCGTGCTGGCTCCCCCTCGCGGGCCTCCTCCTGGTCTCACGCGAGTCGCGGGCGGCGGGGCCCGACGTTCATCTCGAGACCTCGCTCGACGCGCGGGCGATGGAGCTCCGCCGCATGCCGGCGATGGTGCTCCAGTCGCCGTACGCGACGTCGGTGAGGACGCTGCCGTCCGGGCCGCTCTCGTCGTCGGGTCCGCAAGCGCTCGTTGGCATCACGTACGACGCGGGGATCGCGGTCGCGCGGCGATGGATGGTGCCGCTCTTCGGCCTCGAGTTCTCGTGGGCCGTCGGCTCCAGCCCCGACGTGATCGAGGGACTCGACGGGTCGATCGTCCACCTGCACACGTGGACGTCGAAGATGGTCACGCTGCTTCTCCCCGGCTTCGGCGTGCGCGCGGTCCACCGCCGGTGGATGTTCGATCTGTCGGCGCGTGGCGTGGTGTCGGTCGCGTGGATGACGGCGACCGTGGCGGACGGGAGCTCGTCGCTCGACCTGTCGGACCAGAACGATTCGGTGTTCGCCGCCACGCTCGGCGTGAGGGCCGATGCCGAGGTGTGCCGGCGGCTGGATCCGGTCGAGCGCGCGTGTCTGTTCGTGTCGCCGGCCCTCTACGAGTTCTCCGCGCTCAACGGCGGATCGATCGGGTTGCGCTGGGAGGTGGGACCATGAGGCGAGCGTGGCTGGCGTGCGCGGCGGCGGCGGTCCTCGGGTGCGGATCGCAGAGCGACACGTTGGGCCGGTTCGGAGGAGAGCAGGGGACGCCCATCCCCAAGCGGGCGGCGAGCGTCCTCGTTCCGGCGTGCCAGCTCGACGCGTGGCAAAGCGAGACGATCGCGTCGAGCGCGGCGAAGTCGGTTCTGGGGACGGTGATCCTCCTGTGCCCGACGATGCGCGACGACGGCACGATCGCGCCGGCGGAATCGTCGGCGCAGCACGAGCTCGCGCAGCAGGTGTCGCAGCTGCGCACGCTCGGATACGCGGTGCGCCTGGCCGTCACGATGGCCGACGAGCTGGGGCAGCCGTACCCCGCGCAGACGATGCAGTCATCGCTGGGCAGCGCGACGTGGCGTGCCCAGATCGTGGCGAACGCAGCGCCCTTCGCCGCGATGGCGGACGGCCTCGATCTCCAGCTCCCGCCGCCGCCGGCCGGAGAACCGCAGGACGTCACGTCTCTCACCGCAGCGCTAGCGCACGGCATCGGCGGCAAGCATCTGGGGATCTTCGCGCCTCCCTCGCTGAAGCCCGGCGACGTCCCGGGCGCCGATGCGTACGACCTCGCGTCTCTCGGCCCGCTCGTCGACCGGGTGCACCTGCTGACGCTCGACTACTCGTGCTGCAACGGTGCGGGGCCGACGATCGACCCCGGGTGGGCCGTCGATGTGGAGCGAACCGCACGAGGCAGCACGAGCGCGCCGGTCGACGTCTCCTACCCGCTGTACGGCTGGGACTTCGGCCCGAACGGGGCCAGCCGCTCCGTGAGCTATCTCGAAGCCGAGCAGGTCGCCGGCGACACGCACGCGACGGTGCGTCGCGGCCCCACCGGCGAGCCGTTCTACGACTGGACTGACACGGCGGGAGGATCGCACGAGACCTGGTTCGACGACGCCACCTCGACGTCGTGGGCGCTCGCCGCCTGGGACACGCAAACGCTGCCGGGCGACGTCGGCGTCGTCTTCTGGGGGCTCGGCTCGGAGGACCCGCAGCTCTGGACGACGCTGGCCGGGGAGGTGATGCGATGAACCCAGCCGTCGCCGAGGTCGTTCCCATCGGGGCCGATCCGCTGTCCGACCGGTCGCTCGCGCGCGAGCTCGCCACGCGTTTCCTCGTGTGGGACGCGTTCGTCGCCGGCCGACGGCGCGTGGATGTACATCCTCTCTTGCTCCCGCGCGCGCTGCACGAGGCCGCGGTCGCCGCGGCCGAGAGTGTGGTGCGCGAC
>DASVWO010000164.1:0-3690 GCA_036393165.1 Polyangiaceae bacterium | reverse complement strand
GCGTCCGACCGCGCGAAGGCCGAGTACGTCGTCGCGCGCAAGGGCACGACCGTCGCCGCCGTGGGAGACGAGGAGCTCGTGCTCGACCCGGGGGTGCCGAGCGACAAGCAGGCGCCGCTCAAGCTCACGCGCGACGAGAAGATCGCGAAGCTGCAGGCCTGGCTCAAGTGAACGATCGGCCGCCCAGACCGAGGGCGCTGTCGGAGTTCCTCTACGAGATCGTCGACGTGTCCTCGACGATCGACGCGAGGGCGCTCGCGGCCTCGTACGACTCCATCCCGGTCGACCCGTACGTCGCCGAGGGCTACCGCTACAAGGCGCTCGCGTGGCTCCGCGTGAAGCACCGGCTCGGCGCGGTGAACCCGGAGATCGACCGGCACATCGCGCGGGCCAGCGAGGCGAGCGGGATGCCCGGCGAGCGCAGTCGCGCGCTCCTGAGCGCCGCGCCGCCCACGTGGACCTCGGACGAGACGGGCTACGCGTGCTGGAAGCTGCCGCAGTACGCCCTCGCGCAGTCGAAGAGCTACAACCCGGTGCACGGCGACCTGCGGCGCGAGTACCCGCCCATCGACGCGCGCCTGCTCGACGGGCCCGATCTGCGGCGGCTCGTCGTTCACTACGCGGCGCACTTCGGGTGGAGCGACGCGATCGTCCTCGTGCAGTTCCAGCGCGTCGACTGCACGGCGGACCGCGGCGGACGCGTCGCCGTCGAGGGCTTCCACCAGGACGGCAACCAGCACGTCGCGATGCTCATCGTCGATCGCGTCAACATCACGAAGGGCTCGGGCGTGAGCCAGTACAAGATGGACGTCGGCGGCAAGATGGCCGACGATCTGGTGTTCGACGCCGTCATCCCGCCGGGGCACCTCATCTACTGGAACGACAAGCGCGTCTGGCACTACGGCACGGACCTCACGGTCGCCGACGCGAGCGCCCACGGAGGGCGCGGCCATCGCGACATCGTGATCCTCAGCGCCAAGGAGCCGCCCGCGCACGTGCCGATGGCGCCCATCCCCGAGCGCTACCGCGACTGGGCCTAGCCCGCGGCGCCCGGGCCCGGGGGATAGAGCGCGCGGCGCTCGAAGCACTCGTCGGGCAGGCCGCGCTCCTTGCGGGCGAGGCGCGTGACCGAGATGAACTGAGCCGTCACGGGATCGTGGTACCCGCTCGCGTCCGGAGCGTCCGGCAGCTGGGCGCGGTGGTAGCGGACGATGCGCGCCATGAGGAGGTCGCGCACCCACTTGCCGACGAGCGACGCCATGCAGACGAGCAGGTGCTTCTCGTCGGCATCGCGCACGAACGCGAAGCGCCCGACGCCCGGCATGTAGTACTCGCTGCGCGCGCGCCCCTCCTCGGCGATCGCGTGCAGGCGCCCGCCGAGCGGGCCGAACGCGTCCGAGTAGCGGTCGAACCCGCCGACCTTGCCGCACGTCGCCTCGACGGGGCGCCCGGCGCGCGCGCGCGCATCGAGGATCAGCCGCTCCATCGCGTGGAGGTCCATGTGAAAGCGCGTGAGGCCGCGGTCGATGCCCTCGTTGAGGCGCCGCGTGCACGTGACGACGCACGTCGCCCGCTCGATGTGCACGCCCTGCTCCTCGAGCTTCGCCAGATCCTTCTCCACCTTCGCGACGAGCTTCGCGTCGCTCTGGAACGCCTCGTCGCCGGCGCTCCAGCACTGCGCCGCGTGGTGCTCCGGGCACGGGGCGCGGAGCGTCTCGCGTGCGTCCAGCGAGAGCGCGTGCACCAGCTCATCCGGCGTCGCCACCTGCGCGTCGGCGAGGCCCATGCGCCTCGCGATGGCGCGCGCCCATGCTTCGCCGAGGGCCGTGTCCCCGAAAGCCACGAGCTTCTTCGAGTCCCCGAGGCGCTTTCGCATCGCCCCCTTGGGCCTCGCCTCGGCGCGGGCACGCCCCTCTTCGGATGTGCTCGCGACGACCATCGTCACGACGAGGGGCCCGAGCCTCGGTCCGAGGCCGTTCTCGTCGATTCCGAGGAGTAGCTCGCGTCCGTCCACGAGGAAGGAGACTAGCGTTGACGGCGGCACGGGGGGTGCTTAACGTGCTTGCCCCTCAAGGTCAGAGGTCAACCGTGAACAAGGCCCAGCTCAAGAAATTCAAGACGCTGCTGACGGAGAAGCGCGACGAGATTCTGAAGAAGGCGAAGCAGACGCTCGAGCAAGACATGGCGCTCGACACGGACGACCTGCCGGACGAGATGGATCTCGCCTCGAGCGAATACCTGCAATCCTTCACCTTCCGCCTCAGGGGTCGCGAGAAGAGCTTCCTCGACAAGATCGAGAAGGCCCTGCGCAAGATCGACGAGGGCACCTTCGGCATCTGCGAAGAGTGCGGCGAGGAGATCAGCGTGAAGCGCCTCGAGGCGCGTCCCGAGACCACGCTCTGCATCCGCTGCAAGGAGGATCAGGAGCGCATGGAGAAGGACTACTCCTGAGCGACTGAGGTGACGAAGCAGGGACGCGCGCGTCCCCGCTTCGTGACCGCAAGGCGCGCCGTCGGCCGTCCGTTCTCGAAGCGGGGACGGACGTGTCCCCGCTTCGTCACCGCGAGCCCGACGCTCGTTCCTCGAGGAAGGAAGCGGGGACGGCTGCGTCCCTCGTTCCTTCTCGTCAGCGCGTCGCTCGACGCGTCGTCGACGGAGCTCGGGCCCGCGTCATGGAAAGGGGGATGCGCGCGTCCCCGCTTCCTCCATGGGCGCGCTATCGTCAGCCCCATGGCTCGTCGCTCCAAGACCGACTTCCGCGGCCTCGTCGCCAAGCTGCGACGCGGGATCGAGAAGCACTGGAACGAAGCGCGCACGATCCACGGCGTCGACTACACGCAGGCGGAGCTCGTCGCGTTCCTTCAGAAGCTCGAGGACCACTTCGCGGAGGTCGAACGCACGCACGCCGTGTACAAGACCGCGCTCGCGAAGCGGGGAAAGGCGGAACGCGAGGCCGCTCCCCTGGTCGCGGCCATCCTGGAGAAGGCCGATGCCGAGTTCGGCAACAACGCCGTGAAGCGAGCCGACTTCGGCCTCGGGCCTCGGCGCAAGAAGGGCCCCAAGACCGTGGAGGCGAAGGTCCTCATGGTGGAGAAGGCGAGAGCGACGCGGAAGAAGCGCGGCACGATGGGCAAGCGCCAGCGAAAGAAGATCCGCGGCTGGTGAGCGCTATCCGCGCGCGGCCTTCTTGGGCGCGCTGGCGGCGTGGGTCGCGCGGGAGAGGACGTCCTTGAGGTAATGGCCGGTGTGCGAGCGCGGCGTGTCGGCCACCTGCTCGGGGGTGCCGACGGCGACGATCTCGCCGCCTCCCTCGCCGCCCTCGGGGCCGAGGTCGATGACCCAGTCGGCGCACGCGACCACGTCGAGGTTGTGCTCGATGACGACGATCGTGTTCCCCTGGTCGCGAAGGTCCGTCAGCGCCTGCAGGAGCACCTCGATGTCGGCGAAGTGCAGGCCCGTCGTCGGCTCGTCGAGGACGTAGAGGGTGCGGCCCGTCGCCTTGCGCGACAGCTCGCGCGCGAGCTTCACGCGCTGCGCCTCGCCGCCCGAGAGCGTCGTCGCCGGTTGCCCGAGGGAGAGGTAGCCGAGGCCCACCTTGCGCAGCGCCTCCAGCTTGTCGGCGATGCGCGGGACGGCGCCGAAGAGCTCCGAGGCGTGCTCCACCGTGACGTCGAGCGCGTCGGCGATCGA
>DASVWO010000163.1:0-13214 GCA_036393165.1 Polyangiaceae bacterium | reverse complement strand
CTGCAGCCGTTCGACATCGACTTCGCGGCGCAGCAGGGCGTGTTCGAGTGCGTGGCGCCGTTCGTCTCCGCCGGCTGCAACCAGGGCGATGCGTGCGACTACGACTGCAGCACGCAGAGCTGCGGCTCGTGCAGCGATCAGACCTCGTACGACGCGTGCCTCACCAGCGTCGGCAACGGGCAGTGCGCGATGTACCAGACGGGCGCGAACAAGTGCGTCCAGTCCGCGTACATGAACGGAGGGGCGTTCTGCAATCCGGCCTCCTACACCAATTTCGGCACCTGGCTGCAGGGCGTCGGCGCCCACTACTGCGACATGGGCCCGGTCTTCGACGGCGGATTCGGACCCGACTGAGCAGCCCAGCCCTCCGCGGCTCGTCGGAATCCCCGCGCACTGCGGGGGTCTGGGCGCCTAAGATGGGCGCGCGATGACCCCCGCGTTCGGCAAGGATCAGGTCTCCATCGGCAGCGCCCCCGACAACGACGTGGTGCTCGCGGCGCCGGGCGTCGCGCCGCACCACGCTCGCGTCGTGAAGCAGAACGGCCAGCTCTTCTTCGTGGACCTCGGGGCAGGGCCTTCGACCGCGAACGGCGCGCCGGTGGCTCCGCAGCAGCAGGTGCCCTTCGATTTCCGGACGGTGTTCGCGGTCGGCGGCGTGCCCGTACCGCTCGCGCACGGCGCGCTGTGCACGATGATCATGTCCCCTGGGCAGCTGCAGGCGCAGCGCGGCCAAGTGGTCGTCGGGCGCGACGCGTCGCGGGCGTCGATCGTGCTCACGCACGGCGCGGTCAGCGGACAGCACGCGACCGTGATGCTCGACCGCATGATGGTCGTCGACCACGGCTCGACCAGCGGCACGTGGGTCGCCGGGCGGCAGGTGCCGGCGAACCAGCCGACGCCGATCGATCCGAACGGGGTCGTCGCCTTCGGTCCGGTGCCGGTGCCCGTGGGGCTCCTCGCGCACATCGCCCAGGGAGGCGCGCCGCAGGCGGTCGTCTCGGCGGCGATGCCCATGGCGGCTCCGCCTCCCGCTGCCGGCGCTCCGGGAGCACCCGCCGCCCCCGCCGGGGGTGACGGCGGCGCGCCTCGCAAGCACCGCACGGTCATCGGGGAGCTGAAGCTCGATCAGCTGCAGTCGAACGTCATCTCGATCGGCCGCACGCCGGACAACCAGATCGTCGTCACGCACCCGCAGGTCAGCTCCAAGCACGCGCAGATCGTGAAGGTGGGCGATCAGCTCTTCCTGGAGGACAAGGGCAGCGCGAACGGCACCTTCGTGCGCGGTCAGCGACTCGCCGCGGGCCAGCGCGTGCCGGTGGCCAACGGCGAGAAGGTGTTCATCGGCCCGATGCCGCTGCTCATCCACATCCAGGAGAGCCGCGTCAACGTCGTGGTCGAGGACTCCGCCGCATGGGCGGGCAAGCCGCTCTACGAGATCGAGGCGTGGGACCTGTTCCTGCAGGTGCCCGATCGCGACAACAAGGCGGAGATGAAGGTCCTCCTGGACCACGTGTCGTTCAAGGCGCTGCCGGGCGACATGATCGCGCTCATGGGCCCGTCGGGTGCGGGCAAGACGACGCTGCTCCTCGCGCTCAACGGATACCTGCCGCCGACGAGCGGGCAGGTGCGCATCAACGGCGAGGACCTCTACACCATCTACGACGCTCTTCGCGGGAGCATCGGGTACGTCCCGCAGGACGACATCGTGCACCCGGAGCTCACCGTCTTCGAGGCGGTGAAGTACTCGGCGCGCTTCCGCCTTCCGCCCGACTACAGCGAGGAGGAGATCGACCGGCGCGTCGACGAGACGCTGCGCGACCTCGGGCTCGAGGGCGTGCGCAACCTGCAGATCGGCAAGCCGGAGAAGAAGGTGCTCTCGGGCGGCCAGCGCAAGCGCGTGAACATCGCGCTGGAGCTCGTGACCGATCCGGTCATTCTCTTCCTCGACGAGCCGACCTCGGGCCTCGCGGCCGACGACACGACGGCGCTCATCGCGCTCCTGTCGGACCTCACGAAGAAGACCGGCAAGACGATCGTGATGACGATCCACCAGCCGGCCAAGGACGAGTTCGAGAAGTTCAACCTCTGCTTCATCATGGGGTACGGCGGCATCCCGACGTACTTCGGGCCGAGCGGCGACGCTGCGTACACCTTCTTCGGCTCGATCCTCCAGAGGGCCAACCAGCCGCACAAGCGCGTCGACAACCCGCGCGACATGTTCGACATGCTCAACGTTCGCGAGCGGCTCGTGCTCGCCGACATGCAGCGGGCCGACCCGAACGCGACGCGGCAGATGGCGCGCACCGAGGCGGCCAAGGCCTGGCGCACCGAGTTCTTCCGGAACGAGAACCCGCTCTTCCAGCAGATGTTCTCGGGGCGGCGGGCGATCGGCACTGCGCCCGGCGCGCGTGGCGTGCCCGGTCGCGCCGACGTGAAGTCGATGCGCCAGCTTGGCCTCCTGCTCTCGCGCTACTGGAAGGTCAAGCTGCGCGACCGCATGGGCGCCGCGATCATGTTCCTGCAGGCGCCGATCATCGGCGTGATGCTCTGGGCCGTGTTCGGCGGCCAGGCGAGCGCCGTGCCGTACTGGTGCCTCGGCGCGCTCCAGGAGCTCTCGACCAAGAACAACATGAGTCAGAGCGGGACCTCCGACCTGCTCAACTCGATGAAGCCGACGACCGACCACACGGCCGCCGTGTTCTTCGTCGTCGTGAGCGCCGTCTGGTTCGGCACGAGCAACGCGGCGCGCGAGATCGTGACCGAGCGGGCCATCTACCTGCGAGAGCGCATGGTCAACCTGCGCCTCCTCAACTACGTCCTCTCGAAGTTCGTGCTCCTGAGCCTGTTCGCCATCTTCCAGTGCGCGACGCTGCTCGCCATCGTCTTCTTCACGCTGGGCTTCAACGGCGGGCCGCTGGCGTTCCTGATGGAGCTCGGCAACCTGGTGGCGCTCGCGGTCTGCTCGACGGCGCTCGGGCTGCTCATCTCCACGTGGGTGTCCTCGGCCGAGGCGGCGATGGCGCTGACGCCCATCGCCCTCATCCCCCAGATGGTGCTGGGCGGGCTGATCGTGCCGATGACCTCGAACCCGATCCTCAAGCTCCCCATGTACTTCACGCCGTCGCGCTGGGGGTTCGAGGGAGCCATCGCCAACGAACGCCTCGCGATCCTCGCCGACCCGGCGTGGGTCATGGATCTCAAGAAGCCCGACCTCACGAGCCTGCCCGACTTCATCGTGGGCGGGCACTTCCAGTGCGCCATCGCGCAGGTCGCGAGCGACTCGCTCAACGGCGCCTGGGGCTTCGGCGAGTACGCGACGCTGTGGCTCCCCTCGGCCGTGCTCGTCGCGATGACCTTCGTGATGCTCGTGATGCTTCTGATCGCGCTCAAGCGCCGCGACCCGGTCTAGTCGACGTTCGTACCTGCAGCGCGCGCTGCATTCACTGGACGTACACGCCGACCGGCCAGAAGTGCACGTTGTCCTCGGTGATGGGGGGGTAGCAGGAGGGCGGCGGCTTCTCGCGGAAGCTCGTGACGCTGAAGATCGCGAAGTCACCGGAGGTCGCGCCCGCGGGGGCCGTCACGTGCAGCACGCCGCCGACGCCGTTGTTCATCGCCTCGCGCACGTAGCACGGAGAAGTCGTGCCCACGCCCGCTTCGGTCACCAGGGTGACGCCCGCGTCGAGGATCCCTCCGAATGCGCCTCCATCCTTCGTCGCGGACAGGCCGGTGTGCACGAGCCAGGTCGTGGTGATCTCGGCGGACCATCCCGTCAGCGGGATGTCCACCGAGCCGCCGGCGGGAACGGCGTACCAGCCCTGCGGCGCTGACACCGACTCGTAGGGAACGGACGCGGGCGGCACGCACGGGTCGCCTCCCTTCGCCGCCGCCGCGTTGGACCACATGCGCTGGTATTCCCATCCGCCGTCCGGCCCGCCGTCGAAGGCCTCGAACGTCCGCGTCCCTTCGCAGAGGTCGCCGAGCTCGATCGACTTCGATCCCGGATCCCACGCGTTCCAGATGCTCGCGTCGTAGGGCTCGGTCGTGACGGACGGCAGGTGGTAGCCGCGGCCCAGCGGGTCGGTCGCGGACTCCACGATCTCGTGCGAGGCGACGCGCGTGAGCTGACCGAGCTCGGTCTCCTGATCGCGGACCGGCGGGCAGCGGATCACGTTCGCCAGCTGGTCGCCCGTGCTCGTCGTCGAGGACGGGAAGGCCGTGTGGTAGCCGCAGTCGGTCCTGCCCGAGAGGGTCGCGCCGGCCGGCAGGAAGAGCAGGTAGATGGTGTTCCCGTTCGGCGGCGCGATGGATCCGCCGTCCACGGCGAGCACGCCGGAAACGTAGGCCTGCAGCTGCGCGGTCGTGTAGGTGCCCGCTGCCATCGCGGGCCCGGTCAGGTGAATCGCCGAGGTGAGCGCGCCGAGCTGATACTCGGCCGACACCGCCGCCCACATGGCGCTGCCGGGCACCGCGTCGCTGAAGGCGTCGAGGCTCGCGACGGTGTCGGTGCCGTCGGTCGGCACGTCGTTCGACGCGGTGACGGTCACCAGCGCCGGCGCCGTCAGCGTCCGGCCCTGCGTGTTGGGCACCTGGGGCCACGCCGGATGCGCGGCCGGAACGAAGGGCGCGTCGGGCGTCGCTGCGTCGGCACCGCCCCCGTCCTGTGGTGCTGCGGTGTCGGCGCCCGACTCCGGCGTCTGCCCCTGATCGGTCGTGACGTCGGCGCCCCCGTCCGTCCCGGTTGCTCCGGGCGCGCTCGACGATCCACACGCCCACGAGGAAGCGGCGAGACCCACGAGGATCGTGAGACTCGCCGCACTCCTGCGTCCCTGGCTCATCGGCGCGGCAGGCTAGCGCCGGCCTGCCGAGCGCACCATCACGCCAGGTTCACTGCTGTTCGAAGACCGTCACGCCCCTGTGCTTGCCGGTCGGGCCGCCGACGTAGCCCTCGGGGTGGAAGTGCCACTGCAGGACGAACACGAGCTGACGGCCGTCGACGACCACGTTCTGCTGGGTGCCGATCGGCGCCTTGTAGAACTCCTTCAGCCAGCGCTCGGACGCGTCGATGATCGCGGGCGTCACGAGCTTGAGCGCCACGAGCTTGTGCACGACGCCAGCCGGGCCGGCCACCGCGGACGTCGAGGCGCTCGCGTTCACCGCGAGCTCGCCCGAGGTGGGCGGGACGGGCGTCGTCGAGTACCAGAGCGCAAACGCGATTGCTGCGGCCATCATGGGTCACCTCCGGGGAATCGGGGCGCTTGTGGGAGGTCATGCATATGGTCGAAGCGTGCCAAGGCCAACAAAACGGCCAGAAAGGTGAGTCGTTTCGCGCAGTGCGCAGGATTGATGCCGCGCGTCGTCGCTGATGTGGGTGCTGCGTGATTGAGGCCGCAAAGCATCAGCCGGCAGGCATCAGCTCAGCCGATCACGAACGCACCGTATCCCACCACCTCATCCATCTCGCCCGTGCTCTCCCCCGAGTGGCGCACGTCGAGGCGCGATGCGCGGAGGCGGCGTGCGCGCGCGACCAGGAGCAGAGCGCGCAGCGCGGCGTGACCGCACGCGTTCTCCTCCACGATGGCGCTCGGGTCGAGCGCCTCGATGGCCAGCGCCGTGGACTCGTCCAGGCCGCGCGCGGTCGGAGCGTCGAAGTAGTGGCTCATGTCGGTCGAGACGACGAGGAGTGTGCGGTCGTCCCACAGCGCCTCGATCACCTCGCTCGCCTCCGCCTCCGGCAGCTCGCCGACGAGGAGCGGCACGATGGGTTTCTCGCCGAGCACTGCCTGCACGAAAGGCAGCTGCACCTCGAGGGATGGCTCCTGTTCGTGCGGGACGTCGCTCACGACCACCTGGGGGAAGCGCCGCACGCCCTCGATGGCGAGACGGTCCACCGTCACGTTGCCGAGAGGCGTCGCGAACGCATCGGCGAACGGTGCGGCGATGCCGACGAAGGACGCGTGATGCGCCGGCCCGAGGAGCAGGACCCGCGCGATGCGCGAGGCTACCGGGACGATGCGCGCCCACGCCGCCGCGGCCACTTCGCCGGCGGTCCCGCGAATCGCGTGGGGGACGATGATCGCGCGCGGCGTACGCACGCTATCGGCGCGTGCCGACTGTGCCTCGCCCGTCGCGGTCTGCGCGCGCGCGAGCAGATCGCGCACCGTGCTGTCGAGCGCCTCGCGCCCCGCGGGGTACGACACGCCCGCGGCAGTGGGCTTGCGGGCTTCGACCATGCTCCCGCCGATTATCGATCATCCGTGGGATCCGTGCAGCACCGGAAGCCGAGCTGGTAGTACCGGAACCAGGCCGCGTGTCCGTTGGTGTGCGGCCGGCACGCGTTGCGCCATTCGCCCCAGTTCCCGCCCTTGAGCGACCCGTGGTCGGGGATGCCCGTCTCGTTCGTCGTCCACTCGTCCACGTTGCCGGTGAGGTCGTACACGCCGTAGGGGCTCGCGCATCCGGGCCGCGCGCCCGCCGGCTCGCGGCGGTCGATGCGCGCGATCTCCTCCTCCTTGTGGACCGAGTAGAAGCGCTTCTCGTCGATCATCGGCCCGAGCTCGTCGATGTGGCACGCGTTGGCGTCGCGCTCGTAGCCGTACGGGTAGGGGAGGCGGTCCGGACCCTCGCAGGCGAGCGTCCACTCGTGGCTCCGGCAGACGCGCTTGTGGATGGAGCGGCACGTCCGGTCGGCGTCGTACCAGGACTGCATGATGAGCGGCTTCTCGCCCACGATGTTGGGATACTCGTACTTGTCGATGCAGAAGCGCATGTGCGTCTGCGTGCCGGTGCACACCGTCGGCTCGGCGTACTGCAGACAACCCACGTGGGGCTTGGGGCGCTCCACGAGGCACTCCTGCTCGACCTCGTCGCAGTAGTCCCCGTCGACGAGGACCATGCCCTCCGGGCACCGCGACGCGGGAGCGGCCGTCGTCGCGACGCTCATGGGAGCCTGCAGCGCGGTCGCGGCCATCGCGGGCGGCGGCGCTTCGTCGCGCACCGCAATCCAGAGGATCCCGAACAGTGAAGAGCGGACCAACAGGCCCGCGATTGAACTGCGCATGTTGCGGCGGAGCGTGGACGCAAGTGATGCGCGCCCACGACGCCTTCTTCGCTCAATTTCCCATACGCCGATCGACCGGGCCAATTTCGCCGCAGGGCGTGATAGAAAAAGCGGCCGTCGTGAAGCACCGCATCATCGCCTTCGCTTCCGCCCTCGCCGTTCCGACACTCTGCGCCATCGCCTGCAGCAGCGGGGCCCACCAGGGAGTGGGAGGTGTCGGCAATGGCGACGACGGCGGCGACGGGAGTCCTCGACCGGACGGACCCGTGGGGGACGCCGCGCCGGACGCCGACGCGACGACGCAAGGCGACACGGGCGGTGGAAACGACGCCCCCACGGGCGACGAGCTGCCGATCGACATCGACGCCAGGCCGCCGCCCGGCGCCTTCTGTGCGCTTCCCGGCTCGGTGGTCTTCACGGCGCAGGGCCCCCAGGTCGTGGCCGGAAGCGACGCGGCGACGCCGGACATCGGCTGGCTCAGCCTTCCCGTCGGCTTCTGCGCCCACTACTACGGCACCGTTCCCATGACGCGACAGCTGAGGTTCGCGCCGGACGGGCACCTCTTCGTCTCCTCTCCTACAGCGTCCACCGTCGGCGGCTCGAACGACGGCCTCGGTCAGATCGTGGTCCTGCCGGACGACGACCAGAACGGTGTGGCCGACTCCAACGTCACGTACCTGGGGATGCTCGAGTACATTCAGGGCCTCTATTTCGGTGGCGGCTACCTCTACTACCAGCTCGACCAGACGCGCATCGCGCGCGTCCCGTTCCAGAACGGGGACCTGTCGCCGTCAGGCGCGTCGCAGGTCGTCGCCAGCATCACCCTGCAGCAAGCCAGCGAGCACTGGGCGAAGATGCTCGACGTCGCGCAGGACGGGACGCTCTACGTGACGAACGGCGGGTCGCAGAGCGACTCCTGTCTGTCGACGCGCCCGCCGCTCGGCACGATCAACGCGGTGAGCGTCGACGGCGGCACGAGCGTCGTCGCCAAGGGATTCCGCAATCCCATCTCGATGCGCTGCGAGAAGAGCCACGACGTGTGCCTGGTGACCGAGCTCGCGCTCGACTACTCGAACGGCATGGGCGGGCGCGAGAAGCTCCTGCCCGTCCGCCAGGGCGACGACTGGGGCTACCCGTGCTGCGCCACGCAGGGCTTCCCGTACGCCGGCGCCGTCTACCAGGACACGATGCAGGTGCCCGATTGCTCCGGCGTCGCGGCGGAGCCCGTGTCCTTCGCGATCGGCGAGACGCCCTTCGGCGTGGAAGTCGAGGAGTCGGGCAAGTGGCCCGCGCCGTACGGCGGTCGCGCCTACGTCACGATGCACGGCGAGTACGGCACGTGGGTCGGCGCGCGCGTGCTGTCGGTCGCGCTCGACGCCAACGGCATGCCGATGCAGGCGACGGATCTCGACGGCGGGGAGTCGGCGAACATGACCGACTTCGCCATCGGCTGGGACGACGGCCACATGGACCACGGACGGCCCGGCACCATCGCCTTCGCCGCCGACGGCCGCATGTTCGTCGGCAACGACCAGACCGGGATGATCCTCTGGATCGCCCCGGTGACGTTGAAGCCCTAGCTCAGTGAACGTTGACGACCACGTGCACGGCGCGCGTGGGGGGTTGGTTTCCCCAGGGGCGCTTGAAGTCCATCTCGACGTTCGCCGACCCCGGCGCGTTCGCGAGGAAGTGATAGACGACGAGCGACGGCGCGCCGGGCTGATCGGAGGAGGGCTCGTTCGTCGGACCGCCTTGCGGCGCGAGCACGTTGGGATCGACACCCGGCGCCGGCGTCCACGTGTATCCGGTGCCGGCGTTGGTCGCGAGCTTGAAGGTGACCATGCCGCCACGCGCGACGTCGAAGCTCTTGCCGTCGTCCTCGGCGTGGATGACCGTCTCGCCACCGGCGGCACCGCTCGGCGCGGCGCCTGGACCACCGGAGGGTTGCGCAGGAGGACCGCTGCCGTCCTGGTTGCAGCCGTGGCAGGCGAACAGCGAGAGAGCGAAGAGCAGCATGCCGACGCGGATCATCGAGCACGACGCTATCGGCCTGAGGCGGCGCCCGCAACCCGCAAAACCCGCAATAGGTCAGCCTCGCGCCGGCCCCTTGCGGTGCGAGCGACGGGCCCCATGCATGCCGTGCGACCATGCTCCACTTCCCCAGCCGCAACGTCAGCCTGGACGCGAGCCGCAACCTCGAACGGTTCCGCAGCACCTCCCTCGCCAGGGAGCTCGAGCAGGACGTCCGCCGCTGGGACGTCGTCGAGTGGTCGTGGGCGCCGGGACCTCCCCTGCGTGTTCAATTGAGGAGCGAGCAGGGAGACGTCCTCGAGTTCGTGATGGACGAGCCGGGCATCTGGCGCGCTCATCCCGACCCGAACGTGCCGCACGAGCCGATGGCCTAGCGAGCACGCGCATTGCCTCGGTCTGCGGGCGGGGCGGACCCATGCCGGTCCGCATGTCATGTTATGTGACATAACATAGCGGTGGAATTGAGGGCGGCCGCGCCCTCACTCCACCTCGACGGCGGTGCTAGCCGAGCAGCTCGCGCGTCACGTCGGCGACGCGCGCGCAGCCCGCGAGCGCCATCGCCTGATCCAGCTCCTCTCGCATCGCCTCGAGCACGCCGAGCGCGCCGTCCTCGCCAGCGACCGCGAGGCCCCAGAGGATGGGTCGTCCGACGAGCACCGCGCGCGCGCCCAGCGCGAGGGCACGGAGCACGTCGGCCCCACGGCGCACGCCGCCGTCGACGAGAACTTCGACGCGCCCGCGCACGGCATCGACGACGGCACCGAGCACCTCGGCGGTGGCCGGCGCGCCGTCGAGCTGTCGTCCCCCGTGGTTGCTGACGACGACGCCCGCGGCGCCGCTGTCGGCCGCGCGGACGGCGTCGTCGGGGCGCACCAGACCTTTGACGAGCACCGGCAGCTTCGTGATCGACCGCAGCCACGCGACGTCCTTCCACGAGAGCGCGGGATCGAGCTTGCTCGCCACATAGGTCGCGAGACCGCTGTCGGCCTGCGGCTCCAGCACGTCGCCGTGGCCGGCGGCCGTCATGTTCTCGACGCGCAGTCCCGGCGGCAGGTGGAAGCGGTTGCGGACGTCGCGCTCGCGACGTCCGAGGAGCGGCGCGTCCACCGTGAGCACGAGCGCGCGCGCCCCGGCCGCCTCGGCCCGTGCGACGAGCGCCGCCGTCGCGCCGCGATCCCGGTACACGTAGAGCTGGAACCACACCGTCCCGCCGACGCAGCCCGCGCAGACCTCCTCGACGCGCGTGTTCGAGAGCGACGAGAGCGTCATGATGGTCCCGGCGCGCGCTGCGGCACGCGCCGTCGCCAGCTCGCCGTCCGCGCAAGCCAGTTTGTGGAACGCCGTCGGCGCGACGAGCACGGGCATCGACACGCGCGTTCCGAGGACGACCGTGGCCGCGTCGCGCGCCGAGACGTCGGCGAGAACGCGGTAGTGGATCGGGATCCGCGACCAAGCTTCCACGTTGTGGCGCAGGGTGCGCTCGTCGAGCGCGCCGCTCGCATAGTAGTCGTACGCTAGGGGACTCAGGCGCTCTCGCGCCAGCGTCTCCAGCTCCTCGCAGTTGAGGGCGCCGCCCGGCAGGCTCACACCGGCTACAGTAGCAGTCATGTCCACGACGCTCCCGGTCCGCGTGACGGTCACGCTCGGCTCCCGCACGGTGCCCATCGAGGAGGTCTCCGACGGCCGCATCGCGGGTCCCATGCGCAATGCCGCGCAGGACGTGGCTAAGCGCCTCGCGGCCATACGGTGCCCCGTCCACCACCAGACGGCCACGCAGGTGCACGTGCACTTCGACCAGCGCGGGGCCGCGGATCTCCGATACGAGTCGTGCTGCGCCAAGCTTGGCGAGCGGATCAGCAAGGCTCTCGGCTGACCTGGAAACGCTGGCAGACCCGATGCACGTGCACGCGGGTCTCCCATGGCGCACCCTACCGATCCCACGCGGCCCGGGCAGGACCCGGTGGACGAGGCCGTCGACGAGACGTTTCCCGCCAGCGACGCGCCGAGCTGGACGCCGACGTCGCATCTCGGCACGCCCCCGCGCAAGCCCGCGCTCGAGCAAGCGCACGACCTGCGCGCTTCGCTGCGCATCGACGTCGAACGGCTGACCCGGCTCGCGTCCGACCGAGAGAACATCGTCGCTCGCGCCATGCTCGACGCCGGGCGCAGCGTCATGCGGGAGCCCGCGCTCGGGCTGGCGGCGGCGCGCAACCTCGAGTGCGAAGTGCGAGGCGCGGCGGAGGAGCCGTGCGTCGTCGTGGCCTGCCGGTACGACGCGGACGACGTGAGCGGTGTGGTCGTCCTGCTCGCGGTGCTTCGCGCGCTGCACGCGGCGCGGACGAAGCGCACCATCCGGTTCGTCGCGCTGGCGTCGCCGCAGGCCGTCGGTGCGTACGTCGAGCGTCTCCACGGCGAGGCGGCCCGGGTGCACGCGATGCTCTACCTGGCGCGCGTGGACCTCGCGCGCGCGGCGAACCGCAAGCGCCGCTCGCAGGCGCGCCTGCTCGTCGTCGGCGACCTGCGCGCAGGACCGATGGTGCGTGCCGTGCGCGACGCCGTTCGGGCCGAATCGTGGATTCCCGTGCGCGCCCTGTGGCTGCCCGCATGGCTGCAACGCGACGGGCAGGCTGCGCCGGCGATGCGCCGGCTGCGCGAGCGATGGCCCGTGGTGACGCTCACCGACGGATCGCCCTGGCGGCGCGTCGGCGGCGGGATCTCGCTGGTCGAGCCCGACGTGGACCACATGGCGGCGGCCGTCCCGGGCATCGCGGCGGCGGTCGTGCGTCTCGCGGGAGGCCGCGTCTGATGACGCAGGAGCGTTCGGTCGAGCGAGAGACCTCGTGGGTGCTCGCGGCCGTGCGAAAACGCGAGAGCGATCTGGCCGACGCCTGCGCCTACGCTGCGGTGCATCTGCGCGACACCGCGGTGGCAGGGCGCGTGGCCCGCATGGTCTTCGAGCACCTGCGCCACGCGCGCGTGTCGTTCGAGTGCACCAATCCGTGCGCCCCCGAGGTGGAGACCGCCGTGCTGCGGGCACGCGCTCACCGGCAGCACGCGCACCACGATCGCGTTCTCGTCGAGGCGGTCGACGGTGCCATCGCTGGCGCCATTGCCCGGGCGCACGCCGAGATCGCCCTCTTCGTGGACGACGCGTGCGGGTCGCTTCTCGTCTCTCCGTTCGAGCGCGAGCGCCTCCTGCGCATCGCGGCGTGCACCGCGGCCCTGGGCGCGTCGCTCGACTGAGCGCGACCGTGCCGTACTTGCAGCTCTCGCCGTAACGCTTAAATTGGGAGGGTCACACAACCCACCACAAGGGGGCGATCGGTTTCGACGGAGACGACGGACTCGTTGCTGCGTACCGTGGCCCGCAGGCCCACGTAAAAACCCGCGGAACGTCTGATTGCGAACGATAACGCACTCGCGCTCGCTGCCTAAACAGCACTGAACGCCGTCCGAGGGAAGAGTCCTCCAGCACTCTCCCGAGGGCGCAAACGAGCTGGATAGCCGAACGCCGGGTCACCGGACGGGCTGGCGAAGACAAACAGGTGACTGGCGCCACGGGCAGCCCGCCGACAGGCGGCCCGAGGTGCGACGAAAACTGTCGGATACGTACGTAGAGGCGCGGGCGAGCCGTTTTCGGACCAGGGTTCGATTCCCTGCGCCTCCACTGCTACTCGAGCGTGATCGAGATCTGGCTCCAGTTCCTGGTGACGCCCTTCACGGTCGCGCGGTACCGGAGGTGCACGACCGTCCCGCGCGGCAACCCGCGGAGCGGGAGTGTCGCCCTCGCCTGGTCGGTGGCCGGCTGAGGGAACGGGAGCCACGTCTCGTCGCCGTCGAGGCGGTACTGGAACTCGTAGGCCGCACGATTGGCGGCCATGGGTGCGAACACCCGGATCTCGAAGGGAGGGCGGCCGATCACCTCGGCGTGGAAGATGACCGCCGAGCGGCCGCGCGTGTTCTTCACGAACATACCGGCCGACTGGATGATGGCGAACGCGTTCTCCAGATTGGCGTTCGCGATCGTCTCGACGTACACGGCCAGCTGCTCGAGGGTCGCCCTGAGGTCCTGGTGCTTCTTGTCCCGCGCAGCCACGCCCTTGATCGACAACGTGTCCACTTG
>DASVWO010000162.1:0-2161 GCA_036393165.1 Polyangiaceae bacterium | reverse complement strand
GCCCGACGGCCGCTTGCACCCGCACCGAGAGCTCCTCCTGACTCTCGCCGCCGCCCGGGGCCACCTTGTCGAGGATCCACGCGCGCCATTCGTCGGGGTGGTAGGAGGCGCACTCGTCGCGCGTGAGCCCCTCGAAGGGGCCGAAGTGGCGCTCGCGCAGGTCCGGATCGGTGTACGAGACGGCCAGCCCCAGCTCGACGGCCACGATGCGCGCCGTCTCGTGCGCGCGCGAGAGGTCGCTGGCGACGACTCCCGCGAACGTCTGCCCGCGGAGGGCGGCCGCGATGGCGAGCGCCTGCGTGCGCCCGTTCGCGTTGAGCGGGACGTCCGTGTGCCCCTGCCAGCGGCCGGCCACGTTCCAGTCCGTCTCCCCGTGGCGGGCGATGTAGAGGACGCGCGGCATCCGCTCCGAAGTTAGCAAGGCTACCAAAACTTGGCCGCACGCTTGCCTCCTCCTTACCGTGGCCTCGACATGGGCGACGCTTCGGCCACGGTCTCGTCGACGGGCCTGTCGTCCGCGGATCCGCTCGAGCTCCCGCGCATCCTCGGCCGGCGCATGCTGCTCAAGCTCGTCGCACGCGGCGGGATGGGCGACGTGTACCTCGGCGCGACGACGGGCATCGAGGGAGCGGAGCGGCCGTGCATCGTCAAGACGGTGCGGCGCGACCACATCCACGACGGGTCGTTCCTCGCGCGCTTCCTCGACGAGGCGCGCGTGCAGTCGCAGCTGCAGCACCCGGGCGTCGCCCAGGTGCTCGAGGCGGCGACCGACGAGAACGGCGAGCCGTACACGGTGGTCGAGTACGTCGAGGGGCGCAGCCTGAGCGACGTGCGCCAGCGCGCCATCCAGGCCGGCGTGAAGATCGGCTGGCCCGAGGCGGTGGCGGTCGCCATCGAGATCGCGCAGGCCCTCGCGCACGTGCACGAGCGTCCGGGGCCCGACGGGTCGCCGCTCGGCATCGTGCACCGCGACCTGTCGCCGCAGAACGTGATGGTCGGCTACGCGGGCGAGGTGAAGCTCATCGACTTCGGCACGGCGCGCGGGCACAACCGGCGCTGCCACACCGTGGCCGGCGTGGTCTTCGCGAAGCCCGGCTACGTCGCCCCCGAGGTCGCGCGCCAGCAGGTGGGAGACGGGCGCATCGACCTCTACGCGCTCGGGATCATGCTCTGGGAGCTCTGCGCCGGGCGACGCTTCCTCAATTCGGACCCGCAGCGGCACCTCGACGACGCCGCCGCCGGCAAGGTCATCATCCCCCGCGTCGCGCACCTGTGCGGGTCGCCGACGGAGCTCGACGAGGTCATCGCCCGGCTCACGAGGAACGACCCCGACGACCGCTACGCGCGGGCGTCGCTGGCCGTGCCGGATCTGGCGAAGGTGCTCGCGGCGGCGCCGGCCGACAAGGGCGAAGAGCGCGGCGTGCGGGCGCGCGTGACGACGCTGATGCGCAAGCTCTGGCCGCACGAGCCGGGGCGCTCGCGGGCGGAGTTCGCGCGGCTCCTGCGCGAGTCCCGCGACGTGCTCGACGAGAGCGTGCAGCCGGCGAAGACGCCCGACGCGGGGCCCATCAGCCAGGCGATGGCCAAGGCGCTGACGCCGAACGATCCCGCGATGGTGCTCGGCACGCCCTACAAGCTGCTGCGCAAGATCGGCGAGGGCGCGAGCGGCGTCGTGTGGCAGGCCGAGCACGTGGAGCTCGGACGGCACGTGGCGCTCAAGGTGCTCGCCCCGGAGCACGCGGCTTCGTCCGCGGCGCTCGAGCGCTTCCGGCGCGAGGCGCGCGCCGTGGCGAAGCTCGCGCACCCGAACCTCGTGCAGATCCTCGACTTCGGCAAGTCGCTCGACGGCCGCGTGTACCTCGCGATGGAGCTGCTGACGGGCGAGACGCTCGACGTCGCCCTCGCGCGCGCGCCGCTCTCGTGGCGCGAGGCCGTGCGCGTGGCGATCAAGGCCGCGACTGCGCTCTCGACGGCGCACGCGGCGGGCCTCGTGCACCGGGACATCAAGCCGCAGAACCTCTTCCTCACGGCGGGGGGCGACGTGAAGCTCCTCGACTTCGGCGTCGCCACGGCGCTCACGCAGGGCTCGGACCGCAAGCCCACCGAGAAGGAGCGCGCGCTCCGCGGGTTCGCCATCTTCGGGACGCCCGAGTACATGGCC
>DASVWO010000161.1:0-11509 GCA_036393165.1 Polyangiaceae bacterium | reverse complement strand
GGATCACGCGCTCGGCATGGGCGAGGGCGTCCGTCGTCTCGTGAGCCTCCTGCCCAACGCGCGTCTGCGCGTCGTGAAGGGGGCACGTCACTCCCTCGCCAACGAGGTCCCCGAGGAGCTCTCACGCGAGGTGGATGCGTTCCTCCTCGCGCCGAGCATCTGCTGACAGCGAGTGGCTCCGATGTTTTTCGTCCGGGGGCGTTGCCGGGGGAGGGGGGCGGCGATCTCCCAATTCCGCCGCCATGTCATGTCACATGACATAACATGAGGAGCGGCGCGGGTCCCCCGCCGGCCTGGCGCCCCTGCAGCTCGATGAAAGAAAGCGGCCCCCGGCTGCACCCGCCATGAAGCGGGGGAGCCGAGGGCCGGAGCGTCAGCACGCTCTGTTCAGGGGAGAGAACGCCGTCGCGGCGGTGCCGCGGAGATGCGCTCTACTTGGCGGTGAACGTCACGGGCGCGGACCAGTCGGTCTCGCCGGTCTTGGTGACCCAGCGGTACCGGAACTGGAGGACCGTGCCCGGCGTCTGCCCAGCGAGGGTCGCCTTGGCCTGGAGCGTGAGCGCCAGGTCGATCCACGTCTTGCCGTCGGTCGAGTACTGCCACGCGTACGAGACGCGACGGCCGGCCGAGGGCGCGACGATCTTCACCGTGCCGGAGACCGCTCCGGCGAGCGCCGCGAAGACGCGGGGTTTGCGGGTGGCGGTCTTCTTCACCGCGATGCCCGCGCTCTGGATGATGGCCGGCGCGTTCTCCTCGTTGGTCTCCGCGACGGTCTGCACGTACGTGCGGAGCTGCTGGAGCATGCTGACCAGTGCCGCCCGCTTGGCGTTGCGCGTGGCCGCGGCGCCCTTGGTGCGGGCGAGCGCCGCGGTTTCGGCGTTCTGCAGGTCCGTGATGGCCGCGCTCACCGCCGCGAGCGCCGGAGCGGGGCTCGGGAAGTAGGCGTTGCCCGTCATCCTCGTCACGACGTTGTCGGCGTACGTGATGAGGACGTTGATGCGCTTGGGCAGGTCGAGGACCGCCAAGCTCCTGCGAGGTTTCGTGTTTGGGTTTGCCACGGGACCGATCTCCTATCTGTTCGAGAAAACTGCGTTGTGTAAGCGAAGAAAGACTCGGTAAGTCGGAAAAGCGAAGCTCTGGACTGGAGTCGCGACATCGCGGACTGGATCCCGCGCTCGTCGGACGGGATCCCGCACACTTTCAGTCCGACCCCCCGCTGTTTCGTTCGGAGAAGCGGGATCTTCGTTGCGACCTTCGTCACGGCGAGTCGGACGAGCGGCTGGTTCGGTCGGAACCCCGACGCGGCGAGACCGCGCCCCGACAATCTCGGTCCGACCCGCCGCTCGTCGGACTGGACATGTGAGAGGACGGAATGAGACTCCGAAGCGTCGGGCTGAAGCTCCGACATGGCGGACTGAAACCTCGACGCGTCGGATTGGAAACGCTGCTGGTCGAGTCGGACGATCTGCGCGGCAGACCGAATCTCCATCACGTCGGACTCGACCTCTGTCATCTCCGGTCCGCCCCCCTGCTGGTTCGGTCTGTCGCGCCGGTCTTTCAGTCGGCCGCGCGACAGCTCGGACCGAACCTGTATGTGGTCGGCTCGGAGACGACGCTGGTCCGACCGAAGAAGCCGGAAGTCGCGTCGGACGCGTGCGGGATCCTGTCCGCCGTGACGGGGATCCGGTCGGACGAGCGAGGGTCCTCTTTGCGCGGTGCCGGGAGCGTGAACGCCGTCCCCGGCTTCCGGACCTCTCACTTGGTAGATATCGTGGGATCGCGAAATCGCGGTCGCGATTTGTTCGGGCGCGTATCGTTTTTCTCGAGCGCCCATCAGGCGACCCTCCGGAGCCGACCGATCGCGCCCGAGTTCACGGCGACGACGCGCAGCGGTGGCATGTCCGGCCAGAGCCCCAGCTTGACCATGCGGCGGCGATAGACCTTCCTCATCTGGCGCATGCGCGCCCTGACGCAGGCCGCGGTGAGCTTCAGGGGTTCTCCGATCTCCGCGTACGAGCACCCGGAGGCGACGCCCTCGAGAATGTCCACGCCGTGCTCGGGCATCCTGCCCTCGCGAAAGAGCTGGGCGAGCGCCTCGAGCTGCCGGCCGGCTTCGACCGGGTCTCGCTGCTCGTAGAGCGGGCGCAGAGGGTAGTACTTGCTCGCTTCGCACGGCTCGGCGAGATCGCGGGCGTCCGCTTCCTTCTTGCGCAGGGCGTCGATCGCGTGACGCTTCGCGACCGTGGTGGAGAATGCCGACATTTCGCCGAGATCGGCCGGCGCGTCGCCGCGCGCGAACGCCTCGAGCAGTTTGACGTAAACGTCCTGCGTCGCGTCGTCGAGGTCGCGCTCGGGAGTGCTGTTCTCGAGGAGCGTCCTGCGGATGACCCGCGTGTTGTGCGGGTGCACCATGAGCTCCGCGGGCGTGAGCGGCGCGACGGGGCTCATCGCGCACCTCCGCGCCGTACGATCTCGGCCGCCGCGGACTTCACGAGCCGGCGCAGCCACACGACGCCCGCCCCCCGGATCATCGGCGGCCGGTACTCGCCCGCGACGAGCCGCTCCCACATGCCCGCGACGACGTCCTCGGCGTCGGGCTTGCGGTGCTTGCCGAGCACCTCGCACGCGTCTCTCACGAGCCCCTCGTGGTGCTCGAGGCAGAGGACCTGCTGCGCGTGCCGGTCCCCGAGGCACGCGGCGAGCACCTGCCGGTCCTTCTCGTCGAGGAAGTCCTCCGGCTCGGGCGCCGGCTTCTCGGCCTCCGCCAGCGTCTCGGGGTGCAGGCGCCGCGTGTCGAGGAACTCGATGCCGACGACGCGGTCGGCCTTGTCGAGATCGATGATGACGCTGCCGTCGAGCGCCTGGACGCTCCGGTGGGAGCCCCCGCTCACGCGGCGGTCGACGAGGTAGACGTAGGCGACGCGCAGCTTCGGGTCGTGCGTGATGCGGAAGTGGCGGTCGCTCGGAAGCAGGGGGAAGTGGTTCATGGCGGGCATGGCGGTTCAGCCCGCGTCCTCGAGGAGCACGGTCAGGCGGCGGTCCTCCTCTTCGAGGTCCGCCCAGCAGTGGGCGCGGACGGCGCGCCGGGCGTACGCGTCGCCGAGCGCGGCGAGCACCCGGTACGCGTTGCGGATCTGGTCCTCGTCCACGCTCTCCTCGACGAGCCGCTTCATCGGCTCGTACGCGAGCTGTCCGAACGTGGAGTGAATGGCGCGGGCCGCCGCGCGGCCGATGACGCCAGGGGTGTCCATCACTCCGGCGAGCACCCCGATGGCCTCGGGGTCGCCGGTGGCGGCGATCTTTCGGATGAGGGCGAGCTGCCTCTCGCTCCGGTTGGCGTCGTTGTACAGGCGGTCTGCGAGCTTCTCGAGGTGCGTGTTCATGACCGCGCCCCATCGCAACGCGGGTGCCACGGCCGGAGCGGCGCAACTGCGCGAAATCCCGTCCCGAAAAGTGTTCACGAAGCGTCCACGGAACACATGTGTTCAAGGACACATGTGTCCAAACGCTCCCCCGGGGGCGGGGAGCTTCACCCTCGAGAACATGTCGCGGATCTCGAGCCGCTCCTGCTCGACGTGGATGGATTCGATCCACGCCTGGCCTACCGCCCCCGCCGTCCGACCGAAACGGTCCCCTATGCCGTGGTGCGCGATTGGCTCGAGACCTTCCTCGCCCCAGGCGCGCGAGACGTACGAGGCGCCCATCCCGCGATACGTCGAGCAGGAGCTGCGCGGCTACCTGTCGGCGAGGTGACCGACGCGGTGGCGGTTCGGCTCGTGCTCGAGAGGCTCGGACTTCCCACCGACGCGCCGCGCGCCGCGCGAGCGAGGGATCCCACCGACCTGTTCGCAGACCCGAGCTCCGACTGAGGGTGCTGCCCCACCGCCCGAGGCGGCGGTGTGTCTTTGAATGTGGTCAACTTGTCGGCGCGTTCCGTTGAACAAATAACGCTGCCATGAGAGTGTAATTCGGCTGGGACGCCTCCCCTCTCGCTCGTCCTGTCGCGCTCCTCGCCACGCGACCCCCTCTTCCACTACCTACTCTCTCGCCGTTCGCGTTGATTCACGGTGCGGGGCCGGTTCGACGCGCTGGCCACGGCCATCAAGAGCGGCGTCTGGTGCCCGCGGTGCGCGACCGGGCCCACCAGCGCGCGCCCCGTTCCTCCGAGCGGGACCAGCAATCGCGAAGCATGAAGACGAACCATCGGCCGCCGGTGCGGCCGCGCCTCACCGTGAGTACGACCGCCCGGGCCTACTTCGTCGTGTACATCAGCTTGCCGTCGTAGGTGGCCCAGTACACGAGCGTCGGACCGACGACGATCGGCCCGGGTTGGTTCTGCCCGAACGCGAGTGTCGTGGTGGTGCCTCCCGCGAGGGGGATCTTCATGACGTTCCCGCCGACGCTATCGGTCCAGTACACCTGCGTCGCGTCGACGGCGAGGTACTGGACACCCTGTTGACCGGTAGCGAGGGTGACCGCGGTTCCGCCGCCAAGGGGGAGGCGCATCACTGTCTCAGCATTCCGATCCGCCCAGTACACATTGGCCGCGTCGAGCGCGATGCCGTAGGGCCCCATGCCGGGCGCCAGGACCGTCGGCGGCCCACCCGCCTTCGGTGCGCTGACCACCCCACCCGCCCCACCCGCAGCGTTGTTGGTCCAGAACACGGACGCCGGTCCGACTGCGATGCCGACGGGATTGCCTTGCCCGGAAGCAATGGTCATCGGAGCGCCCGCGCCGGTGAGATCCATCCGCGTGATCCATCCCCCGCCGTTGGCCCAGTACACCTCGGTGTCGTCGATCGCGATGGCCTGGGGCCGGTTGAGCATCGTTGCGAGCACCCTCGCGGCGCCGCCCGCAAGCGCCACGGTCGCGACGTCGCCCCCCATGCTGGGTCCGTCGCCGATGTCCGTCCACGCCGCGCTCGTGGCATTGACTGCGATGAAGAATGGGCCGTGAACACCCGAGGCGAGCGTGATCGGGCTGCCTCCAGTGAGCGCGATCTTCATGACGTTGCCCGGGTCGGCGCCGTCGGTCCAGTAAAGATACGTCGAGTCGATGGCGAGTCCGACGACCGCGCCCGGCGAAGCAAGCGTGACGACGCACTGCTCCCCCATGCATGTTCCCGTGCAGTCCATCGCACAGCCGCCGCTCTCGCTGGTGCCAGAGCTCGATCCACTGGTCGAGCCGGAGCCGTCTCCCGAGCTGCCACTCGAGGTGCCACTCGAGCTGCCCGAAGCGTCGGTGGGGCTGTCGCCACGGTCGCCGAGGATTTCGCTCCTTCCGCAGCCCAGGGGGCTCGGAGCAACCACCCACGCCAAGAGGCTTCCGAGAATCAGGCCGCGTCGTGCGATGACGATCACCACGGCAGTGTGACATTGTTCGGAGGGAGCCGCTTCATTGGGCGCATCGCAGTGCCAACTTGTCGGCGCGTTCCGTTGAACAAATAACGCTGCCATGAGACGGAACGGGACCGGACGAGTAACACGTCTTCTCTACCGCGCTATCGGTTGACCGCGAGCCGTGGCCCGCCTCTACGGCCCTATCCCCGGCGTTGACGTCTTTCGGATGCGGATCCGCGCGCCGAGGCTGCCACCTGGCATCGACCGCGACGGCGGCTAATGGTATGGCAATTGGTATGGCGACGAAAAAGGTGACGATCACCCTCGACGACGAACAGTTCGCAGCCGTGCGCAAGCTCGTGCAGTCAGGCGCTGCGTCCAGCGTCTCGGGCTTCATCCAGCACGCGGTGGGGGTTGCACTGAACGACGTCGCCGGCTGGGGGGCCATGCTCGATCAGGCGCTCGAAGAAACGGGAGGCCCACTGACGAAGAAGGAGCGCGCGTGGGCGGACTCAATCCTGAAGGCGCGCCCGAGCAAGCGGCGACGGAGCGCCGCATGAGCGGAGTGACGCTGGACGCCGGAGGGCTCATCGCCCTCGACCGAAACGACCGGCGCGTCCTGGTGCTTCTCGCTCGCGCGCGCCAAACGAGTGCCGAGGTGACCGTGCCTACCACGGCCCTGGCCCAGGTGATTCGCAGTCCTGCCAAACAAGCGCGGCTTTCACGATTCATCCGGCAACCCACCACGAGGCTCGCCGCTCTCGACGGACCGGATGCGACCCGCGTCGGCGTCGTGCTCGCCCGTACTCGCACGAGCGACATCACGGATGCTCATGTCGTCGTGTGCGCAAGGCGTGCACGACAGGCTGTCGTGACGAGTGACCCGGGCGACATCAGGCGCCTGGACCCGACCATCCCGCTCCTCGTCGTGTGACGTTCAACCGGCAACCTGAAGTGAGATGACGATGCTCTACGGCTACGGTGGGTTCAACTGGGCCAACGTGCCGTGGTTCGATCCGAGGATCATCCCGTGGGTCGAGCGGGGTGGCGTCTACGCGCTGGCGAGCCTGCGCTGCTGATGACCGGGCCCCGTCGCAACGCGGGTCCCACGGGCCGGAGCGCGCAACTGCGCGAAATCTCGTCGCGAAAAAGTGTCCAGACACCCGGCGAAGGAGCGCCTGCTATATCCGCCTGCCGTTCACCGCCCGGGGGAAGGACCATTGGCCAGCTTCGACGTCGGCGCCGTCATCCTCGGCAAGTACGAGATCACGCGCGTGCTCGGCCGCGGCGGGATGGGCGTGGTCGTCGCCGCGCGCCACCGGGAGCTCGGGGAGCTCGTCGCCCTCAAGTTCCTGCAGCCCGCGCTCGCCGCCGACCCGGCGAGCGCCGCCCGCTTCCTCCGGGAAGCGAGGATCGCCACGCGCATCAAGAACGAGCACGTTGCGCGCGTCTACGACGTCGGCACCGACGGCGGCGCCCCGTTCATCGTCATGGAGTACCTGACGGGCCGCGACCTCGCCGCCGAGATCCGCGAGCGCGGTCCCCTGCCCGTCGCCCGCGCGGTCGATCTGCTCCTCCAGGCGTGCGAGGCGATCGCCGACGCGCACCAGCTCGGCGTCGTCCACCGCGACCTCAAGCCCGCGAACCTCTACGTGACGACGGGATCGGACGGGATGCCCTTCGTGAAGGTGCTCGACTTCGGCATCTCCAAGTCGATGGCGGGAGGCGACGCGTCGGTGACCGCCAGCGCCGCCGCCGTCGGTACGCCCCTCTACATGTCGCCCGAGCAGCTCGCGGCCAGCAAGCACGTCGATGCGCGCAGCGACGTCTGGTCGCTGGGGGTGATCCTCTACGAGATGCTGGCGGGGGCGACGCCGTTTCCGGGCGACTCGATCGGCACGGTGGCGGCCGGCGTGCTCCGGGGCCTCTACACGCGCCTGCCGGCGCAGCGCGCCGACGTCGCCGAGGAGCTGGACGAGGCGGTCGGCGCGGCGCTCACACGGGATCTCGAGAGGCGGCTCCCCGGCGTCGCCGCCTTCGCGAAGCGGATCGCTCCCTTCGGGTCGGACGCCGCCCGCGCCTCGCTCGATCGTATCGAGCGGATCGCGGCACGCGCTGCTCCGCCGCCCGGCGCCGACGCCACCGTCGCCGACGCGCCGCCTTCCGCAGTGCGAGATGCGGCGGTGCCGCCCGCGACGGCGGCGACCACGTCGGCGCCGACGGCGCAGTCGATCGGCGAGGTCCGCGAGGCGCCTCCGCCGCGATCGCGCCGCCGGCGCTTCGTCGCGGTCGCGGCGACGGCCGCTCTGGCTGCCGCCTCGGTGGCGACGTACGCCGGCGTGCGCGCGGCCCGGTCTCGGGTCCCCGCCCAGCATGCCTCGTCCGCGGTCGCCGCCGCCTCCTCCGCGCCCGTGTGCCCGCTCGCCGACCGCGACAAGGGAAACCTCTGCAAGGAATGCCGCAACGACAATTGCTGCGCCGCGATGCTCGCCTGCGACGCGTCGAGCGCCTGCGGCGATTACCTGGCATGCACCCGCGCGTGCACCCAGCAGGCGAGCTGCCGCGACACCTGCGTCCGCAGGTTCCCCGAAGGACACGCCGTCGCGGCGCCGTACCTCGGTTGTCTCAACACGCGATGCATGGCCGATTGCGCAGGGCAGGGCCGGTCGGCCGAGTGCAGCAAGTGCGTGCTCGCGAGCTGCCCGGATCAGATGATTCGCTGCACGTCGGATCCGGCGTGCGACGCGCAGTACGCGTGCGAGACGGCGTGCAGCGCCCACGACGACGCCTGCAAGCAGCGGTGCCGCAAGGAGCAGTCCGGCCAGACGCAGAAGATGCTCGACGACTTCGTGCTGTGCGGCGCGAGGTACTGCGAAGAGGCGTGCAAGTAAGAGACCTCACCCATGCCCCCTCGCACCCCCAAGACGACCGTCCCCGCAGCCGACAGCACCGCCGCGAAGGAAGCCGCGCTCCCCTCGCTCGCCCTCGTCATCGCCTGGTCGGCCTCGCAGCCCCACCGCGTCGGCCAGATCGCCTTCTTCCCCTTCGGCGAGCGGCTCTTCGTCGGACGCGGCGACGGAGAGCCGGAGCGGTTCGCGCACTTCGTCATCCATCGGCCCGGCGAGACGCCGGCGGTCGATCCGCACGAGGAGATCCTCGCCGGCGACACCATCTCGCGGCGCCAGCTCGAGGTGCGCAGCGCAGGCGACCACCTCGAGGTGAAGTACATCGGCGGCTGCTCCACCTACGTCAATCGCGTCAAGCTCGCGTCGCAGGGCGTGCTGCGTCCCGGCGACACCCTGCTGCTCAAGCGCGAGCTCCTGCTCCTCTGCGTCGTGCGCCCACGGACACTGGCGCTTCCCGAGGGCCTGCGCGAGCTGCACCCCTTCGGCGAGCCGGACGCCGACGGCATCGTCGGCGAGTCGCCGGCGGCGTGGGCCCTGCGCGCGCAGCTCGCCCGGACGGCCGCGACGAACGACGACGTCCTCCTGCGCGGCGAGAGCGGCACGGGCAAGGAGCTCGCCGCCGCAGTCATCCACCGGCGCTCGCCGCGCGCGAACGGACCGCGGATCACCCGCAACGCCGCGGCGATCCCCGAGACGCTCGTCGCCGCGGAGCTCTTCGGCAACCTGAGGAACTACCCCAACCCCGGCACGCCCCCGCGCCCGGGCCTCGTCGGAGCGGCCCACGGAGGGACGCTGTTCCTCGACGAGATCGGCGAGCTCTCCGCCGAGACCCAGGCCCAGATGCTGCGCGTCCTCGACGAGGGGGAGTACACCGTGCTCGGCGAATCCCATGCGCGGCGCTCCGACTTTCGCCTCGTGGGAGCGACCAACCGCGGCGACGAGGTCTTCCGGCGCGACTTCCGCGCGCGCATGAAGGCGCTCGTCCGCCTGCCGCCGCTCCGCGAGCGCCGCGAGGACATCGCGCAGCTCGTTCGCCACCTGCTCATCGCCCGGGTGCGCAGCTCCCCGGAGAAGGACCGGAAGAAGCAGAAGGAGCGGCTGCTCTCCGAGGGGCCCGGCGGACGGCTCGAACCGCGCGTGAGCGCGCGGCTCGTCGAGCACATGCTGCACCACGACCTGCCGGCCAACGTGCGCGACCTGGAGCGCATCCTCATCGCCGCCGCCGACGCGAGCGACGGAGGACCGCTGGACGTGCCGCCGGAGGAGACGGAGAGGCGGGCGCGCGAGCCGGCGGATCGGCCGGTCCTGCCGAAGCCCCGGGCGGAGCCGCCGCTGGCGGAGCGGGGCGGCCAATCGCCGCCGAAGGAGCTGGTGGAAGCGCTCATGCGGAAGTACGCGGGCAACAAGAGGGCCGTCGCGCGGGCGCTCGGTTGCAGCCCGGGCACGCTGTACCGGTTGCTCGAGAGCTACGGGATCGACCTGGACGACGAGCACGATCCCGGCGAGCCGGAGTGAGCGCCGGGTCATTCCCGATCGGGACAAGATCCGCTAGGCAGGGTGGCGAGCTCGGGGCCCGCGATCGCCGCGGCTGTCGGCGGCACGGCGCGCTCCTCGTGGAACGACGCCTGGGAGGCGGTCGGCGCCGACGGGCGCGTCTGGCGCGCGGTCCACGACGGGAGCCTGGCGGGCTACCGCAACGCGGAGATCGTCAGCCCCATCCTCGGCTACGCGCCGCGAAGGCCCTCGGCGCCAAGAGCGCGTCGAAGCGGGCGTTCGGGAAGATGGTGATCGTGCCTGCCGGCGACGAGATGGGCGTGGCCGCCGTCGCGCGCCACCTTGGAGTCGACGAGTCCACCGTGCGGCGTCGTGCTCGCGAGCTCGGTAGGTCGCGCCACCGTCGCGCACGCGCCGCACCAGTCGTAGAGGAGCGGCAAGCCGATCGACACGTCAGTGTCACCCAAGCAGTCGCTTCACCTCGTCGAAATCGAGATCGAAGTTGCGACAGAGTGCGCGAATGTACTTGTCGGAGATCTCCGACTTCTCGCCATTGTGCGCAGGGATCGGGTACGTCCGACAGCCATCGCGCTTGCACTTCCAATGCGAACCGCTGCTCGGCTTCTCGACCGAGATCCCGAACTCCGCGCAAATCAGGACGATCTCGCGGAGGCGGGCCGGCATCGATCAACAGGGATGCGCGTTCTCTTCGGGCGCACGCACCGCGAGCGGCGTGCGGACGCTGGGGCGAGCGTCGCCACTCGGCAACGATCTCGGCGTCACGAACATCTGGATCGCGATCAAGCAGTGCGTGGCCGTGCGAGCGCGCTCCAGAAGCTCGGCAACGGGCGCGCTTTCGCCGTGCTCAAGCATGTGCTGGAGCTGCATCCAGAACTCGACGGGGGCGCGGCGAGCGTAGGGGTCTCGGGCCTGCTCCACGTCCTCCTGGAGCACCAGTCCAACTGCCTCGGAGACCATCCGCAGGGCGTGCTCAGCGCTCGTCCCCTGGCTCACGACGTCGAACTCGAGGGAATGCGCGACCCACGCGCCGGGAAGATCCTCGGCGGGATGCACCAACACCCAGGTGTTGAAGATGCCGGTCACCTCGGGCACCTCGCGCTTTCCCTCATGACTCATGGATACCACCTGCGGTTCAGCCGGTCATGCGGCCCCGTCGTGGCCGGATGTAGGACCCCGCTACTGCATCGGATGTTCCCGTCGGCCGACGGGTCGCCTCTCGAGTGGACGATTGCTCTACCCGGTACGGCTGGGCCAAGAAAACGGCTGCGCCGGCCGGCACTTACGAGCCAGGGCGGCGACCGGGACGAGCGGCCGCGCAGGGCACTGGGGCGTCGTATCCCACGCCCAGGGACGGCGCAATGCGCGCGTGTGCCGCACCTTCCGCGCCATCGTTCGGTCGCGCGAGATCGCCATCGCGCGACCCTCGCACGGGCGGGAGGCGCGTCGCGAGATCGAGGGTACCTGAGTGCCGCCCCCTACCTGAAAACGCATCCTGGAGCGTTAACCGTATACCGCGAAGACATACGATACGCGGCATGGCGACCGCGACCCCCTCCCCCACCACCATCCGCTGGAGACCCGAGGACCGCGAGCTACTCGCCCGGCTGCGGAAGCTCACCGGCGTGTCCACGGACGCCGATGCGGTGCGCCTCGGGATCAAAGAGGCCGTCGCGGCACGCGAGGGTCGGCTCACTCCTCCAGGCAGGGGGAGCTAGTCATGCCCCAACACGGCTCGCCCTTTTCGCACG
>DASVWO010000160.1:0-4763 GCA_036393165.1 Polyangiaceae bacterium | reverse complement strand
ACGAACTCCTGGCCGAGCGCCTCGCCGAGCTGACGATCGGTCCACTGCACGCACCGCTTCCACCGCGGCTTGTTCACGGGCACGCCGCGCAGGGTGTGGCTGTAGAAGTCGAAGTCCTCCTGCACGAACGGCGTCGAGAGGTACGGCGCCATCGCGTGAGCCGCGTGCCAGCGCAGGTAGGCCTTCCAGTCGTCGAGCGGAACGGTCTTCAGCTCCGTCTCGAGCTGCTTGTAGAAGGCCGGCTCGGCCACGTTCAGCGTCGTCACCTTCGACGCGCCGACGGCCGCGAGAAACGCCGGCCAGTCGAACGACGGCGTCGTCGCCTGCAGCTTCTCGCGCGTCATCTTGTGGAACACCTTGTGCGGATCGCGCCGCTCGACACGGGTGAGCGACGCCTGCGCCAGCCGCGTCTCGATGCCCATGATGGTGCCCGCCTCGCGCGCAGCGACCTCCGGCGCGTCGCCGAGCAGACCGAGCATGCGGCCCACGTGGGCGACGTACTTCTGGCGCATGTCCTCCGAGCGCGCGTCGGTCTTCGTGTAGTAGTCGCGGTCCGGCAGCCCCAGGCCGCCCGCTCGCGCCACGGCGATCATCTTCGACGAGTCGTCGAAGTCCTGCTCCGACCCGAACGCGAAGAGCATGTGCCGCGTGTAGGAGCCCAGGCTTCCGAGCTGGAGGCGCGCGACGAGCGGCGCCAGATCGTGCACGGTCGCCACGGCGGCGATCGCGTCGAGCGTCGGCTTCAGGGGCGCCGCGCCCCGCGACTCGATGGCCGCTTCGTCCATGCACGCCGCGAAGTAGTCGCCGATCTTCTGCTGCACCGGTGTGCGTTCGGCGCGCGGCTGCGCGTCCTCGAGGAGGATGCCCCAGAGGAAGTGCTGGTTCTCGTCCGAGAGCTTCGAATACACGTCCCACCGCGGCTGATCGGCCGGGAGCGGGTTGTGCTTGATCCATCCGCCGCAGGAGTACTGGTAGAAGTCGACGCAGGGGTCGGCGCTCTTGTCCATCGCCGCCGGATCGAGGCTCGGCGTGTACGGGAGCGTCGAGAGCGGCGCATCCGCGGGAGCGGGAGTCGCGCTGGCGCCCGGAGCCGGCGCCGCCGAAGGACCCGGGGCGCCCGAAGCCATGGGCGCGGGCTCCTCGTACTCGGGAGGCGGCAGGGTCGGACGACCGGCATTCCCGCCGCCACAGGCCCAGCCGAGGGTCACGGCGATCGCCAGCGAGACTCCCACGACGAATCTTCCCATCGAGCTCACTCCTCTTCGTCGCCGTCGGCGTCAGGCTCCGCCGTGACGAGCAGCGGCATGCCGAACTCGCGCGCGAGGCGCATCACCTGATCGGCCTTGGTCTCCGCGATGTCGCGGCTGTAGATGCCGGCGATCCCTTTGCCCTTCGCGTGAATCGCCATCATGAGCGCCGTCGCGCTGGTCTCGCTCATGTGAAAGATCTGCTGCAGGACCTGAACGACGAACCACTTCGTCGTGTAGTCGTCGTTGTAGAAGACGACGGCGTACTTGCGTGCGCGCGCGACCTTCGGCGCACGCTCGAGCACCGTGACGCCATCCACGCCGCCCTTTTTCACGCCGGCGAGTGTAGCGCCGAAGCCGCGGGCCGACCCTCGTGTTAGCCTCGCGATTCCATGCGATTCGCCGTGCTCGGGCTCGCCGTCCTCCCGCCGCTCCTCCTCGTGTCCGCCGGGTGCGTGCAGTCTCGCCCCCTCCTCGTGCGCAACGAGTTCGCGGCGAGCTACTGGTGCCCGGTGAACCAGATCGAAGTGCGTCCGGAGCCGGGGAGCGAGGGGCGCTACCACGTGACCGGCTGCGGGCTGGAGGTCACCTACGACTGCAGCGCCGCGGGCGAGACGGGCCCGTGCCAGGCGAGGCTTCGCGTCGAGTACGAGGCGACGGACGGCACGTCGCACGGCGCCTGGCTCGAGGAGGAGGTAGCGTCGAACAACTCCATGGCGCGCGACGCCGCCCTTGCGAGCGCCGCGCACGATCTGCCGTGCGACCGCGCGTCGATCCAGGTCGTCGGGGCCGACCCGAACGGCTTCGCGAACATCGTCGAGGGCTGCGGTCAGCGCGTGACCTACCAGATCGCCGACGTCGCCGGCGAGCCGACCGCCAGTCCCTCGGAGCCGGTGAAGAAGCACAAGTACGTCGTTCTCACGCGAACACCGCTCGCGGCTCCTCCGGCGCCGCCGGCTTCCGCCCCGCCGGCGCCTCCCGCGCCCGCGCACTCGGCGAACGTGACGACGCCTCCGCCCCAGCCCCCGGCGAGCGCGGGTCCCGTTCCAGCTCCGGCTCCGCCTCCGGCGCCTTCCTCCTCTGCGTCGCCCCTGACCACGCCGCGCTAGGCGGCCTGGTAGCATCGCGACCGTGGTCGAGGAGCGGCGAAGCGAGCAATCCGGGGAGAGGGACCCCGAGCGCATCGCGCACTTCCGCATCGTCGGCCGCATCGGGCGCGGCGGCATGGGGATCGTCTACCGCGCGCAGGACGAGAGGCTCGCGCGACCCGTCGCGCTGAAGGTGTTGCCGCCAGGATTCGAGCAGGACCGCGATCGGCGCTCGCGCTTCCTCCGCGAGGCGCGCGCCGCCGCCGCGGTGGCGCACCCGAACATCGCGACGGTGCACGAGATCGGGGAGGAGGACGGCCGCGTCTTCATCGCGATGGAGCTCGTCGAGGGGGTGACCCTCCGCTCGATGCTCGAGAACGGGCCGCTGCCGCCGGCGAGCGTGGTGCGCATCGGGTTGCAGATCGCGCGGGCGCTGGCCAAGGCGCACGCGGCCGGCGTGGTGCACCGCGACCTCAAGCCGGACAACGTGATGATCGGCGAGGACCTGCACGCGAAGGTGCTCGACTTCGGGCTCGCGAAGGTGACCGGGCCGGGAGCGTCGGGGATCGAGACGCCGAGCGCGATCGAGCGGGGGGAGACGGCGACGCGCGAGGGGGTGCTGCTCGGGACGCCGCAGTACATGTCGCCGGAGCAGGCCAAGGGGCGGCCGATCGACGCGAGGAGCGACGTGTTCTCGCTGGGGATCGTGCTCTACGAGATGGTCGCGGGAAAGCGACCGTTCGACGGGGTCTCGGTGGCGGAAGTGATCATCGCGATCGACCGGGACCCTCCGCCGCCGCTGGCGTCGGTCGTCCGGGGTGTGCCCTGGGAGCTCGTGCGGGTGATCGACCGCTGCCTCGAGAAGGATCCGGCGCGAAGGTACGCGGACGGGAAGGGGGTCGCCGAGGATCTGGCTGCACCGGCTTCAGCTCCAGCGCAGGCGCCAGCGCCAGCGGCTTGGCAAGCGTCGGCGCCGCCGACGCCGGCACCGACCCCGCCGTTGCCCACGGTGCCGATGTCGATCGCGACGCCCGGACCGGCGCAGATGGCGGAGGCAGCGAAGCCCAAGCGGAAGTGGCTCCGGTACGTGATCCTCGCGGTCGTCGCGCTCGCGGTCATCAAGCCGTTCCGCACGGGGTGTGGCGGCGGATCGGGTGGATCCGGGGGGAGGGGTGGCGGCAATCACTCACCGCCCACGGGTTCCGCCGCCTTGCCTCCCGAGGCTGCATCGATCGTCGCGGCTGCCATGAAGCTCGCGAGCTCCGGCGGACCGTTGCTCGCTTGCCCCCCGCTCGTCGCGAAAGGGGTCGAAGAGCCGAGCGGATGGCTCGGCGCCGCGGCGTCCGACGTCGCATGCCGACGGGCCGCGATCCTCGCCGGAGGGAACCTCGATCGCGTCGTGGTGCCCGCGGAGCTCCTCGACCTCCCGCGGCAGCCGACCGACGACTTCCCGCGCGATCCGTACGGTGCGGCCGGCGCGCGCGATCGCGCCGTCGCGGCAGCGAAGAAGCGGGCCACCATGTGGCTCGACGGCACGGTGGAGAAGACGGCGGGCGGATTCAAGGTGGCCCTCACCCTGCGCTCGCACGACGATGACGACGACCTCGAGAGCGCCGAGGGCACGGGTCACCACGTGTACCTCGCGGTGCGCGATGCGATGCACCACCTCGTGCAGGAGGAAGCCCTCTCACGTGCGACGCACGTCGACGAAGACATCGCCAAGTGGACGGGCATCAAGGACGTCGATCTCGCCCTCGCGTGGGACGACTGGCACGACAGCCTCGCCTCTTCGGCGGCGTCGACCGCCGCGGCGCTGGACGAGCTGAGGGCACGGCGCTCCGATCTCGGTCCGCTCTGGACGCAGGCTCAGGTCGAGAGCCAGGTCCCGCTTCTCGTCGAGTCCGAGCACTTCGACCCGGTGAGCCTCGATCGCTCCTCGCCGGCGGCCTTCGCCCGGAGCGCCGTTCCGTACTGCCAGACCGTGCGCACCGCCGACTGCGCCGCCCTCGCCGCGGAGGCGCGCAAGTACCGCGACGCCGAGTCGTCGCCCGTCGGCAGACGGACGCTCCTCCTGGCGCAGGCGCAGCTCGCGTTCCAGGCCGGCGATCCGCGGAGCGCTCTCGAGCTCGCACTCGGCGAGCTGCGCGAAGAGCCGCGGAGCGACCACACCTGGGAGACGCCGTACATGGCCGCCCTGGGGCAACCGGCGTACGGACCCATCGCGCGGGCGATGGCGGCGTGGGTTCCCGAGGACCACGCCGCGTACAACGCCATCGCGACCGGCGACGCCGCGCTGCCCGACGCAGCGGCGCGCCTTCCTTATGCACGCCGCGCCTACGACATCTCGCCCGACTTCCCGCTCTGGAGCGGGACGCTGGGCAAGCTGCTCGTGGAGCTCGGGCGCAGGGAGGAGGCGCGCTCGGTCGCG
>DASVWO010000159.1:0-3931 GCA_036393165.1 Polyangiaceae bacterium | reverse complement strand
GCCGAGGTGCGCGGCGAGATCGCCTACATGAACGGCCGCGCGCAGGAGGGCGCCGCCAATCCCGACGGCGCGCTGCTCGCGTACGCCGAGGTGCCGCAGACGAGCCGCGTCTGGGCGCAGGCGACGTATCTCTCGGCGCTCATCGACGTCGAGAAGGGCAGCTACAAGGAAGGCGAGAACCTGCTCTGCAAGGTGGCCGACCCCAAGCGCAGCGCGAACACGATGCCGGTGTTCGCGGACGAGAAGTTCTTCGCCATCCGCGATCTGGCGCGCCTGGGGCTCGGGCGCATCGCCCACGAGCAGGGGCGCAACGACGACGCGCGCTACTACTACTACCTCGTGCCGCGCGACAGCGACCGGCTGGCCGAGGCGCTCTACGAGGGCGCCACCACGCGCTACGAGAAGAAGGACTACGAGGGCGCGCGCGAGCTGCTCGACGAGCTGAAGGGGCTCGGCGTGCACCACCGCTACGAGGACGAGGCGTGGGTGCTCGATGCGTGGGTCGACCTCGCGCGCTGCCGGTTCGCCGAGGCCGACGCGAAGCTCACGCAGTTCCTCGCGCGCTACGAGCCGGTGCGCGACACCGCGCGGCGCATCTCGCAGAACGACGTCGCGATGGCGCGGCTGCTCGCCGCGGTGCACTCGGGGAGCGACGCGGGCGGGACCGAGATCGGCGGGTCGAGCCCCGAGGTGATGCGGACGATCGCGGCGCTCGTGCGGCTCGATCCGGCGTACGACCGCGTCGAGCGGCGGCGCGCCGTGCTCGAGCGCGAGGCGTCGGGCCTCGTGTACACGGTGGGGGCCATCGGCGACATGCAGCGGACGATCGCCACCAACGGCGGCGTGCGCCCGACGGCGGACGAGACGAACGACGACGCGCGCCGCGCGAAGGAGGCGCGGGCGGCCATCGACGGCGTCGAGCACCAGATTGCCGACCTCGAGGCGGCGAGGGCGCCGGCCGACCAAGTGAACGCGCTGCGGCAGCAGCTCGCGGATCTCAAGACGCGCCTGCAGCAGGGCGGCGCGGCGGCGGCCGCGGCGGGCGCCGGCGGAGCGGGCGCGAACGGCGAGCTGCCGGCGGGGGCCGACCTGCCGGACCTCCTGCGCTCGGACCAGGCGAAGGGCCAGGAGCTGCAGACGCGCATCGCCGCGGCCCGCAGGGAGCTCGGCGACACCGAGACGGCGCTCGCGAAGGACGCGCTGCACCGGCTCGATCTGCGCCTCTCGCGCCTGCTCCGGCGCGCGCGCCTCGGCCGCATCGAGACGGTGCTCGGCCGCAAGCGGGCGCTCGAGGTCGAGATCGAGGCGATCCGCCTCGGCTTCCTCCCGCAGGACGCGGTCGATTCGCTGAACGCGGCGCGCTACCTCGAGGACAACGAGGAGTACTGGCCCTTCGAGGGCGACGACTGGCCCGACGAGTACGTGGGCGGCGAAACGCAGTAGTAGGATACATGGTAGGATTGGCGGCATGACTGCCGCCGCCAAGCTCAAGGTCAGCCTCACGCTGTCCGCCGACCTCGTCGCTCTCGTGGATCGCGACGCGCGACGGAATCGCAGCACGAGGAGCGGCGTCATCGAGACCTGGCTGCGTCGCGCCGCGACCGCCAGCGCTCGCAGAGAGATCGAAGAGGCAACCGCGGCGTACTACCTCGCGCTCCGAGCAGAGCCCGACGACGAGGAGGAGGTCCTGTCGAAGGCGCTCTCCTCTGCCGCCAAGAGAGTCCGATACGACGACGCGCCGCGCACGCGGGGTCGCAGGTGACCGGTCCGGCGAAGGCCGGCCACCTGCGCAGGGGTTACCTGTACCTCGCGCATCTCGACAAGCTGCGCCCAGTGCTCGTCCTTTCACCCGACGTCAGGAACGAGCTCGCCTCCGATGTCATCGTGATTCCCTGTTCCACGCGCCTCTCCACCGCGCCGACGCACGTGCGCCTGCGCAGAGGAGAGGGAGGGCTGTCGGCGACGTCGGTCCTGAAGTGCGAGCAAATCACGACGCTGCACAAGGACGACATGCGCCGACAGCCGCTCGGTTCGCCGCTCGGCGGCAACCGGATCACCGAGGTCGAGCGGGCCGTGCTCCGCGCGATCGGCGTTCCGGTGCCGCTCGAGGCCTGACTCGCGTCAGGACTTCGTCGGTGTCGTGGCGGGCGCGGGCGGAGCAGCCGGCGCCGCGGGCACGGCTTCCGGAGCGGGCGCTGCGGGCGTCTGCTTGTTGGCGAGCGCCTTCTTTGCGTCCTTCTTCTGCTTCGGTCCCTTCGTCCCCAGCGCGGTGCGGGTCGCCTTCGCCTTGACGGCGGCGGCGCTGCGCTCGGCGCTGGTGAGCGTCGCCGTCTTCGGCTCTTCGAGCGCGAAGTCGGCGAGCACCTCGGGATTCCCCGCGAAGGCGCCGAGCAGGTAGCTCTTGAACGCCTTGGCTCGCGGTTTGGTCCCGACCGCGGCGGCGTTCGCGTTTGCGACCGCCGCCTGCCGTTTCTTCTCCTCGGCCTTCGCGCTCGCGTCGGCATCGATGGCACCCTGGAACTCGGTGACGATCTCCGTGGTGGACACCGTGCCGCCGTTGAGCGGAAGGTTCGTGGGCGTCGTGTAGTGCTTCCCGATGCCCGCGATGTAAGCGATGAGCTGCGCGATGTACTTGCTGCTGCGTTTGGTGGTAGCCGTGGCGGTTTCTCCTGTTGTGGGCCAGCAGGCCCGTCTCTCACTGGGTGTGGACGATCGAATCGGGATTTCATCCCCGACTTTTTTGCGAATCGCGTGCGTTCCTGAGGGGTGTGGACGGATGAGCGGGGTTTTCCCTCACTCTTTTTTTCGTCCCCTCGATCCCCTTCATCCCGTTAATCGTAAAAGTCGCGATTCGATCGCGCGCTTCGAGCACGATTTCTGGCGCCTTCGGAATTCCCGGGGCGTGTCGCATGGTTGCACGTGGCCTGCGCGAGCGGGTTCCGGGCGCATCGTCGCCCGCTCCGAAGGGATCGTGGCGCGATCCTCGAGGATCGCCCGACGCTCCGAGGGGATCGCGCGATGCTCCGGGCGGATCGCACGATGCTCCGAAGGGATCACGCGATGCTGCGAAGGGATCGCACGACGCTCCGCATGGAGCATCGACGAGAGAGTGTGGAGCATCGCCCGATCCCTGCGGAGCATCGACCGAAGCGCGCGCTTCGCGTCATGCTCCGGGCGGAGCATCGTCCGATCCTCGAGGATCCTCGCACGCTCCATGCGGAGCATCGACGAAAGCGTGCGGATCGTCGAATGCTCCACGCGGAGCGTCGAGTGATCCTTGCGGAGCATCGAGCGGGCTTTGCCCATGAAGTGCCGGCTGATCACGAAGTCCGAACGCTGCCCCCAAAGTCGTCGCTACGGATTGGGCGCGACCGTGATCGTCATCTTGGCGTTGGTGAATTTTTGCCCCCCTCTCGGGGCTACGACGCCAGAGAAACCTGGACGCACGTCAGCCGACTTGGCGAGCCCGATGTCAAAGAGCGCGCGAGCCAGGATAGAGGCCCACACCCGATGGATCTCCGCCGCGTCGCCATTCAGCTCCACGCGGACGCCGAACATTATGCGTGAGTCGCTAGCGACGACGGCCTTCCAGTCCGGAACGCCGTTGATGGCGTCCGCCAATTGCTGCGCAAGCTTGGCCGGCTCCGGCCCCGCATCGTCGCTCGCAACGACGTTTACTAGGGCCGGCGTCCCCGTGAGCGTGAGCGCACCGGATAACTCCGAGCGAAGCTTGTCCACCTGTTCCGGTGTCAGCGACCACACGTCTTTCTGGTCCGACCTCGCCGCACCGGCGGTCGTGGCCGGCTCTGTCTGGCAGCTCTTGTACGCAGAAATCGGCAGCAAGATGCACATGCCTACGGACGCACCGGCCAGCGTGATCCATTTTCTCTGGGCATCCAGCGCGTCTAGGTCGCCTTTCTGGCCCCGGTTC
>DASVWO010000158.1:0-4104 GCA_036393165.1 Polyangiaceae bacterium | reverse complement strand
CTCACGAGCTTCTCGGAGCTGTCGAAGCCGACGAACTTCACCTTCTTCGCCACGCCCGTCTTCTTCAGCGCCTGGAGCATGCCGAAGGTGGTCGACTCGTTCGGCGCGAAGACCCCCTGCACGCCGCCGCCGGCTGCGCCGAGCGAGGCGAGCAGGTTCTCGCTGGCCTTCTCGGCCGTCTCGGTCGTCGCGCCGCCGTACTGCGACGCGCTGACGACCTTGAGCTCGGGGTGCGCCGCGACGGCGTCGAGGAACCCCTTCTCGCGGTTCGCGGTGCTCGCCGAGCCCTCCTGGTAGCGCAGGAGCACCACGTTGCCCTTGCCCACGGCCTTCGCGAGCGCCTCGCCGGCGACCCTGCCGGCTGCCACGTTGTCGGTGGCGACGAAGCTCACGTAGTTGCCACCGGCGAGGTCCGAGTCGAAGACGACGACCGGAACGCGCGAGTCCGTCGCGGCCTTCACGGTGCCGACGAGCCCCTTGTCACTGAGCGGCGCCAGGGCGATGCCGGCGACGCCCTGCGCGACGAAGGACTGCACGATGTCGATCTGGTCGCTCAGGTCGTCCTCGCGCAGGGGCCCCTTCCAGACCACCTCGACGCCGAGCTCGCCCGACGCCTTCACCGCCCCCGCGTGCACGCTCTTCCAGAACTCGTGCGTCGTCCCCTTCGGCACCATCGCGATCCGCAGCGTCGCCGCGCCGCCGTCGCTCTGATCGCCTCGCTTGCACGACGACAGCACGAGAACGAGCAGGAGAAAGATCACAGGAAGGCGGGAAACCCTCATCTCATGAGCTCCCGGTAAGCCATCTGGTCGTCGTGCATACGCAAGAACACGCGGTGCTTGGCATCGTGGAACTTCGCGACGGCACCGCCCGAGGGGCGAACGACACGGCCGGCGTGGGTCATCGCGGCCATCGCCTCGACGACGCCCGGCCGATCGCCGCTCGCGACCGCCCCGAGGATCGCCGCGCCGAGGAGCACCGCCTCGGGCTCCGCCGGGAGCACCACGTCGCACCCGGTGGCGTCGGCGTGCTCGCGCAGGAACACGTCGTTCTTCGTGCCGCCTCCGCACGCGAGGATCGTGTCGATGCGGTAACCGCCGGCGCGCAGCGCGTCGACGATGTGCCGCGTGCCGTGCGCGACCGCCTGCACGGTCGCGAGGTAGAGCAGCGCAAGCGAGTCGATCGAGTCGCTCAGCTTGAGCCCCGAGATCATGCCGCGCAGGCTGGGATCGGCGCGCGGGGAGCGGTTGCCGTGGTGGTCCGGCAGAACGTGCAGATCGGCGCACACCGCCGCCGGGAAAGGAGCGTCGTGCGCGAGCGCCTCGAGCCTCTCGTTGAGGATCGCGTACACGCTCGTGCCGCGCTGCTCGGCGTCGGCGCGGAGCTCGGCCGCGCGCGCGTGCGAGAAGATCACGTGGTCGACGAGCGCTCCCGTCGCCGACTGCCCGCCCTCGGCGAGCCACATGCCCGGGATCATGGCCGACCAGTAGGGCCCCCACACGCCCTGGACGAAGCGCGGCTCGGGCGCGACCGCCATGTGGCAGCTCGAGGTGCCGCCGATGAGCGCGAGGCGCGACTCGATGCGCGCGGCCGACGGTTCTTCGCCTTCTGCCCCACCGGCGAGGGACGGGATAGCGGCGCCGATGGTGCCGATGCCGCCCGCGTGCGCGTCGATGATGGCAACCGCCACCGGGGTCCCCGGCGCGAGCCCGAGCTCTCGTGCGCTCGCCTCCGTGAGCTCCCCTGCCCGCTCGCCCATGGGACGCACACTCGTGCCGATGCGGGCGAAGCCCTCGCTCGCGAGCTCGCCGAGGCCGATGCGTTCGAAGAAGTCGCGCTGCCAACCGCGCCCGTCGTGGCCGAGATACGTCCACTTGCACACGGTGGTGCAGAGCGAGCGCACGTCGACGCCCGTCGCGCGATACACGAGGAAGTCGGGCAGATCGAGGAACCGCTTCGCGCGCCGCCACGTCTCGGGCAGGCACTCCCGCAGCCAGAGCAGCTTGGGCGTCTGCATCTCCGGCGAGACGACGCCGCCGACGTAGCGCAGCACCTCGTGCCCCGTCTCGTTGATGAGCGCCGCTTGCTCGGTCGCCCGGTGGTCCATCCAGACCACGACGTTCCACGTGTCGTCCCCGGTGGGGCTCACGGTGACGGGACGGTCACTCTCGTCCAGGACCACCAGCGAGCACGTCGCATCGAACCCGATGCCGGCCACCTGCGTCGCTTCGGCCCCGGCCCGCGCGAGCGCGGCGCGCACGGCCGCACCGCACGCGGCCCAGATGTCGTCGCTCGACTGCTCGACGAAGTCTTCCTCGGGCCGGCCGATGCGGATCGGGTGCGTGTCCGAGCCGCGCATCGTGCCGTGCGCGTCGAAGAGCGCGGCGCGCACGCTCGCCGTCCCGACGTCCACGCCGAGGTAGAGCCTCTCGCTCACGCGAGCCCCGCGGCCTCGCGCAGCGCGGTCGCCTCGCCGCCGCGCCCGGCGCCGGAGTACAGCTTCGCGAGCAGCGCCATGCAAGCGCCCACCGCCTTCGCGTCCTGCGCCTCGCGCGCGCGCGCCAGGGCGTCCAGCGCCTCGAGCAGCGCTTCCTCCGGGCGTCCGGCGATCGCCAGCGTCATCGCCAGCGCGAGCGCCGCCTGGCAGCGCATCGCCGGCGGGCCCTTCTCGGCATCGGCCCGCGCACGCCGCAGCTCCGCCAGCGCCTCGATCGCGTCCGTGTCCTCGTCCCCGCGCGCGAGCTTGCGCACGCGCTCCGCGAGCCGCCCCGTCCCTCTTCGCTCCTTCGACGACGGCGGCGGAGGCGCCGCCGCGGCCGTCGCCTCGACGATCTCGAGCACCTCCGCCGTCGACAGCTCGTTCTCGGGGAAGTCGAGGGCCGCCGTCTCCAGCGTGGCTTCGACGTCCGACGTGGACACGGCCCGCGGGCGGACCGGCGCAGTCGGGACAGCCGGCGCAGTCGGGACAGGGGGCGCCAGGGCGGGCAGGTCGGCTTCCTGCGCGCGGCGCCACGGGTGATCGAGATCGAGCTTCCACCCGCGGACGCGCTGCCCCGAATCGGTCGCCGCGCGCGCCCCAAGCAGCGCGAGCTGCCCGGCCCGCAGCGCCCGCACGTCACCGTCGACGAGCACCTCCCCCGCCCGCGCGATGCGCGCGAGCGACGCCGCCGTGAGCAGCGCCGGACCCCACGCCAGGTGCATCCTCGCGCCGTCGGGCGCGAGCTTCTCGAGGTCGCCCTCTGCCAGCCCCGCCGCCCATGCCCGCTCCTGAGACAGCGCTTCCTCGCGGATGCTCGTCGAGAGGAGGATCGCCTCCTCCATCGATTCGGTGTCCCACGCGACCGCGAGCAACGCCGCGCTCCACGCGATGAGCTGCCCCCCGAGCGCCTCGCCGCGCGAGAACATCGAGCGGGCGCGCCCGATGTACGCCCCCTCGGGTCCGGGCTCGATGCCCGCCGGAGGCATCCGGAACGCGACGACGATGTGCCGGCCCACGTGGACGCGTCGCTCCGCTCTCTACACGCGAATGCGCTTCTTGAGCGCCGCGAGCTCCTCGTCCACGTCGCTCCCGCCGTCCGGCGCGCCCTTGCCGCCGGTGCGCCGCTCGAGGTCGCGGAACTTGGCCTCGAGGTCCTCGGACTTCTCGCCCTTGCCGAGCGCCTCCTCGACCTCGGCCATCGCGGCCCCCTCCGCCTCGCGGCCCTCGATCTTCTGCTCCATGCGCCGGAAGTTCTCGAAGGCGCTCGACCCGCCCTTGGCCCCGAGCTGCTCGGAGCCGGTGCCGCCGCGCGACTGCTGCGCCCGCGCGACGATGGACCCCTTGCGCATCTTGAGCTCGGCGAGCTTCTCCTTCATGCGCTCGAGCTCCTCCTTCATCCGGAGGGCCACGTCGCGCTGGTCGCCCCGCGCCTTCTCGGTGTTCCCGAGCTCGGCCTGCACGCGCTTCTTCTGCTTGAGGGCCTCTCGGGCGAGCGCCTCGTCGCCGCTCTTGAGCGCCAGCTCTGCGCGCTTGTCCCACTTGTCGACCTCGGTCTGCAGGTCGTCCACCTTCTTCTTGAGCTGCTTCTCGGCGGCGACGGCCTGTACCACCTCCTGGTGGCCGGC
>DASVWO010000157.1:0-10414 GCA_036393165.1 Polyangiaceae bacterium | reverse complement strand
CGATGACGCCCTCGTACAAGCGTCGAGCGAGCTTGCCGCGCCAGAGAAACGCGGTCTCGCGGCGCACGGCGTCGGCGGCCGCGTCGATCGGGGCCGACGGGTCGGCCATCCCGAGGACGAAGGTGTCCGCCACGACGACGGCGCGGCGGTGCTGCGTGACGCCGCTCACGAAGTCGGTGCGCTTCTCGACGTCCTCGGCCAGCTTCTCCGCGCGGTACGGCGAGAGCGGCAGCGCCTCGACGTCGGCAGGCGCCGCATCGGCCGGCGTCTCGTAGCGAAGCCACGCGGGCGGAGGCGCATCGACGGCGGCCGTCGCGGCAGGCGTCGCATCGGCCGCCTGCTCCGGCGCAGCGCTCGATCCCGACGATGCCGCCGGGGACGTACACCCCAGCGCCATCGCGCCCATCGCGAAACTCGCGGCCAGCCTTCGTCGTGACGTTCGTGCGTTCATCGTGGCCTCCGCATTGAGCAACGCTGGGGCCAAGGCTCATCGCACGTGTTTCCGCGGAGTTACGCTCTCCGCGGTGACGGATCTTCCGCCGGATCGCCTAAAGATCCGCCAGCACCGGCCGCGAATCACCTCGACCCGCCGTACCTCTGGCGCGTCCCCGAGTAGGCGCGGCTGCTACACTCGTGCGCATGGCGATCGCGGTCGACCCCGTCGAGCTTCGGGTCGAGGAGCTGCACCGGCAAGCCGCGGCCGCGATACGGAAGAACGCCTCGTTCGTGAGCGCAGCCGCGGATCTGCTCGACCGGTGGATCGCACGCGAGGGATCGCAGCCGGATCCGGTCCTGCTCGAGTGGAAGGCCGTATTCGACTTTCTGCGTCCTGAAGAGATTGCGGACTTTCTCGAGAACCCGTCACCGTTTGCACGCCGGCTCCGGTCTTCGAGCCCATTCCTTCCGCTCGTGCGCGGCCGTTCGGGGACGGCGGGATGAGGCGGGAGCAGCTTCAGGAGCTGCTCCGGGAAGCGGGACGCGTCGCGGGGCGCGACGAGCTCGTGGTCATCGGTTCGCAGGCGGTGCACGCGCTCACGGGGACGGCGCCAGCCGAGGTCGTCGTGTCGCGCGAGTGCGATCTCTGGCTCGACGAAGGAGACGCTGCCGCCGACGCGCTCGAACGGCAGCTCGGTATGCAGTCGCCGTTCTTCGCGGAGCGCGGGGTCTACGTGGACGTCGTACCGCCCGGGATACCGGTCCTGCCCGAAGGGTGGCGCGATCGTCTCGTGTCGCTCGACGCCGCTCCCGTCGTCGCGCGTTGCCTCGAAGCGCACGACCTCGCGATCGCCAAGCTGGCCGCGGGAAGGTTGAAGGACTACGAGCTGGTCGCCGCCCTCACGCGACAGGGGCTCGTCGAGCCTGCGGCGATCCGACAGCGCATCGCGAGCATTTCCGAGCCCCGCCTGCGGGCGATCCTGCTGGCGAGGGTGCAGGTCGCGATGGAGAGCATCGGTCGGTCCTAGAGGCGTCATCCACCCACTGAGGATCCGCGCTTGCGCGAATCGTCGTCGTCACGCTGAAGTGGTGCGCGTCACCCGGTGACGCAGTGTGACGTCACGTGACATGGCCTTGTTCGAGAACCGCACTCAGTGACCGGCTCAGTTCACCCTGGCTTGTTACCGCCTGAACGGCCTGGACACGCCGAGCAAAGCACGGCCCGAGCGCCGTTGACGTGGCACCCGTCGTGCGTACGGTCCGGGATGGCGTGAGAAGCCTCGACGTACTCCTCCTTCCGGTCCTCCCCGTGTCGCTCGCCGCGTGCGGGAGAGCCAGCCTCGGCGACAGCAACGTGACTGCGGACGCAGGCCATCGATCGGCCTGCACGCCGGCCTTCGTCGAAGCGGGAACGGGTCGCGCGGGCAACGCCGAGATCCCCGTCTACCATCGGGCCGCGGCCGCCTGCTGTCCGGCCACGCGCGCCCCGGGACCGGCCACGCAGCCGTACTCGGGCTCCGAAGTGCACGGGTGCGCCACGGACTCGGATTGCACGAGCGGCGCCGACGGTCGTTGCTTTCCGTTCTCGGGCCTGGTGGGCCCGGGCGGGTGCTCTTACGACGAGTGCTTCACCGACTCGGACTGTCCGTCGGGCGGCGCATGCCTCTGTCGGAGCTCGGCGTCGGACGACCGCGCGAACGTCTGCGTCCCCGCGGGCGACTGCCTCGTCGACTCCGACTGCGGCCCCGGCGGATATTGCTCCCCGTCGACGACGAGCTGCTACGCGCAGCCCTCCTATTACTGCCACACGCCCGCCGACACCTGCATCAACGACAGCGACTGCGCCCCGGTCGATGCGGGGGGCGGCTGCCCGATCGACTCCACGTGCACGTACGACCCGCAGGCGAGGAGCTGGGGCTGCACGCAGCAGCGCTGCTGCCCGCCGTAAAGGATGCCTTCGATGCTGCCCCTCCTGCGCTCACCGGCCCGTCTGCTTCTCCTTCTGCTCCTCGCGTGTGGCTCGCAGGAGCGGCCGGCCGCACGGCCGTCCGCCTTCGCGCCGGTGCCCAGTGAGGCGGGCGCGCGCGCGGGGGGGGAAGAGCAGAACGTGTCCGCGCTCTACGGTCCCGAAAGCTGGAACGCATCGCTGGCGGCGGCGGAGCTCGCGCGGTGGACACCGGCAATGCACGCCGCCGCGAAGGCCCTCGCCGACACGACGTATCCCAGCGGAGCGGCGGCGATCGCAGCGGCGCTGAAGGGGACGCATCGCGTTCCAGGCGCCGCGGATCGCGACAAGTATCGGCATCCGGCCGAGACGATGGCGTTCTTCGGCCTCGAGCCCACCATGACCGTGCTCGACGTCGACCCGGGCACCGGCTGGTACACGGAGCTCCTGGCGCCGGCGCTCGCGAAGCAGGGGCGGTACCTCGCGACCGGCCAGTACGTGCCGAAGGACGCGGGCGTGGTCGCGTACGAGAGGTCGCCCTGGAGCGCGTTCGTCGCCGCCCGGTTCGCGGCGTTTCTCGCGAAGGCGCCCGAGCTCTACGGAAAGGTCGAGACGATCTCGTTGGATTACGCGGCGCCGAAGCTCGCCATCGACAGCGGCACCGTGGACATGGTGCTCATGATGCGCGAGGTGCACATGATGCGAAACTGGGGGACGCTCGGCACGTGGCTGGCGGAGGCCCTCCGCGTGCTGAAGCCGGGCGGGATCTTGGGCATCGAGGACCACCGCGCGTCAGCGGGTACGGCCCCCGAGGACTGCGCGAAGACCGGATACCTGCCCGAGGCGTGGGTCATCGCGCAGGTGCAAGCGGCGGGCTTCTCGCTGGTCGCCAAGTCCGAGGTCAACGCAAACCCGAAGGACACCAAGGACTACGAGCATGGCGTCTGGACGCTCCCGCCGGAGTTCACGCTCGGGGACAAGGACCACGTCCGATATGCGGCGATCGGCGAGAGCGATCGGATGACGCTGAAGTTCGTGAAGCCGCGCTAGATATTGCGGTCACGGCGCAGTGACCGAGGAGAGGAGGTCTGCGGCAAGTTCCATGGTTCGCGCGTTGGCGGCGATCCCCTGCAGATACGCATCACGCGCCTCGTCGCCCGTCAAGGTTGCGCGAATCCTGAGCAGGCGGTCGCGCGCCGCGCGCAGTGCGGCGATCGCACGATCGAGGGAGCCCGTTGCGATGAGAGCTTCGACCTGTACGAGTCGCAACGTGGACTCGAAGCCGGGGTTCCGGGGATGGCGGGTGCAGAGCTCGACGCCGCGTTCGCAGTGCTGCAGGGCATCGATGGGTCGAGCCTGCCTCATGGCGACGTCGGCGAGCACGGACAGCGCACCCGCGGCGAACATCGGCGCGTGGTCGTTCGCCGCGAGCAGCTCCTCCGCGGCTGTTCGAGCCTCCTCCAATCGCCCGAGCGCGACGAGCGTCTCGCATCTCACGACACGGGCGCGGGTTTGGTTGAGCACGGACCCCGTACCCTCGATCGAACGCAGGAGTTGCAGCGCCTCGTCCGGGGCGCCGAGACCCAGCCGGGCCGCTGCGAGCCACATCGTGGACAGCTCCTTGAACCAGGAGTGTTCCAGCTGCTTGCGCGCCGTGGCCTCCGCGTGCGCCAGCTGCCCGGCGAGAAGCTGCGCTTGCGTGAGCGCATGGAGAGCGACGCTCGAGTTCGTCAAGTCCTTCATCTGCTCGAAGCGCTGGAACGCCTCGTCCGCGGATGCCCGGGCTCTCCCGAGGTCGTTCGTCACGTACAGGCTGACCGGGTGGCACGTATTCGTCTTCAAGTACGCGACGAAGGTCGGATCCGCGCTCGCGTCGTCGCGGACGAGCGCCTCGCAATGTTCGAGCACGCGCTCGGCGTCTGCCCCACGACCCCGCCATGCGAGAGCGACGAGAACGAAGTGGACCCCGGGGCCAATCTCCCCGCCAGGCGCCGTGCGCGTCGGCAGGTGTTTCAGCGCCTTTTCCAGAGCGGAATCGCCCAGGGGCGTGCCGAATGCCGCGTGCGTGAGAACGGCCTCTGCGACGAACCGTCGGGGGTTGTCGACGCCGAGCAGCGGCAGATCTCGCTCGAGCAACTCTCCGAGCTGCTTCCACTGCGACGTGTGCACGGAGACTTCCCAGAGCGTGCTCAGTAACGCGTCATCTTCCGCCCGGTAACCGAGGCCGCGCTTCGCGAGCAGGCTCGCGGCCTCGAAATTCCCGCGATGCAGGGCCGCCTGAGCGGCTCGCGTGAGCCAGTGCACCGTCTTGTCGATCGCTGCTCCTCGTTCGTAGTGCTCGGCCATGACGACGGGGTCGTGCTCTCCGTGTGTCTCGAGCCACTCCCCTGCGAGGCGATGTGCCGCAGCCCGGTCTGCCTCGGTGACCATCGCGTAGACGGCGTCGCGCACCATGGCATGCCGGAAGGCATACGCAGCCGGCGGAGCGACGGCGAGCATCTCTCTGCGCACGAGCCCTTCCAGCTCTTGTTCGACGTCTGCCGGGTCCGCGGCGTCACCGACCAGCGCGGCGACGGACTCCGCACTGAACCGATCACCGAAGATGCTCGCCGCGCGCAAGAGTCTCCGGGCGTGTGGATCGAGCGCCTCGACGCGCGCTTGCGCGAGTGCGAGGACGGGCTCGCTGACCGCCTCTCCTCGCCCCTCTCCCAGGCAGCGAATCAGCTCCTCCAGGTAGAACGCATTGCCCTCGGCACGCTCGACGATGCGGTGCGCACCGGCGTTCGGCAACTCGCCGAGGACGTGGGTGACGAGGCGCTCGGAGGCCCGGCGCGTCAGCGCCTCCAGCCGGACCTCCTGCGCGATGGCCCTCAGATCCCCGAACCGCTCGAGCCCTTCGGGTCGGGCCAATGCGAGCAGCATGCACGGCGGGCCTTGGTGTGGAGCGCGAAACGCGTCGGCCAGCAGCGATGCCGTTTCCGGGTCGCCCCAGTGGAGGTCATCGAGGACGAACAACCCCGGGCGCTCCGCGAGGACGACGGCGATCCATCGCGCAAACCCCTGACGAATGCGCTCCAGGACGGCGCGTGGGTCGCCCTGCGTGGCCGGAGGAGAACCGTCCGCTTCGCCATCTTCTTCGACCAGCAGCGTCCTGCGGAGTGCCTCGACGAGAGGCTCGGCGGGCCATCGAGACGTACCGCGAACGAGCTGCCTCGCCATGCCGAGCGTGGTTCCGGCGCCGATGGGATCCCCACGAGCGACGAGCACGCACGGTTCCGTGTCGCGACGCACCTGCGCGAGCAGCTCCTGCGCGAGGCGCGTCTTCCCGTACCCAGCAGGAGCGGTGACGAGCACTGCACGTCTCACCCCATCCTCAGTGCACTCACGGAACGTCGCTTCGAGCAGCGCGAGCTCCTTGTCCCGACCCACGCACGGCGTCGGTCGTCCCAGCAGCGGCCGCGCGACCTCGAGCGCGTGCCGTTCTCCGACCAAGTGCGCGGCCCCCGCCGCGGACTTCACGACGTGGAACCGACTCTCCACGAGGGCGCGCGTGACGTCGTCGACCACGCAGGCTTGCTCGAGGGCGCCTGTCTGCGACGAGAGGAGGTTCGTCGCGCGCTCGATCACCTCTCCCATGGGAATGCGTCCCGACACGTCCGCACGGCCCGTTGCCACGACGACGCCCGTTTTCGGCAGGGCTTTGCGCAGGGCCAGCGCGAAGCGGGCCGTGGTGACGGCCTGGTCGACGGCCGTGCCTCGGACGTTCACGGTTGCGACGACGGTGCCGTCGCGTACCCAAGCGACCTTCGCCCCGAACCGTTCTGCCGTGGTCTCGAGCAGCGATCGCTGAGGCGCCTCCGGTTGCACCGTGCTCCCACCGAAGCTCGCCTGGGGCCGGGGCGTCGCCGCCATGATCACGCTGGCGATGTGCCGTTCGTCCCACATGCGCTCGACCGGCGCCTCGACTGTGGCGGAAGACGCATCCGGCTCTCCGCGCAAGAGCGCGTCGAGTACCTTGGTGACCGCGGCTGCGTCGGCGTAACGCAGCTCGGGACGCTTCTGGAGCATGCGCGTCACCACACGATCCAGAGACGCGTGCACGGCGGGAGCGACATCGCGGAGGGCGGGGGGATCTTCGAGCAGGATCTTGGTGAGCAGCGCACGCGCGTTCTGAGCGACGAACACCGGCCGGCCAGCCAGACACTCGAAGAGCACGCAGCCGAGCGCGAACACGTCCGTGCGCGCATCGACCCGCTCGCCGCTCGCTTGCTCCGGAGCCATGTAGCCCGGCGTACCCAGGAGCATTCCCGTCGCGGTGGCCGCACGCGAGGCGTGATCCAGATGCGCCAGCCCGAAGTCGACGACCTTCAACTTCGAGGGATCGCCCTCGACGAGGAACAGGTTGCCGGGCTTGATGTCGCGGTGCACCACGTTGCGCGCGTGGGCAGCGGACAGGGCGTGGGCCGCGCGGGCGACGATGGCGAGGCTGTCGGCCTCGGAAAGGGCCGCGCGTGCGAGTCGGGCGGCCAGATCCTCACCCTCCAGCCACTCCATCGCGAGGTATGGCTCACCGCTCGCCAGCTGCCCGTGCGCGACGTAGCGGACGATCGCGGGATGACGCAGCTCCGCCAGGACGCGAGCCTCGCGAAGAAACCTGTCCTCGCCACCCCTTGACAGGAGCTTGACCGCGACGGGCTCGCCCGTGTCTCGGTCACGAGCGCGGTAGACCGTGCCCATGCCGCCGGAGCCTGCCAGGCGCTCGACCTCGAATCGGTTCGCCAGCACCTCCCCTGCGCGCATGCAAGCACCGAGTATGTCGTGCACGGTCTGCAGCCGTCCAGAGGCTCGCCCTGGTGGACGAAGGGCAGGTAGGGCCCAGAGCGCGGCGGTGTGACGCGTCGGTATCTACGAGGCTGGAACGTCCTCGACCCGCTGTACCTCTGGCGCATCCCCAGGTAGGCGCGGATCCGCTAGTACCAATCGGGCGCGACGCACTGGCCCAGGCCGATGGCCTCGTCGAAGTCGCAGACGGCCACGCCGGGTCCGAGGCGCGCATCGCAGTCGTAGTCGTAGACGCACGAGATCTGCTCGGGACCCCCCTCGACCCAGACACCACGAGACCAACCCCAGCCCGGGGACCAGCTGCCGTTGATCCAACCGTGATGGTGACGCCCCTCGTGAATGCGGTGACCCACTCCACGTCCGCCAAGCTCGCCGCCCCAGCCGCGTTCGCCGCCACGCTCTCCGCCTCCTCGCTCGATACCGCCGGGCTGTCCACCGCCGCGCTCGACGCCGCCGGGCTGACCGCCGCCATGCTCGACACCGCCGGGCTGGCCGCCACCGCCGGGCTGACGTTGCTCCGACGCGGAGCTCCCGAGTCGTTGCTCGTCCGAGAACGAGTCGCCTGTTCCGCACGCGCTCGCGATCACGATCAGCGCAAGGGGGGCGAGCAATGCAATGGACTTCAGCATGGGTCTCTCCATCGGGCAGATGAACCGACGGGACGCGTTGCAAGAGGAGATCCCTGACGAAGACCTCTGGCGGGTCCGCGCCAGCGCGGGCGTCGGCGGCGCGAGCGAGTGACGCGGATAAGCCTCGTCGCCGCGAACGTGTTACAGCCCGCCTCTCCATGACCGCAGTCGACCTCACACACCTCGTCGGGCCGGCGCTGGCGTCCGCGCTCGCGACGAAGGGCTACGACACGCTGACGCCGGTGCAGGAGGCCGTGCTGGACGAGGCTCTCGAAGGGCGTGACCTGCGCATCACGTCGCAGACCGGCTCGGGAAAAACCCTGGCGGTCGGCTTCGCGGTGCGCGACCTGCTCGACGACCTGACGGCGCAGTACGGCGGCCCGGCCCGGCCACGCGTGCTCGTGCTCGCGCCGACGCGGGAGCTCGCCAAACAGTTCGCCGACGAGCTGTCGTGGCTCTACGCGCCGCTGCGGGTGCGTGTCGCTGCGGTGACCGGAGGCGCCGGGTACCTCGATCAGAAGCGGGCGCTCTCCGCGAACCCGGCGGTGGTCGTCGCGACGCCCGGGCGGCTGCGCGACGCGCTCGAGCGCGGGCGGATCGATCCCTCGTCGCTCGCCGCCGTCGTGCTCGACGAGGCCGACTCGATGCTCGACCTCGGCTTTCGCGAGGACCTCGAGGCCATCCTCGCGAAGCTCCCTGCCGAGCGGCGGTCACACCTCGTGTCGGCGACGTTCCCGCGCGAGGTCGTGGCGCTCGCCGACCGCTTCCAGAAGGACGCGGTGCACGTGCACGGCACGCGCCTCGGCGAAGCGCACGCAGACATCGAGCACGTCGTCCACCTGGTCGAGCCGGGCCAGCGCGTCGATGCCCTCGTGAACCTGCTGCTCTGGGACGAGGAGGCGAAGTCCCTGGTCTTCGCGCGGACGCGGGCCGACGTCACGCGCATCGCCGGCGAGCTGGCAGAGGCCGGGTTCGTCGTGCGCACGCTGTCGGGCGAGATGGAGCAGCCGGAACGCGACCGCGCGCTCCTCGCGTTCCGGCAGGGCGGCGTCCAGGCGCTGGTGGCGACGGACGTCGCCGCGCGCGGGATCGACGTGCGCGACATCGCACGGGTCATCCAGATCGAGCCGCCGAACGACGTCGAGACGTACACGCACCGGAGCGGGCGCACGGGGAGAGCGGGCAAGCAGGGGACGAGCGTGCTCTTCGTGAGCCCGTCGCACTATCCGGTGATCGCGCGGGGCCTGGCGCGGGCGAAGATCACGCACCGCGTGGAGCCGATACCGCGGCCGGAGGCGATCCAGCGGGCGCGCGAGGAGAAGCTGGTGGCGTGGCTGGGGCGTGAGGGGGACGGCGAGACGGTCGATCCGCACGCGGTGTCGATCGCGAAGCGGCTGCTGACGAGCGCGGCGCCCGAGCTGGCCGTGGCGCGGCTGGTGCTGAAGGCAGGGCTACACGGGCCGACGCGAGCGAGGGCGGTGAGAGCCATCCCGCCGCCGAGGGAGGAGCAGAGGAGGGAGCAGAGGGAGCCGCGGGAGCTGCGGCCGGAGCACGCGCGCCGTGGCGCCGCCGACTGGGTCGCCTTTCGGGTCACGTGGGGCGCGCGGCACGGCGCAGACGCGCGGCGCGTGCTTGCGCTCGCGTGCCGGCGCGGGAACATCCGTGGCACGGACGTCGGCGCGATCCGGATCGACGCGACGTACTCCAGCATCGAGGTCGCGCGCGCGGTTGCCGACGCCTTCGAGCGCGAAGCTGGGAAGCCTGACCCGCGCGACCCCCGCGTGCGCATCACGCGCGCCGACCGGCCACCGGAGGGCCCGGCTCACGGCGGCGGAGCGCCGCTGCGTCACCGCAAACGCAAGCGCTGATCCGGCATGATCCGCGCTGGCGTCGCTGGCGCGGATGCGACGGCAGCGATCCACGTACTCCTTGACCTGCGATCTGCTGATCCGTGAAGACCTGCGCACGCTTCTCGCAGCGGCCCCTCCTCATGAGTGGAGTCGGCTCATGAACAGCGTAGAAGTCGAACACAAGAGCTATGAGATGCCCCCGCGAGACGGATTCACCGTCGCGCATTTTCTCACCGTCGCCGATATCGATCGATCGCTTCGCTTCTACGAAGAGGTCTTCGGCGGTCGCATTCTGAGCCGAGGCGACGCCAAGGGCGCGCCGGGGTACATCCAGATCGCGAACACATGGCTCCTCGTCAACGTCGGGGGCGGGCCGACTCCCGACAAGCCGTCCGTCACGCTGAGCACTCTCGCCGACACGGACCACGTGAGCAGCTTCATGAACATCCGCGTGGCGGACATTCATGCCTGCTACGAATCGTGGAAGAGTCGAGGCGCCCACTTCATCACGGAGCCGAAGGAGAAGTACGGCGAGACGCGCTGCTACATCCGGGATCCCGACGGCTACATCATCGAGGTCGGACAGAGCAAACCGGGGGTCAAGTACGGCTGATGAGGCGTCGTGTCGCGCTCATCACGGGAGCCAGCCGGGGAATCGGTGCGGCGACCGCGCTGGTCCTCGCGGAGCGAGGGCTTCGCGTGGTCGTCGATCA
>DASVWO010000156.1:0-7264 GCA_036393165.1 Polyangiaceae bacterium | reverse complement strand
CCTCGTGTTCCAGGGGCGCGACGACCCGTACGGCACGCTCGCGCAGGTGGACGCCATCGAGCGCGGCTCGGGCGCGCCCGTCCAGCGGCTCGAGCTCGACGCGTGCGGCCACGCGCCGCATCGCGACCATCCCGACGCCGTGATCGAAGCGATCCAGCGCTTCGTCGGCCACTGACGCGAGCTACGGACGCGCGGCGATCACGAGCGTCGCCACCGGTCCGGCCGGCACGAAGCGAGGCGCCGCGAAGCCCGCCTCGGTCACGAGCGCCGTCAGCTCGCGCCGCTCGTACGACTTTCCGCCGTCGGCGAGCGCCAGCATGTTCAGGTTGAAGAGCAGCGGCATCGCCGGACCGACGCGCCCGTCCTCGACGACGAACTCGGCGACGACGAGGTGACCGCCCGGCCGCACCGCGCGGTGCAGCCGCCCCAGGAGCTCGCGGTTCGAGGCGGGCGACTCCTGGTGCATGATGTTCGACAGCACCGCGACGTCGAAGCGCCCCTGCCCCAGATCGGTGCGCCGGAAGTCGCCGTCGAGCGTCTCGAAGCGCGCGCCGTGCCCCGCCTTCTCGACGACGGCGCGTGCCGACGCGTTGATGTGGGGCCAGTCGGCCTGCGTCGCGCGCGCCCGCGGGTTGGCCTCGAGCACCGCCAGCGAGTAGACGGCCATGCCGCCGCCCACGTCGAGCAGCGACGGCGCGCCCTCGGCGAGGCCGAGCTCCTGCACCGCCTGCGCGGCGATGGGTCGGTTCATGCGGCCGATCATCGGCGTGAGGTGCGTCCAGAACTCGAGCACCGACGGGTCGTCGATCGCGACGACCGGCTTGCCCGTGCGCACCGCGTCGCCGAGGCGCGCGAGCCACTGCACCTGCTGACGCAACATGGGTCCGTGCTCGTCGCCGATGTAGAACGGCTTGCCCGGCACGAGCATCGCGTCGGCGCCCGTCCCGTTGCGGTAGCGGCCCGCCTCGAGCTCCACGAGACCGACCGCGAGGAACGTGTCGAGCAGCGCCTGCGCCCCGCGCTCGCTCACGCCGGCGCGCGTCGCGAGCTCGGCGGCCGTGGCCGGCCCCTTCGCGAGGTGCTCGAACAGGTGCAGCTCGATGCCCGTGACGAGCGCGAACTGCAGCCGGGCGCCGTCGAGGAGGCGCGACACGAGGAGGGCTTCGGGCGGCGGGGTCGGACGGTTCATGCGCGCGAGGATACGATGGGCGTCCCCGGAGGCTCCATGGCCGAAGATCGCTCGCCCCCCGTCTCGGTGCCGCGCTTGCGGACGCAGCGGTTGCTCCTGCGCGAGTACCGCATGGCGGACTTCGACGCGTTCGCCGCGCACTTCGCCGACCCCGCCTCGATGGAGATCCTGGGCGTGAAGGACCGCCGCACGGCCTGGCGCATCTTCGCCTCGAACATGGGCGGCTGGATCCTGCAGGGCACCGGATGGTGGGCCGTCGAGCGGCTCGACGGCGGCGGGCTCGTCTCGTACGTCGGCGCGTTCTTCCGGGAGACGTGGCCGGAGATCGAGATCGGCTGGGGCACGCTCCGCGAGCACTGGGGCAAGGGGTATGCGACCGAGGCCGTCGAAGAGGTGCTCCGCTACGTCTTCGACGTGCGCAAGGAGAAGCGCGCGACGGCGCTCATCGACGCGGCGAACGGGCGCTCCCTTCGCGTCGCCGAGAAGCTGGGGATGACCTACGAGAGCGAGACGGAGCTCTTCGGCGAGCCCGTCGGTCGCTACGTGAAGAGCCCCTAGCTAGCTGGCGAACGGATCGCGGAGCGCGATCGTCTCGTCGCGGCGCGAGCCGACGCTGACGAGCCACACGGGTGCGCCCGCTTCCTTCTCGATGCGCTCGACGTAGCGGCGCGCCGTGTCCGGCAGGTCGCGAAGCGAGCGAGCGCCAGAGATGTCCTCGGTCCAGCCGCGGACGCTCTCGTACACGGGCTTGGCGCGATCGACGTCGTCGATGGGGAAGTCTTCGGTGCGGCCGTGCGGCGTCTCGTACGCGACGCAGACCTGGATCTTCTCGAGGCCCGTCAGCACGTCGAGCTTCGTCAGCGCCAGCCCGTCGAGCCCGTTGATGCGCACGGCGTAGCGCAGCGCCGGCAGGTCGAGCCAGCCGGTGCGGCGCGGGCGGCCCGTCACCGAGCCGTACTCGTCGCCGCGCTTGCGCAGGCGCTCGCCCACGTCGTCGTTCAGCTCGGTCGGGAACGGGCCGCCGCCGACGCGCGTACAGTACGCCTTCACGAGGCCCACGACCGCGTCGATGCGCGACGGGCCGATGCCGACGCCCGTGCAGGCGCCGCCGGCCGTCGCGTGCGACGACGTGACGAACGGGTACGTCCCGTGGTCCACGTCGAGCAGCGTCCCCTGCGCGCCCTCGAAGAGCACGCGCTTGCCGGCGCGCATCGTGGTGTCGACCAGCTTCGCCGTCTCGGCGAGCATCGGCACCACGCGCTCCGCGAGCGGGCGCACCGTGTCCATCACGTCCTTCACGCCCGGCGGCGTACCGCCGAGGGCCACGATCGTCGGCTCCCAGTGCGCGAGCGCGCGCCCCACGAGCGCCTCGACGCGCGCCATGTCGCGGAAGGCGCCGAGCGCGACGCCGCGCCGCCCCGCCTTGTCCTCGTAGCAGGGGCCGACGCCGCGCTTCGTCGTGCCGAGCGCCAGCGGCGTCTTCTCGCGCAGCTGGTCCACCAGCACGTGGTACGGGAGGATCGCGTGGGCGCGGTCGCTCACGAGCAGCGACGTGCTCGACCGCGGGAGCCCGCGCTTGCGCAGCTCGTCGAGCTCCGACACGAGGCTCCCCGGGTCTATCGCCATGCCCTGGGCGAGGACGCACGTCGTCTTCTCGCGCAGGATCCCGCTCGGCACGAGGCGCACGACGAGCTTGTCGTTGCCCACGACGAGGGTGTGCCCCGCGTTGGGGCCCCCGCCGTAGCGCACGACCATGTCGGCGTGCTCGGTGAAGATGTCGACGATCTTCCCCTTCCCTTCGTCGCCCCACTGGGCGCCCACGACCACGACTGCAGGCATGCGGGGGGGGACCTTAGCAGGAGAGGTCGACGAGAGCCGGCCCCTCCATCACGTGGGTGAAACCCCAGGCGCGCGCGTATGCCCGGGCCGCTTCCGGCGTGCCTGAAAATGCGACCGCGACCACGCCGCGCCCGCGCAACTCCGCCACGCGTGCGTCTTCTTCCGCGCCCAACACGACCACGCGCATCTCCGCGTCCGCAGGTGCGCCGGCGGCGCGGCGAGCCTCGGTCAGCCGGTCGAGGTCCACGGCGAGCCCCGCGGCCGGCATGGGGCAGCCGAAGCGCGCGAGCAGCTCGTCGTAGCGCCCGCCCGAGAGCACCGCGTCCCCCGTGCCCGCGGCGTACGCGTGGAAGATGGGCCCCGTGTAGTACGCGAAGCCGCGCACCTCCCCGAGGTCCGCCTGCACGTGCGCGCCCAGGCCGCGCGCGACCGCCGCGTCGAAGATCGCGAGGAGCCTCGCCACCGCGTCGGCCGCCGGCGTGCGCGCGAGCAGGCGCGTGCCCTCGACGATCGCGTCGCGGCCCCCCTGCAGGCGGAGCAGCGCGCCGAGCGTCGCGTCCTCGACGCCCGCTTCGTCCTTGCGCGCGAGCGCCTCGGACACCTGCGCCTGCTCCTCGGGCGAGCGCCCCGCCAGTAGGGCGCGCACGATGCCGGCGTCGCCCAGGTCCAGCGTGAAGCGCTCGAGGCCCGCGGCCCGCAGCGCGCCGGCCGCCAGTGCGAGGAGCTCGAGATCGCCTCCCGGGCCGGGCACGCCCGCGAGCTCGACGCCCACCTGGGGGATCTGCCGGTGCTTGCGCGCGCGCCCGCTGCGCCGCCGCATCACGGTGCCCTCGTACGCGAGGCGCACCGGCGGCGGCCGGTCTCGCAGGCGCGTCGCGACGACGCGCGCGATCTGCGGCGTCATGTCCGGCCGCAGCGCCGCGACCTCGCCCGACTCGGGCTCGACGAAGCGGAGCACGTCCGACGGATCGAGCGTCCCCAGACCGCGCTCGAGCACGTCGGCGAACTCGAACACGGGCAATGTCACGAGTCCGTAACCGTGGAGCATGACCTGGTCGAGCACGCGGCGCGCGAGCGAGCGGCGCGCGGCGGCCTCCTCGGGCAAGAGGTCGCGCATTCCCGCGGGCAGCGGGTGCTCCAGCGGGGCGCCGGTCACGTGCGTCTGCCTACCATGCACCTGTCGGCGATCCAACATGGGCCGCCCGGGCGAATCCCTTGCGATTTCGCGGAGGCGCTGGACGGCACGGCCGTCGCAATCCGCCCCGGCATCCCCATGGCCTTCTCCCCCGACAAGCAGACGCTGTCCAAGGCTTCCCGCGGCGACTCCGCCGCCCTCTCCGCCCTCGTCGTGCAGCTCCGCCCGCACATCGAGAAGCAGCTCCTGCGCTACCCGCTGTCGGAGGACGACCGGCGCGACCTCGTGCAGTCGACGCTCGTGCAGATCATCCGGCGCGTCGGCTCCTTCCGCGGCGACTCGAGCTTCTCCACGTGGCTCTTCCGCGTCACGGCGAACGAGGCCCTCATGCTGATGCGCACCCAGCGCCGGCACCGCTCGCGCCTCGTCGAGGGGCTGGACCTCGAGGACCTCGCCGCCCTCCCCGCGGCCAACGAGGGGGCCTCCCAGGAGCGGGCCGACGCGACGGCCGCCCAGAACGAGCGCGACGCCCGCGTCCGCGCCGCGCTGGAGGAGCTGCCCGCCGAGTACCGCGACGTGGTGGCGCTGCACTACCACCAGGACCTCGGGTTGCAGGAGATCGCGGACCGGCTGGGCTCGACCGAGAGCGCCATCCGCTCGCGCCTGCACCGCGCACGAGCCCGGTTGCGCTCGATCCTCAAGGACGAGCGTTCCCTGGGTGCGGACGCGGCCGCCTGACCCGTACTGCGATACGATGAGGGAATGGGGGGCCACGCCGAGCTCACCGTCGCCGCCGGCAATCGCGTTCAGGCGGCCGAAGAGCAGCGCGCAGCGCTCCAGCGCGTAGCCCTGGTCGGCTGCTTCGTCTGGCCGCCGTGGGTCGGCATCGACATCGTCGGGGCGATCCAGTGGCACAACACGCCGTGGATCCCCGGCATCGTCACGCTGCGCGCCGTCGGGACGCTCGCGCTCCTCGTCGGCTACGCGTCGCTGCGCTGGGGGCGCCTGACGCCGGCGGCGATGACCGCCGTGGACGTCGCCGTCTGCACGCTGCTCGCGTCGTTCATCGCGCTCATCGGCGTCGAGCACGGCGGGTTCGCGAGCAGTGACTTCGCCGGCGTGATGCTCATCATCGCGGCGCGCACGCTCATCGTTCCGGCGCGGTGGTCCCGGTCGCTCGTGACCGTCGGCCCGGCGGCGGTCGCCTGGCCCGGCGTCGTGCTCGCGGAGGCGTCGCTGCGTCCCGAGGTGCGCGCGACGTGGGCGGCGCACGGCTCCGGCGATTTCGTCTACGGGCTCGCCTTCATCGTCGGGGCGCTCGCGCTCTGCACGATGGGGTCTCACACGACGTGGCGCGAGCGCCGCCAGATGACGCACGCGCAGCGCCTCGGCGACTACCGCCTCAAGATGCGCATCGGCAGCGGCGGCAACGGCGACGTGTGGGTCGCGCGGCAGGAGGCGCTCAAGCGCGACGTGGCGCTCAAGGTTCTCAAGGACACCGGGAGTCTCGGCGACGAGAAGATCCGGCGCTTCGAGCGCGAGGCGCGCGCGGCGGCGTCGCTCACGCATCCGAACACGATCCGCATCTTCGAGTTCGGCGCGAGCGACGACGGCGTCCTCTTCATCGCGATGGAGCTGCTCGAGGGGCTCGACGTCGAGGCGCTCGTGGAGGTCGCGGGGCCGCTGCCGCCTGCGCGCGCGGTGAAGCTGGTGCGCCAGGCGTGCGCGTCGCTCGCCGAGGCGCACGTGGCCGGCATCGTCCACCGCGACATCAAGCCGGGGAACCTCTTCGTCACGCACGCGGGGGGCGAGTACGACTTCGTGAAGCTGCTCGACTTCGGGGTGGCGCGCATCAGCGAGGGCGACGCGCCGTCGCTCACCGAGACCGGCATCCTCTTCGGAACGCCCGCGTACATGCCGCCGGAGGTCTGCTCGGGCGAGCGCGCGTCGACGCGGAGCGACATCTACTCGCTCGGCGCGGTCCTCTACTTCATGCTCACGGGCACGGCGCTCTTCCCGGATCGCACGTTCGCCGAGACCGTGATGAGCCACATCAGCAAGACGCCCGAGACGCCGAGCGCGCGCCTCGGGAAGGTCCTGCCCGAGAAGCTCGATCTCGTCGTCATGAAGTGCCTCGAGAAGAAGCGCGAGGCCCGCTTCCGCAGCGTGCGCGAGCTCGACGAGGCCCTCGCGTCGATTCCCGACCTGGGCGAGTGGTCGCGCGAGGACGCGCACCTCTGGTGGACGGGCGCGCGCAACAGCCTGGCGATGAAGGTGCGCGGAGCCGCGTAGCGTCTGGTGGCCCTTCGGGCGGTCGGCCCGCCTGCGGCGGTCCTCAGGCGGTGCGGTGCAGGGCGTAGCCGACGAAGAACGGGCCCATCTTCGCGATGAACTCGCTCGTCTGGCGGGTGCGGCGCATGGCCTGCACGAGATGCGACAGTGGGTGCAGGTCGCGCCCGACGAGGCCGATGACGAACTCGTTGTCGCCCGCGTCGAGCCCGTGGCACGCGAGGCGAACGTCGTGCGCGAGCTCCTGGGCGCCGTAGGCCATGCCGATCTGCGCGTGCTCGCGCAGGATGATCGACTGCTCGTGCGGCTCGAGCTTCGCGAACTCCCCGGTGCGGCGGAGCGGGTACCAGACGTGCCAGCGGTACGCCTCGTTCGTCACGTTGTCGACGGCGCGGCGGAGCAGCGCGTGCTCGAGGTCCGGCTCGTGCCCGGTGGCGTAGGTGCGGCCGACCATCGCGTAGTCACGGCGCGGGCGCAGCGCGGGCACCTGCAGGTGCGGGCGCACGCGCATGACGAAGTGCGCCGGGTCCTCGCTCCACGTGAGGATGCCGATGCTGCGCGGGTCCTGCGTGTCGGCGTACACGACGCTCGCGACGCGATCGCCGCGGAGGCGCGCCGCGACGGCGTGCGCCTGCTCGTCCGGCGCGCCGTCCACCTCGTAGACGAGGAGCTGCATGAAGAGCCGCCGGTTCATCTGCTGGCGCTGCCCCTCGCGCTTGCCGCCGTACTCGTTCACGTCGATCGTCGGCAGCCCCGGTTCGCGCTTCGCACTCTCGTCACTCATCGGTGATGCAGCCTACTGCGCGCGGTGA
>DASVWO010000155.1:0-17363 GCA_036393165.1 Polyangiaceae bacterium | reverse complement strand
GGTGATCCGGGCGCACCGCACGCGGCGAGCGCGAGACAAAGGAGGAACGCGGCGCGCATCGCCGGCGGACCTTAGCGCACCTGCTCTGGCTGCGAGGTGCGCTCGTCGCTCACGACCTTGCCGCCGGCCACGACGACCGCTACGTGCTCGAGGGTCGAGACGTCCTTCCGCGGATCGCCGCGCACGGCGATGACGTCCGCGAACGCGCCCGGCGCGAGCGTTCCGACCTTGCCGGCCCATCCCAGGACCTCGGCCGAGGTGGCCGTCGCCGCCTTCATCGCCTGCTCCGGCGTCATGCCCGCCCGCACCATGTACCCGAGCTCGCGCGCGTTCTTGCCGTGGAGCGCCATGAAAGCGTCGGACCCCATCGCGACCTTCACGCCGGTCGCGAGAATGGCGGGGAAGCGGCCCTCGAACGCGACGACGAGCGTCTCCACCTCGTGGCGCAGGTCGTCCACGTATTCGGCCGTGAACCCCAGATGCTCGGCGTCCTCGATGTAGTAGCGGAGGATGAACAGCGTCGGCACGAGCGCGATGCCGCTCGATGCCATTTGCTGGGCCTGCGCCGGCGTCAGCTCGTCCGCGTGCTCGATCGAGTCGACGTGCGCCGCGATCGACGCGTCGATGCCTTCCGCCGTGATGGCGTGGACTGCGACGCGCATACCGCGGGCGTGCGCCTCCTCCGTCGCCGCGTCGATCTCGGCGGGCGTCATGAGCGTGATGGGTTGGTTCGAGCCGCCCGTCGCGAAGAGCTTGATCACGTCGAAGCCCGCGCCCACGTGCGCATCCACGGCGCTTCGGGCCGCCGCGGGCCCTCCGACCGCCCCGCCGAGACCGATCTGGCTGCCCGAGCATTGCATCCTGGGGCCCTCGATCGCGTGCGCGGCGATGCGCTTGCGCAGCCAGAGGTCGACCCCCTCGATGCCGCCGAGGTCACGCACGCTCGTGATGCCGGCGTGCAGCGTCAGCTCGGCGTTCCGCGTGGCCTCGGCGCGCCGCTTGTCGATGCCGTCGGTCCGCTGCTCGTGCGCGTACGACGTGAGATGGGTGTGCGCGTCGACGAGGCCCGGCATGCAGAAGAGCGGGCGCAGGTCCAGCTCGTCGCTCGGCGCATTGACGCCGTCGGCGGCGCCCACGGCCGTGATGCGCTCCCCGTCGAAAACGACGCGCCCGTCGGCGATGGCGCCTCGCTCCGGGTCCCACACGGTGCCGCAGCGCACGCCGTGCGTCGGCGCAGCGTGCGCGATCGGTGCCACGTGGACTGGCTGCGCGACGGGCTCCGACGCGCACGCGGCCAGCGCGAGCAGCGTCACCGCCGTGAGTCGCGACGCTTGCACGCCGCGCAGCCTAGCCGAACGCGATTAGGCAGCGAGCGGGGGAAGCGCCTGCTTCGACTTGCGACCGGTCTTCGACGACGAACCGCCCTTGCCGTTGGACGCGCCCTTGCGGGTCTTGCTGCCGGCCGGCTTGCGCTCGAGCTGCGCCAGGCGCGCCCGGATGCGCGCGTCGATCGCGCGTAGGGTCCTGTCGACCTGCGTGAGGAGGGCCTTCTCCGCCGACGCGATGCTCAGGGTGGTCCTGGCGTCCGTCCGGAGCTGGGTCCCGCGCATCGACGCGTAGCGTCTCCAGCGCTTGGCCTCGGTCTCGATGGCCCCCAGCAGATGACGCCCTGCGTCGCGCGTCTCCCCGAAGAACGCGGCCCCCGCGTCCCGGGTGCGGGTGACGAAGGCGTCTCCCTGCTTGGCGAAATGCTGTCCCGTCTCGTGCAGGCGCGTCGTTACGGTGTCCACTGTTGCCTCCGTCTCGCTGTTGTAACGCATCGCGTCAGCAGCGTCAAGGGAGGCTCCGCCTGTTTGGTGCGACGCGTCGTCACACCTGGACAGCGACGGGCTGACGCCTTGGGCTCAGATGCCGGAGTTCAGCGGGTCGTACTTGTTGCCGCCCGAGGTGAATCCCTGGCTCTTGTACTTGGGCGAGTGTCCGTGGCCGCCGCCCGAGATGGCGCGGGCCTTCTGCTTCGACTTGATCTTCGCGTCGAGCGCCTTGTCCGCCGCGGCGAGCTTCGCCTTCTGCTCGTCGCTGAAGCGGTTGTCGGCGCTCGGTGTGGCCGCAGCCGTCGTCGCGGGCGGCGGCGCCACGGGCGCAGGCGGAGGAGGCGCGGCGGTGACCGGAGGCGGCGCCACGACGGCGGCCGCGGCGACGCTCGGCGTGCTCGAGCCGCCGATGTTGAGGTGCATGCGGTTGGCGCCGAGGATTCCCGCCGGGATCAGCAGGACCGCAGCTGCGATCGCGAAGCCGACGCCCTTGCGCGACTTCCTCGGAGCGAACTCCTGGTCGTCGCTCAGGTCGATGCTGACCGGGCGCATGCTGTTCGGGACCGGCGCGTACGTCGGCGCGAACGACACCGGCGAAGGTGTCGCGGGCTGATCGAGACCGAGGAGCGTGCCGAGGCGCACCCAGTTGCTCTCGCCGGCCGGAAGCACCGTCACGTTCTCGTCGATGCGCCCCGCGTTGAATGCATCGTCGAGTTGATCGAGCGTCATGCGATCGACGTCGCCGTCCGCCGTCTTGACGTACCAGAGGTCGTGGTCACCGCTCATGGGTGGAAAGCTTGTCAAAGGCGAGCAGTGAGCGCACCTGAACAAGGCGTGTCTTTCGAGTCTCACCCAGTGAGAGCCGATCGTTGCAGTGCCGCTGATATCTCGTAAGGCACACCCCTGGTTCAGCGCTGGAAGGGCACCACGAGCAGTTTTGCCCCCATAGAATCGGCCACATACGCGTTTCCGCTCGCGTCTGCGACGGGGTTGCGAGCGCCCGCCGAGGTGGATCCGGCAGCCACCACCGTCAGCTGCCCCTTGTCGTCGGCGCGGGCGATCGTGACCGTCGCCGACTTGCCCGCGGCGACGTAGAGCAGCCGCTGCGGCTCGATCCAGTCGATGTTGTCGACGCCCGCGCCCGCGTCGAGCTTGCCGATCTGCGCGCCGTCGTGCGTGCCGTCGAGCACCGCGACGTGATCGGTGCACGCGACGTACACGAAGCCGTGCGCTGCGTCCGCCGCGAGGCCGCGCGGGCCCGCTTCGCCGCAGTCGGGCGTCCACGTCGCCTTCGGCTTGTGCGACGCGACGTCGATCGCCACCGTCTTGTTCTTGTCCTCGAGGTTCGTGAAGAACAGGCCGCGCGTCGCGTCGGCGGCGTAGCCCTCGGGGTCGCCCTCGAGCTTGATGCTCGTCTTCATCTTCAGCGCGTCGGGCTTGGACGCGTCGAGCACCGCGATGGTCTGCGTCTTCGGCGTCGTGACCCACACTTCCTTCGCCGAGGCGACGTACGCCACGCCGTCGGTGGGCGAGGGGAGCTTCAGGCACTTGCCCGGCTTGAGGCTCGCGAGATCCACGGGGCACACCTCGCTCGTCGCGCGGTTGCCGACGTACGCGAAGCCGTCGCCGATCGAGACGGCGCTCGGCCCCATCGTGCGCTTCTTGCCCTTGTACTCGCGCTCGGCCGTCTTGAAGCCGTCGACGCGCGTGAAGTTGCCCGAGGCGATGTCGTACACGTCCACGCTGCCCGTGTTGCCGACGGGCACCCAGACGCGGTTGTGCGCCGGCTCGTACGCGATGTAGTCGAGCGACGCGGGCGCGTCCGAGCCGGGGAGGGCCACGCCCTTCGCCATGAGCTGCGTCGGTCCGGCAGGCGCGGGCGGCCCGGCATCGGCGGCAGCCGCAGTCGCCGACGAAGCCTCCGGCGGCGTCGCGCTAGCCGTCGCGGGAGGGGGCGGCGGAGGGGGCGGAGCCGGAGGCGGCGGAGTCTCCCCGCCGCAGGCGATCAGCATCGAGAGGCACGGGAGCAGGAGCGAGCGCCGGATCATGAGCGCTGTCTCGCATGGAACCGCGGCGCTTGGCGAGCCCCCTTCTCACGTTCTTCGCCGCGACGAGGAGGGCGGGCAGGGCGACGACCGCGGTCGTCAAACAAGCGACCTCACCGAGAACCGCCGTGAGGCCGAAGAGATAGAGCGCGCGGTTCTTCGCCAGCAGGAGCGACGAGTAGCCGATGATCGTGGTCATCGAGCAGAGCCCCACGGCTGCGCCCGTCGACCGGACGGCGCCGGTGATGTTGCTCCGCCCATCCTGCTCGTACCGGGTCATCACATTGACCGAGTAGTCCACGCCGATGCCGAAGGTGATCGGGAAGGCGACGAAGTTGCAGAAGTTGAGCTTGACGCCGAGGAGCATCGTCGCACCGGCGAGCCACAGGACGCCGACGACGAGCGAACCGACGACGTAGAGCACCTCGCGTCGCACGCGCAGGACGAAGAGGACGATGAGGACCACCCCGACGAAGGACGCGATGCTCGCGATGGGGGCGTCACGGCTGATCGACGCGATGATGTCGTCCGAGAGTGGGATGGACCCCGCGACGCGTCCTCCCGTCGCGCGCAGGTCGCTCACGAAGTCGTGCATGACGTGCGCGACCCAGAGCTGGTCCGACGGGCGCGGGTAGACGAGCACCGTCTTGCCGACGGAGCCATCGCGCTCGCGGAGTCCCGTGAGGAAGGAGCGCGGCAGGTCCGCGATGGTCACCGGCTTCAGGTCCTCGTCGCCGAGCAGGTCGTCGAGCTTCTTGCGCTTCCCCTCGTCGACGAGCGAGCGGATCCTCGGCGTCAGGGCCTCGCGGATGCGTGCGGCGAGGGCGATCTTCGCGTCCTGGTCGGCGGGGACGACGTCGCCCACGCCGCGCACCGAGGCGACCAGCGGGGCGAGCGAGCCGTGGTCGACCTCGTCGCGGATCGAGCGCGCCGCGGCGCCGGCGGCGTCCGTCGAATCGGTCATCACCACCGTCGGCGTGAGGTAGCGGCCGAGCAGGTTGTCCACCCGCTTGCCCCAGTAACCGTCGCCCGTCTGCCACGTGTCGACGCGGCGGAGCTTCGAGAAGTCGTGCTCCAGGCGCGTCGAGACGTCGAAGCGCGAGACGGCGAGGGCAGACACCGCGGTGAGCCCGAGCGCGACCGCCACAATCGGCACTGGCCAGCGCTCCACAACGGCCACGACGCGTCCCATGATGCCGAGGCCGACGCGCTGGGCGTTGGCCCTGAGGACGTCAGCGTCGTCGCGGTCGAGCCACTTGAGGAGGGGCGGGATGAGCACGAACGCCGTGACCCACGAGGCGACGAGGCCCGTGCCCCCGATGAAGCCGAACTGCCGGAAGCCGCGGAACTCGGTCAGGATGAGCGATGCGTACGAGACGGCCGCCGCGAGCGCCGCCGCGAGCGTCCCGAGGCGCGAGCCCCACACGCCGATGGCCAGCGCGTCGTCCACCTTGAGTCCCATGCGCCGCGCCTCGCGGTAGCGCGCGAGAAGCACGATGCCGACGTTGATTCCGTTGCCGACGATGATCGACCCGAGGAACGCGGTGTTCGAGTTCAGGTCCGTCACGTTCGCCGGTGGCAGCGACGCGAGGCCGAACGCGTACACCGTCGCGAGGAGCAATGGCGGGAAGAGCACCGCGATCGCGCGCCACCAGCGGAAGTACAGGACGATGACCGCGATCTCGAGCGCCACGACGATGATCGAGGACACCGACAGGTCCGCCTCGAGCGCGTCGAGCTCTTCGACCGAGATGGCGACGTCCGAGCTGAACCCCATGCGCATGCCACCCGCGTACGCGCCCGGGCCGCCGAGCGCCTTCGCGTCGGCCTTCACGCGGTCGAGCAGGGCGCGCGCCTTGTCGGCGCCCGTCGTGAACTCGCCCGCCTCGACGAAGAGCAGCGTGAGGTGCTGCGATGCGTCCGAGAAACGCCCGCTCTCGTTCTTCTTGTCCGAGAGGCGCGCGTCGTACTTCTTCTCGATGTCCGAGAGGTCGAGCGAGGGCGGGGTCTCGTCCTCGTCGAGCAGCGTGCCGCTCCCTTTCTCCACCTCGTAGTCGCGGCGGGCCTCGATGCGGCGGAGGATCTCGGCCAGGTCCGACGTGTCCACGTAGAGCGGTGCGTGCTTCTCGACGAAGCGCCGCTCCACTTCGTTGCCCACGCGCACGTCGCGCACCATCTCGGGCGGGTAGTTGCGGATGCGCGCGGCGAGGTCGTCGAGGAACCGCTCGCCGGCCGCGAGGTTCTCGGGCGATCCCGTGTCGACGACGACGCCGAGATACTGCATGCCCGGAAGGCGCGAGCGCATCTCGTCGAGGGCGCGCACGCTGGGCGACTCGCGGGGCAGGAGCTCCTCGAGGTCGCTCTTGAGGTGCCGGTAGAGCGAGACGGTGCGCCAGGTCGCCGGGATGGCGAGGAGCAGCGCGACGATCCAGAGAAGTCGCCCATGGCGCACGGTCCAGGCGACGAAGCCGCGCATGGAATCGGACCGCCTCAGGCCGAAGCTGACGGACCGACTGCCGGCTGACATGGGGGAGACGCGCGAGCTTAGGCTGAATCCGCGACCGGGTGCAGGGGGCGGGCTGCTGTTAGGATGCCCGACCGCGTGCTCGAGCCGTCGAAGGAGCTGAAGGAGATCATCGGGGCCGCGGAGGAAGCGGGCGCTGGGCTCATCCGCCGTTTCGGCGCGCGCGAGAGGCTCGTGGTGGAGCTCAAGGGGCCACAGGACTTCGTGTCCGAGGCCGACCTCGAGTCGGAGCGCACGCTGAGGGCGAGGCTCCTGCGCGCCTTCCCGGGTCACGGGTTCGTCACCGAAGAGAGCGCGGCCACCGCTGCCACCGCGTCGTCCCGCTTCATCGTCGACCCGCTCGACGGCACGACCAACTTCTTGCACGGCATCCCGCACTTCGCGGTCGCGATCGCGCTCGAACGCGACGGAGAGATCGTCGCCGGGGTCGTCTACGACGTACCGAAGCGCGAGATGTTCGTGGCCGAGCGCGGTCACGGCGCGTGGCTCGGGGGCACGAGGCTGCACGTCTCGACCCACCGCGAGCTCTCGCGGACGCTGGTGGGCACCGGCATTCCTCACGCCAACGCGCGCGCGCGGCACGCGAGGTACCTCCCCGTGCTCGCGTCGGCCATGAAGGAGGCGGCGGGCATCCGGCGGCTCGGCGCTGCCGCGATCGACCTCGCCTACGTGGCGGCCGGCAGGTTCGCCGTCTTCTTCGAGTGGGGGCTCTCGCCGTGGGACGTCGCGGCGGGCTCGCTGCTGGTGCACGAGGCGGGCGGTAGGGTGACGGAGCCCGAGGGCGGCGACGACTTCATCGCTCGCGGCAACGTCCTCGCTACGAACGGGCTCCTGCACCCGCGGATGCTGAAGATGCTGGCGCGCCCGAGCCGGCGGGCCGCGTCGCCGCCGCGACGACCACGCAAGCGGCGGCGAGCGTGAGCTGCGCGATGCGGGCGACGAGCGCGATCGAGAGGGCGCGGGCCGGCGCGTTCGCGAACCCGAGGTCCCCCGCGAGCGCGCGGTAGGTCCCGTCGACGACGCCGAGCTGGTTCGGCAGCAGGTCGCCGAGCGTGGCGCCGACGAGGTGGATGCCGTGCGCGATGACGGCGCCCCGAGGGGTGAGCACTCCACCGACCGCGTAGAGGATGATCCCGTACTGCACGAGCTGGACGCTGCGGCTCGCCGACGACACGAGGAACGCGCGCCACGGGATGCGGCGGCGGAACGCCGGGTCGAGCGGCGGCTGCTCGGCGGCGCCCGGGATGAAGCGCTTGCGCAGCTTGTCGAGCCATCGACCGACGCGCGCATCCCAGAGGATCGCGAGCAGCATCGTCGACACGATGGCCTGGAAGATCACGTTGCCACCGAGGAGCAGCGCGAGCGGCGTGGCGAAGCCGAGGAACGCCGCGACGACGGACATCTCGACGAGCGACAGCAGGCCGTTGGCGGACAGGTACGCCGCCTGGAGCTGCGTGCTCGCGGTGGCCGCCCTCGCCGCGCCGATGTGCGTCGAGAGGAGCGCCGCGCGCGTGACTTCACCCGCGGCCCGTCCCGCGGGGACGAGGATCATCATCGCGTACGCCGTCGCCGACGAACGGACCCAGGTCGTCGCCGGGACGCTCTTGAAGTGCGCGCCGAGGATCGCGCGCAGCGAGACCACGTCCGCCCCGAGCTGCACCACCTCGAGCGCGAGCACGACCGGCAGCCACGGGCCGGCCTGCACGAGGACCTCCCAGACGCGCCCCGCACCGACGCTCCGCACCAGGTAGCCGACGAGGAACAGCCCCGCGATGCCCAGCGCGGTGCGCAGGAGCAGCGTGCGAAGGGCGCGGCCGTTCATTCAGTTCAGCCGGTCGCGCGCGCCACGATGGCCTCGCGGTGCTGCCAGACGCGGGCGAACGCCTCGGCGTAGCGGTCCACCATCGTGTCGTCTTGCGCGATGAGCGGGCAGGACTGCGAGAAGAGCAGGAGCGACCCGTCGAGCAGTGCGCGTGTGCGCGGGTAGTGGCTCGGGTCGTAGTTCGAGGCGAGGTCGGCGCCGCCTTCGCGCGCTCGGGGGAAGCCGCCCGTCGGGTCGCGGCGCTGGAACACCGTCTGCGCCGGGAGCGGCACGTTCTGCCAGAGGACCACCTCGAGCCCCTCGGCGCGCAGCGCCGGGATCATCGCGTCCCTCAGGCGCGCGGGCGATACCGAGAGCCCGGCGCGCGCCGGGTCGATGTGCACGCGGTACTTGTGGTGCACCGAGGTGCGCCCCGCGACGGGCCTTGGCGGCGTGACGCCGGGCAGCTCGGCGAGGGCGCGCCCGAGGCGCTCGGCGTTGCGCTGCACCCTCTCGGTCCACGCCGGGAGCTTCGCGAGCTGCGCGCGGGCGAACGCGGCCATCATCTCGTTGCCGCGGTACATGGAGCCAAGGCGCTTGCTGTCGAGGGCGCGCGTGCCGTCGAGCGGGCGCGCCGGGTCGAACTCGGTGATCTCGGCGCGCCTCAGGTCCTGCCCGAAGTTGCGCACGGCGGCCGCATCCTCGGCGAGCGCGTCGTCGTTCGTCACGAAGAGCCCGCCCTCGCCGGCCGACAGGTTCTTGCTCGACTGCATCGAGAAGCCGCCGCACGCGCCGATGGCGCCCACCGGCTTGCCGCCGAACGTCGCCCCGTGCGCCTGCGCCGCGTCCTCGACGACGACCAGATCGCGCCTGCGCGCGACCTCGAGCAGCGCGCCGAGATCCGCCGCGCCGCCGTGCATGTGCACCGGCATGATCGCCCGCGTGCGCGCCGTGATCGCCGCCTCCGCCGCCCCCGGATCGAGACAGCCCGTCGCCACGTCCACGTCGGCGAACACCGGCACGGCCCCCACCTGCGTCACCGCCAGCGGCGTCGCCACGAAGCTGTACGCCGGCACGACCACCTCATCTCCCGCGCGCACGCCCGCCGCGGCGAGCGCCACAACGAGCGCGCTCGTCCCGCAGTGCGTGAGCAGCGCGTGCTTCGCCCCCACGAACGCCGCGAACTCGCGCTCGAGCGCCACGGACTCCGGCGCGAATGGCCCCGAGAGGATCCCGCGGTCGAGCACGCGCGCGACGGCCGCCCTCTCCTCGGCGCCGACGAGCGGCCAGACCTTGTGCGCCTCCCTCGTCAGGACCGGCGTGCCGCCGAACAGCGCGAGCGCGCCGGTGCCAGACGTGGTCACGGAGCGGGCTCCGCGTGCGCCTTCACGCCGTTCGTGTGCACGGTGTGCTTGGTCGCGTGCAGCTTCGCCCAGTCGAGCAGCAGCTTCTCCTGCTTGAACAGGTCGTGCACCGGCGTCTCGCCCGGCGCGCCGTACGGCGACTTGAAGAAGATGGAGAGCTGCCGCTGGATCCCGCGCTCGCCGACGCGCTTGGCCACGTCGAGCAGACGAACCAGATCGATGACGAGCGGCGCGGCGAGCGCCGAGTCCTGGCAGAGGAAGTTGACCTTGATCTGCATCGGCACGCCGGCGAAGCCGACGATGTCGATGTTGTCCCAGGCCTCCTTCGAGTCCCCGCGCGGCTTGTAGTAGTGGATGTGAACCTGGTGGTTCTCGACGTGGTAGCCCACGATCGAGTCGAGCACCTGGCTCTTGCTGAGCACCTTCGTCTTGTTCGATCCGGGCGCCTCGAGCACCATCCCGTCGCCGTTGCCGAGGAAGTTCGTCGAGTACCAGCCCTCGATGACGAGGCGGCGCGCGCGGAACATCGACGCCATCGCCGTCTTGAGGAGCGTCTGCCCCGTCTTGCCGTCCATGCCGGCGTACGGGTTGCCCAGCTCCTCGGCGTGCTGCGACAGCGCCGGCACGTTCGTGAGGCTCGGCGTGAAGTTGCAGTACGGCGCGCGCTGGCGGTTGGCCACGTAGAAGTACCGCATGGCCGGCGAGATGGCCGGGTCGCTCGCGTCGAGCCCCGCCTCGAACGCCTTCAGCGTCTGGTGCACCGGCTGCACCTCGAGGAACCGCTCGGTCGACGCGAGGTTCACGACCACGATGCGGTCGAGGTTGAACTGCCGGCGGAACGCCTCGAGGTTCCTCTCGAGGATCGCCACCTCTTCGCGGTGGCTACCGGCGTGCACGACGTTCTTGCCCTGCAGTTTCTCGACGTACTCGGGCGAGAAGACCGCGGGCCAGGGCTGGATCTTCTCCAGCTCGCCGCGCACCTGCTCGAGCAGATGGGGCGGCAGCACCTTGTGGTGCAGCGCGCCCTCGTAGACGTTGGCGAACTGCAGGTCCCAGCCTCCGAACACCAGACTGTCGAGGGGGGCGAAGTCGAGCAGCTCGGTCAGTGACTCGGCGATGCGCGCGTCGGTCCGCTCGGTGACCATGCCGATGCGCGGGACGATGCCCCGCTTCATCAGCTCGACCCCGGCGATGACCGTGGACGCGACTGCGCCGTTGACTCCTACGATGGCTACTCCGATCCGATTCATGACGAGCCTTTCGCGTATTTCAAAAGCGACTGCTTTTTCGTGTCGTCGATGATGCGAGGGAACTTCCCCTGGACGTTGCCGCGTGTGACCTCTTCGAGGAAGGAGCGCGTGCCCCCGGACCGGAGCACGACCACACGCGGCGGAAGGATGGCGACGTCCCCGGAGCGGTGCTCGCGGTAGACGCGGTTCTCGGCGCACATGCCGGCGTCGAACGCGGCGGTGAAGGCCGCGAGATCGGCGGGGGCGGCGCCCTCCTGGAACTCGGCGAAGAGGACGTAGCGGCTCTTGGCGGTGCCGGCGACGCCGACGTCCGCCGCCGCGCCGAAGTCGACGGTGCGGCTCGGGACGGCCTCGAGCGCGCGCTCCACCGCGCGCTCGATCTCGACGTGCGTCGTCAGCTCCTGGGTGACGGACAGACAACCAGAGAGCCTGCCCATGAATTCCATGCGCAGCGGGTTGGTCTGCGGGAACCGCACGATGTCGCCGAGGGTGTACGCGTAGAGGCCCGACACGGTGGTCGGCACGATGGCATAGGGCCGATCGCGTTCCACCGCCCAGAGGGGCACGCGCGTCTTCGGATTCGGCATCTCCTCGACCGGGACGAACTCGAAGAACGTCCCGCGGTGCGGCAGCACGAGCATCCCGCGCGCGCCGCTGAAGTCGGACGCCGCGTACACGCCGCCCTCGGTGGCGTTGTACGTGTCGACCAGCGTGACGTCGTGCCCGACGAGCTCGCGGATGATGGGGAGATACGGCGTGGCCGACACGCCGCCGCCGAAGAGCACGCGCAGGTTGGGCCACACGTCGGCGACGCATCGGGCGGGGAAGCCGCGGCGCTTCGCCTCCGCAAGCACCTTGTCGAAGAGCAGCGTGAACCAGCACGTCGTGCCCGAGACGGCGGCCACGTTCCAGTCGAAGTACCGCCGCGCGACGACCTCGAGCTTCTCCTCGTAGCTGGCGATGCGCTTGACGTCGTCCTCGGGCAGCCAGCACGGGCGCGCGATGGCGGGCATCTGCGTCGTCATCAGCGCCGGGTTGCTCGTGATGAGCACGGGCCCCTCGGCGCGCATCGTGATCGGCGGGAAGAGGCCGAGCGTGAAGCCTCCGCCCATCATCGCGGTGTCGTCCGACCAGTCGAGGTAGCGCATGCACGCATCGGTGCCCGCGCGCTGCTGGTGGCGCACCTGCCGCATCGTGATGGGGAGGAACTTGGGCTTGCCGTGGTTCGAGCTCCCGCTGCTGTTGCCGAACCAGCGCACGAACTCGGGGACCAGCAGGTTCTCTTCGCCCTTGCGCATCCGATCGATGAAGGGAGAGAACGAGTCGTAGTCCCCAACGGGGACCTGCTTCACGTAGTCTTCGTAGCTCCGGATGCCCGCGAAGCCGTGGGCCCGCCCGAACTCGGTGTCCTTCGCGTGATCGAGCAGTGCCAGAAGCTGCGACTCCTGCACGCGCCTCACGTCGCGAAGGGCACGGTCCCAGGCAGCGACCGAGAAGCGAGCGGTGCGCTGGAGGACGTGGCCGACGAGCGCGGGATACGGCGAGCGACGCAGCTCGCGCGCGCGCGCATCACGAGCGAGCGGGCGCACGAACCCGCTGCCGCCGCGGGAGAAATCCCGGACGGAGGGTGCAGCCTGCGGAACCTCGCTCATCTCGGTTGTCGTCATACTGCCGCCAGGGTCAATTTCTCAAGTGCGGATGCGCTCGCACGCAATGCGCCTTCTCCTAGCCGCCCGCGGTCGTTCACGCTGCCGCCACCTTTGTGCGTCGCGCTCTTCGCACTGTGCCTCCCATTCACGGCGCGGAACGTGCGAGCAGACGAGGCTTCCGACCCCCCGAGCGGTCAGACCGTCCCCGCGGTGCCTCTGGTACCGCCCCACGAGCACACGGAGCAGGAGAAGAAGCTCGAGCCGCGCCGCTACGAACTGGCGGGGTTCCCAATCATCGGCGGCAACAGCGACATCGGGTTCCAGTTCGGCGGGGCCGCCACGTGGACGCGCTTCTACGACGAGGCGTTCCCGTACCTCTGGAACATCGACCTGCTGCTCTCGGCGAGCATCAAGGACGACAGCGCCGGCGTGCGCCTGGTGCAGCAAAGCCACGTGCTGCGCCTCGATTACCCCGCGTGGCTCGGCGGACGAGCACGCCTCGACGCGCGCGCGAGCTTCCAGCGGACCATCAACGCGGGGTACTACGGCATCGGCGACGCCACGTCGGCAGCGTTCGCTCCTGGGGCGAACGGTCCCGGTCAGCTCTACGAGTACACGCAGCTCGAGGGGCGTGAGCGCAACATCGTTCGCATCCACACGGGGACGCCGTTCGACGTCGCCATCGGGACCAACCTCCGGCTCGAGTCGCCCTCGGTGTACGCGGGCTCGCGCCTGGCGCAGGACGCGGCCGCGGCCGACGTGCCGGGGCGGCCGCAGGTCATCGGCACGCAGGAGATGGTGCTCGGGGGGCTCGCCGCGGGCGTCTTCGTCGACACGCGCGACAGCGAATTCATCACGAGGCGCGGCGTCTTCTACCAGCTGGGGATCAGCGGGACCGCCGGCACCGCCGAGAGCGTGGGGTACGGCGAGGCGAGCGCCGTGCTCGCGCACTACGCGCCGCTGCCGGGGCCCTTCATCTTCGCGTCGCGTTTCGTGGCGAGCTTCCAGTTCGGGCGCGTGCCGTTCTACGACCTGATGACCGGGGGCGTCTTCGAGCCGCAGTCCCTCTTCGGCGGCGAGCAGGGGGTGCGCGGCGTGCCCAACGGGCGCTACGCCGGCCGGGTGAAGATGGTGAGCAACACCGAGCTGCGCGCGACCCCGTTCCCGCGGTTCAAGCTGCTGGGGCAGCGCCTGCGCATCGGCACGACCGTGTTCTTCGACGCGGGGCGCGTGTGGAGCGACTACGACGCGATATCGGCGGCCGACGGGAACGCGGCCGGCATCAAGTACGGCGTCGGCGGGGGGCTGTTCCTCCAGTGGGGCGAGGCGGCCATCTTCCGCATCGAGGCGGCCTACTCGCCGGACGCCGTCGCCGAGAATCCGGGGCTCCCCGTGGGCATTTACGTGTCCGACGGATTGATGTTCTGACGCCATATCGCGTCATTTCCCTCTGTAAATTGCCCGCGCGAGCAGGTATTCAAGGGGCCCTCATGCGCAGCCAGACCAGCCTGTCCCTCGGGTCCCTCGTTCTTCTCGCCGCGATGCCCCTCGCGTGGCTCGCCTGTGGCGGCGGTAAGCCGCCGGAGACGCCGGCCGACGAGAGCAGCTCGGACAACAGCAGCAGCGAGTCGAGCTCGGCGGCCGCGTCCGATTCGAGCGCTCCCGCGAGCAGCGCGGCGGGCGACATGGCGGCCGACAACTCGGGCAGCGCGCCCGCGGCGTCGGCGGAGGCTCCGGCCGCGGCGCCGCCGCCCGCGGCGCCGGCGTTCGGCGACAGCGATTGCGGCAAGTGCGTCGACAAGACGTGCGCGAAGCCGCTCGCCGCGTGCGGAAAGAACACCGACTGCCAGAGCGTGGTCGACGCGATCCACTCCTGCGGGTCGGACAAGGGCGCGAGCGCCTGCATCGGCTCGGGAACGACGCCGACGGGCGCGAAGCCGAAGAAGCTCCTCGGCGCCTACACGAAGTGCGCGGCGAAGGCGACGAGCGGCAAGGCCTGCAAGGCCAGCTGCCAGTAAGCCCGCTGCCGCTCTCGCGGTCGCTGACTCCGTCGCTGCCGCTGCCTCTGACGCGGGCGCCGACGCTGCCGCCGGCGCCCGCGCTGCGCATGTGATGTCACATCACATGACGACCCGCGCCAGGATGGCCCGCACCTGATCGAGCTTGCCGAGCCACTCCGGCTCGACCCGCTCCACGTACCCGAACGCTAGCGCCACATCGAGACACGCGCCCGCCTCCCTCGCCGACCCGAGGGCCGTGCGATACCGCGCCGTGCGAGTCCCCCCGCTGGAGCCGCTTCCCTCCGCCACATTCAGCGACACACTGGCCGCCGCCCTTCGGAGCTGATTCCCCAGATCGCGATCATGCCGCTCGATGAGCAGCACCACCGGCCGCAGCAACCGCAACACATCGAGCATCAACGGATAGGCCTTGAGCTCCTTGAGCCGGTGAGGAGCCATCCCCAGCGGCTGAGGAGCGGTCCTCCATCGACATGGGTCGGTCTCTCGCTGCACGCCGAATCAGGGCGTGGTGGACCAGGTTCCTCCCGCCGACGCGCACGACGACTGGTCGACTCCGCCGTCGCCGTAGTAGCAGATCTCGGTGCTCGAGATGGTGCAGCAGCCGACGAGGTCCGTCGTCGGACAGCTCGTACCGGGGGTGCCCCCGTTCGACATGCACGATTGCTGGAACGCGGACACCTCCGACGACGGCACCGAGGTGATGGCGCACTGGCCCATCGACGTCTGGTCGCACGACACCTTGGTCATCCCGGTGCCACCACTGCTGCTGCCGCTTCCTCCGCCGCTGCCACTGCCGCTCCCGCCCCCGCTACCGCTGCCACTCCCGCCGCCGCTTCCGCTTCCACTGCCGCCGCCCGAGCTCGACCCCGATCCGCACTGCGAGCTGCAGTGCGCGCTCACGCACGACGAGATGTTCGAGACGGCCGAGGAGCAGCTCGACTCCTGCTCCTTGGGCGCGCACTGCTGCGCGAGGTTCTGGTCCACCGTGCCGTTCGGGCAGATGCAGCTCAGGTAGTCGTTGCACCCGCTCTCCACGGCGCTGATCTGCGAGCCGCAGTTGCTCTGCGTGCACGAATCGCACTGCGTGTTCGTGCTCCCGCCCATGGGCCCGAAGCTGGAGGCGCATTGCGATGCTCCGCCCCCGTTGCTGCTGCTGCTCGAGCAGGCGAACGCAGCGCCCGTCAACGCGACGGCTGCCAGAATGCTCATGACCTTCGTCTTCATCGTCCGTTTCTCCCTGACTTCTCGTTGCGACGCCGGCGCGAAGCCGCGGCCAGCGACAGACCCCACGCCACGAGCACGCCGGCGGCTCCCGGCGCACTGCCACCACCGACGACGTCGCACGAGCAGTTCGACGAGCTTCCGCCCGAGCCACCGCCCCCGTCCTCCGCGGCCCCGTCGACCATGAACGAGGCGTCGCCACCGGCGTCCTCGCCGCTCGCGTCGGGACCACTCGCGTCGCCCCCGTTGCCGCCCTCGGAGCCTGCCTCCGTCGCACCCGCGTCGCCGGTGCCGCCCTCCTGCGGTGCTGCGTCGGGCGCCGCGTCCGGTCCCGCGTCGGGGATCGAGACGGACGTCACGCCGAGGGTCACGTCGTTCGCGTCGTACGTCGTCGTGAGGGTCACGCCGTTCGGCTGGTTCACCGTCGCGAACTGCCCCTGGTCCGCGTTGCTCGAGGCCGACGTGAGGACCTTGTAGCTGCTGCCGACCGCGGGCACGTAGCCGCCGAGGAGCGATACGGACAGCGTGCCCGCGATCGTGACGTCGCTGCCGACCGCGAGCACGTCGAACTGCGTTCCCGCCTGCACCCCGCCGAGCCCGATGGCGAGCGTCCCGGTGGCGCTCTGCGTGTACGCCTGCGTGACGGTGAGCGTCCCGGCGGACGTCGCGCTCCCCGGTGCCACCGTCCCCTCGGCGGTGACCGGAGCGTCGACGGTGCCCGCGCCCGTCAGCGAGCCGCCCTGGATGTCGAACGCGTAGTACACGGGCGGCATCGCGCCGTTGCTCGTCGTCGCGCCGCCGCCCGCGAGCGTCGTCGTACCGGCGGTCTGCGTGTACCCGTAGAAACCGAACTGCGTGGTGCCGCTCTTCAGCACCCAGGTGCCCGCATTCTGCATCGTGGCCAGGAGCTGCAGCGTGGCGCTCGCCCCCGGGTCCGCAGTGAACGTGCCCTTGTTCGAGAAAACGGAGCTCGACGTGTTGTAGGTGAAGACGCCGGGCGTCGAGGCCGTCCAGGTGCCGCTGTTCGTGACGGTGCCGTCGATGATCTCGACCGTGCCGCCGGTCCACGCGGTGGTGCCCGCGAACGTCATGGTGCCCTGCGGGTCGACGGTGAAGGTGCTCGTCGCTGCGTTCGCCGTGAGCGCGACGTTGCCGCCGCTCGCGAAGGTGATCGACTGCATCGCCCCCGCGTTCACGGCGCCTCCATCGATCTTCACGGTGCCGCTGCCGCCGAGCGTGCCGCTGCCGTCGAGCAGCCCCTGGTCGCCGTTGCCGTCGTTTCCGATCTCGAGCGTCGCGCCAGACCCCACCGTGGACGCGCCGGCCAGGGAGACTTCGTCGTACGCCGTCACCGGCCCCGAGATCGTGGACCCCGCCTCGAGCACGTTCGGGCCGTTGCCGTTCTTGACGAGAACGATGGAGCCGCTTCCCGCGCTCAGCGTCCCGTACTGCACGAAGGAGAGATCGCTCACGGTGAGCGCGCCGCTGCCCGTGGCCTTCACGAAGGTCCCGCGGTTCTCGAGCGTCGAGTAGCCGTTGGTCGAGGTCGGGCTCGACGCGATCGCCAGGTCACCGTTGGCGGTGAACGTCGCGTTGTTCGTGAAGTACGCGCTGTCGCCGATCCCGAATTGCCCCTGGTCCCACACGACCGGTGCGTTGGAGATCACATAGCCG
>DASVWO010000154.1:0-13194 GCA_036393165.1 Polyangiaceae bacterium | reverse complement strand
GCGCCATTGCCGGTCCGGTATCGCAATACGGGCTGGCCGTCGTCTTCGCGGACAGTCCCACCAAGGCGAGTCCGGCGACGACCGACACGCCCACGATCGACCAGCCCGCCGCCCGCGTCGAAGCCCTGCTCTCGTACGTTGCGCGGATCGTGGAGTCTCCCGCAATCCGGACGACCCCCTCGACCTCCTTCGGGGTGCCATTCTCCTGCGCGAGCGCGAGCCGGTAGCTGCCCACGGGCATCAGGGCGACACATGGGGAGGAACAGATCGGCACGTACCCAGCCTCGGATCCCTCGCCGGCCCGATACAAACGGGTCCGCGGCTGCGAATCGCCCTCGAAGTACACCCTTGCCGTGCCGCCCGATTCCTGCGCGCGGGTCGTTCCCGCGAGAAGCAGCGCCGCCAGGCCGGCGACGACACCTGCCGCAGCCTTTCGAACCATGACCCCAAGCTACACGCTCAGCACGAGCCCGACCCGCTGTCTCGTCACGATCCCGCTGCGCGCTGTCGGTGCTCCCGGAGCGCCTTGCGAATCAGGTACGCGACGATGGCCACGTTCACGACGAGGATGAGGGCGCGCCCCACGTGCGGGTGACGCGCGAGGGCGACCACCTCGAACGGCAGGAGCGATCCCGTCGCCAGCACGACGAGCCAGGGGCCCCACCAGTGTCCGTGGATGAGCGCCCACCCTTCCACCAGCGTCAGCGTCCCATCCGCCACCAGCGCGACCACGATGGTCACGAGCCCCCGCGGCGTCGACGCCCGCGTGAGCAGCTCGGCAAGCTCGATGGCCCACGCCTGCGAGTGATGCCGCAGGTGCCCGGCGATCCCCTCCAGCTTCGCGCCGAGGCCCATCCGCATCATCACGAGCAGGACGCACGCGAGGATGAGCCACAGAATTCCCTTGACCAGCTTGTACGCGATGATGAGGACGAGACCTCGCTCGCGCTTCACCCCGGCGATTGTATGATCCTATGGATGGGTCGGCACCGCGCGTCGGCGGCCGCGTTCGCCTTGCTTGCGGGGGCGGCGGGCGCGAGCGCATGCACGCACTCGAGCGCGCCGACCTCCCCGTCGACCATCGTGGGGCACCCCATCCGCGTCGACGCTACGCGCAAGCTCGTGCCCTGGACGCGCGCCTCCTCCCCCTTCGCGCACGTCGTGCGGCTCGCGTGGACGGCGCTCGAGACGCGCTTTCCCGCGCAGGACAACGGGCTGCCGACCTTCATGGCGTACTCGCGCTTCGATCCCGACGAGTTCTGGGGCGTGAGCTGGCCGCACAACCCCGCCGGCCTCTACGCGATGCTCACCGACTCGGCCACGCTCTGGTACGCATACAGCGCCGACCAGGCCTCGGTCGACCTGGTGCGGCGGCTTCTCGACTACCAGCTCGAGCACGGGACGACGCCCGGCGACTGGGACTGGGCGAGCGTGCCCTACGCGAGCGCGAATCCCGGCGACGTGGACTACCGCGGCGCCGACGACGCTTGGTGCGACTTCTGCGGCCGCGGCGACGGCACGGGCGTCATCGAGCCGGACAAGGTGGGCGAGCTCGGGTTCGCGTACCTGCAGATGTTCGAGCTCACCGGCGAGGACCGGTACCGCGACGCGGCCATCGCCTGCGCCGACGCGCTCGCGAAGCACGTGCGCGAGGGCGACGAGGCGCACTCGCCGTGGCCCTTCCGCGTCTACGCGCAGACCAACGTGGCGCGCGAGGAGTACTCGTCCAACGTGGTCGGCGCCATCATGCTCTTCGACGAGCTGCGGCGCCTCGGCGCGGGAGACACCGATGCGTACGCCTCCGCGCGCGCCACCGCGTTCGCGTGGCTCATGCGCGTGCCGATGGAGAACGACGCGTGGAGCGGGTACTTCGAGGACATCGAGATCCAGACCGACCCGGCGGCGAACCCGAACCAGTACGCGGCCATGCGCACGGCGCGCTGGCTGATGCTGCACCCCGACGTGGATGCGCGCTGGCGCGATCACGCGGCGCACCTCCTCGCGTGGGTCGTGCAGACCTTCGGCGTGGACACGGCGACCGAGCGCGGGACGCAGTGGGGCGCGACGGTGCTGAGCGAGCAGGCCGCCGACATGGCCAAGATGGGGAGCCACACGGCGCGCTTCGGGGCGACGACGGCCCTGTGGTGGGAGGCGACGGGCGACGGACCGGCGCTCGACCGGGCCGCGCGATCGCTCGCGTGGGCGACGTACGCGTGCGACGAGCGCGGCGTCGTGGCCGTCGGCGAGGACAAGAACGAGGGCTGGTGGTTCAGCGACGGCTACGGCGATTACACGCGGCACTTCCTCGTCGCGATGGGCGCCGTGCCCGACTGGGCGCCGCGCGGGGAGAACCATCTGCTGCGCTCGACGTCGGTCGTTTCCCACGTCGCGTACGCGCCGACGCGCGTCGCCTGGACGACGTTCGACGCGGAAGCGACCGAGACGCTGCGCCTCGTGGCGCGGCCGGCGAGCGTGACGAGCGCAGGCGAAGCGCTGGCCGAGCGGACGGATCTCGACGAGGCCGGATACGTCGTGCAGACCCTGCCGTCGGGCGGGTTCGTCGCACGCGTGCGGCACACGCGGCCGGGCGAGATGGTCGTGACGACCGGAGTCCCCGCGCGCATGACCGAGGACGCTCCCGCCGAGGACGGCCCGAGCGGCACGAGCGCGACCGGGGCGTGCAGCGTGGCGGGAGGGGTCGTCGGCGGCTGACGTTGACGCGCGGCGCAGGGTCGGCGATAGCCTGCCGTCCCCATGACTCGCACCGTGAACGGCCGCGTCGCGCTCGTCGTCGAGGGTGGCGCCATGCGCGGCATCTTCGCCGCCGGCGTGCTCGACGTGTTCATGGAGGAGCGCTTCCGGCCGTTCAATCTCGCGCTCGGCGTGTCGGTCGGCGCGTCCAACGTGCTCTCGTACCTCGCGGGGCAGCACGGTCGCGCCCGCCGGTGCTTCCTCGACCAGATGTCGCGCCCCGAGTTCCTCGATCCCTGGCGCATGCTGCGTGGCGGGCACTGGATGGACCTCGACTGGCTCTGGGACACCATCACCCGCGAGGATCCGCTCGACTGCGAGGCGGCGGCGGCGAGCGGCGTCGAGTACGGGCTCGTCGCGACCTGCACGCTGACGGGCGAGGCGCGCTACCTGGCGCCGCGGGCGCACCACATGCTCGAGGCGCTCAAGGCGTCGTGCGCGCTCCCCGTGCTCTATCGCCGGCCGGTGCGCTTCGGGTTCGACGCGCTCGTCGACGGCGGCATCAGCGATCCCCTGCCCGTGCGCGAGGCGTACCGGCGCGGCGCGCGCACCATCGTCGTCATCCGCTCGCGCGCGGCGGACTTCGTGAAGCGCGACCGCTTCGCGAACCACGTCGGCGCGTGGACGATGCGCCGCACGCGCGGCATCGCCATTGCGTGCCGCACTGCCGCGAGCCACTACCGGGCCGCGGTGGAGTTCATCCAGTCGCCGCCCGAGGACTGCGAGATCGTCCACGTCGCGCCGTTCACGGCGCTCGCGACGCGCCGCACCTCGCGCGACCGCGCGTCGCTCGATCGAGACTACGCCCTCGGGCGCGCGCTCGGGCGCGAGGCGATCGAATCGATCGCACGTCGGATCCCTTCGATCCAACGCGCTTCGGCGTGAACGTCGTGAATCCCTGAGATTTTCCCCGCGGTACGACGGCTGCAAGCGGAGCCGGCATGCTCCCCACCGCGCGGCACATGGTTCCCCTCGCTCTCTGCTTCGTACTCGGCGCTTGCGGCTCCTCTCCCGGCGGCGAGGACGTCGCCGCACTCGACCCGGCGCTTTCGGGCGGCGCTTCGCCGGATCTCTCCGCACGACCCCACTCGTTCGACGTCGGCATGAACGAGTGGACCGGGGATTTCGGCGCCTTCGCGTCGTTCCGCGCCGAGAGCGGCGCCTCCGGCCCGCGCCTCTGCCACGCGTACACCTTCTGGGACATCGCGCGTCGCGATCCGCCGTCGGGCGATCAGACGCACACCCTGCACGGGCTCGTGGGCTGGTTCGCCATCGCCGCCAGCGCGTGCGACGAGGTGCTCGTGACGTTCCAGGGGCCGCAGATCGGCGGCGGGCACGAGTCACCGCCGAGCGTCTCCGCCTTCGAGAGCGCCTTCGTGGCGTTCTTGCACCTCGCCGACCCGGGGCAGCCGCTGCAGGCATGGCGCGGCCGCCTCTCCTTCACGCCGTGGAACGAGCCGAACAACCCCGCCAACAGCGGCAACGGCCTGCAGGAGAGCATCTCGCCCGAGCTCGCCGCGCAGTACTACATGGCGGCGCGCAAGCATTGCGGTCCGGCGACCGGCTGCAAGGTCGCCGCAGGCGACTTCGCGACCAACGGCGGCACCGCGAACGACATCGAGTGGAACTGCGCCAACGACAACACGGCGGCCGACACCCCGCAGCACTGTGCCGCGCCGAGCAAGTACAACAAGACGGGCAAGGCGCCGAGCTACCTCGATCGGTACAAGAACGAGATCGCCCTGCACGCCGGGGCGTTCGGCCTGCGCCCGGGCTTCCGCCCCGAGTACTTCGCGTACCACCCCTGGCACGACGTGAACTCGTACATCGAGTCGAACGCGACCTGCGATTCGTACGGCGACTGCGTCACGCGTCGACTGCTCCAGAGTCTCGGCGGCACGTGGGGCGGGGCGGAGATATGGGACAGCGAGATCGGCGTCGGCCTGCAGACGTCCCCCGCGCCGAACGAGTGGACGACGCAGCCGTGCGGCGCGGCGTTCCTCGTGCAGCTCACCGACCTGAGCCCGCGCGTCACGCGCGTCTACTACATGCGCTTCGCCGGCGGCGACGGTCCGCTCTACGACGGCGCGTCGATCCGTCCCGCCGGGCGCGTGCTCGCCGAGGGTGCCCTCACCTACCAGGGCACGCGTTGCCACGACACGGGCATGCTCGCGACGTACACCAACCCGATCATCCCGATGTTCCGCCTCGAAGCAGGCGACTCGAGTGCGCCGACGTCGCTGCCGTCCGAGGGGTGCCCCGATCCCACCGGCATCAAGACGAGCTGGGGCGAGTACTACGTCTACTGCACGTCCTATACGTCGCCGTACAGCCGTTACGACGGCTTCCCCATCTTCCGCGCCGGATCGCTCGCGGGACCGTGGACGCGCGTCGGGTCGATCATCGCCGACTCGGGTGCGGGGCGGAGCTCGTGGCCCCGGTGGATCCACGACAAGAGCGGCAAGCGCTACGGCGAGTTCTGGGCGCCCGACGTGCACGAGCTGCCGAGCGGCAAGTTCGTCGCGACCTACGCCGCGCCCTGCGGCGGCGTGCAGTGCGTCGGCGTGGCCTGGTCCGATCATCCGGCGGGCCCGTGGACGCACGCGGGAGCGCCGCTCATCACGACGGCGAACAACGGCGCCGGGTGGGGCACCACGTACGACCCGAACCTGCTCGTGACGAGCGACGGGCACCTCTATCTCTACTGGGCGGTGGGCGGCGCGGGGCTTTACGGCGCCGAGGTCGGCGCGGCTCCGTGGGGGCAGCTCGGGTTCGCGTCGTCGCCGGTGAAGCTCGCGAGCTGGGGGAAGGCCGGCGCCGAGGGGCCCTACGTCATCGAGCGCGGGAGCACGTACTACCTCTTCTACAGCAACGACCCGGAGGGCGGCATTCTCTACGACTACCAGGTGCACGTCCTTCGTTCGTCCTCGCCGCTCGGCGGCTTCGACCAGGAGGGGCCGCTGGTCGTCCACAAGAGCAGTGCGGCCGACGGCAGCCCCGTGAGCAAGAAGGCGTTCGTCGCGACCGGCGGCAACTCGGTCATCCAGGACGCGGCCGACGGCGTGGACTTCCTCGTGTACCACGCGATCGTCGTGCCCGAGGGGAACGCCTGCCCGGGGATCGACCCGACGAGCGGCCTCGCGGTTCGCCGCGACGCGCAGAACCCCTACTGTCGCGTGCAGGGAGAGCGCCAGGCCATGATCGACCCCGTCGTGTGGAAGCCCGACGGCGCGGGCGGCGAGTGGCCCACCGTGAACGGCGGCACGCCGAGCACGTGGGCCGTGATGGTGCCGTGAGGCGCGTCTCAGCGCGAGCGCGCTCGGATGATCTGGAAGTAGCGTCGCGCGATCCCGGAGGCGGCCGCGGCGCGGGCGACGTTGCCGCCGTGCTTCGCGAGTACACGCTCGACGTAGCGGCGCTCGAACTCGTCGAGGACCCTGTCGCGGGCGCGCGGGAACGGGAGATCCTGCGCCAGCGTGTCCTCGAGGAAGTCGCCCGCCGCGAGCGCCGCAGGGTGCATCGCGGCGCGCCCGGCGGTCGCTGCGCCGAGGCCCATCTCGCCCACCGCGATCTGACGCGCGATCGCGTTGTACAGCTCGCGCACGTTGCCGGGCCACTCGTACGCTTCGAGTCGGGCGACGACCTCGGGCGGAACCTCGGGCGGTTGCCCGCCGAAGGCGGTCCAGAAGCGCTGCGCCAGGAACACGACGTCGCCGTGGCGCCGCCGCAGCGGGGGGATCTCGACGCGCCCGACCGCGAGACGGAAGAAGAGGTCGTCGCGGAAGCGGCCGTCCTGCACGGCGCGATCGAGGTCGCGTCGCGTCGCCGCGATGACGCGCACGTCGACGTGGGCCCATCCGGTGCCGCCGACGCGGCGGACCTCGGAGCGCTCGATGGCACGAAGGAGCTTGGACTGCAGGGCGACGTCGAGGTCGCCGATCTCGTCGATGAAGAGCGTGCCGCCATCGGCCTGCTCGAAGACGCCCTTGCGTGCCGCGATCGCGCCGGTGAACGCGCCGCGCTCGTGGCCGAACAGCTCGGACTCGAGGAGCGACGCCGACACGGTCGTGCAGTCGAGAACGACGAAGGGACCGCGGGCGCGGCCGCTCTCCTCGTGGATCGACTCGGCGAGGAGCTCCTTGCCCGTGCCGGTCTCGCCCTCGATGACGATGGGCACGTCGCTCGAGGCGAGCCGCCGGAAGACGTGGTGCAGGCGCCGCATCTCGGGGCTCGCGCCGAGCAGGCGCCCGAAACGATCGGCGCCGCTCGGCGCAGGATGCGCGCCGGCGGTCGCCTCGACGTCGACACGCAGGGTGATGGTGCCGACCACGATCGTCTCGCCGCCGCGAAGGATGGCCTCGACGATGCGCACGCCGTTGACCAGCGTGCCGTTCGTGGATCCCAGGTCGCGGATGCGCAGCGACTGGGGGCCGATCTCGATCGATGCGTGCCGGCGCGAGACGAGCGGGTCGTCGAGGCGCAGCTCGCAGGCGGGGCTCTTGCCGACGAGCACGGTCGGCGGCTGCGTCTCGTCCAGGCGCAGCTCGGGCCCCGTGCCGGTGCGCAGGACGAAGGTCTTGCCGGGCGGTGCGGCGTCGAGGGGCGCGCGCGTCGTCGTGTCGTCGAACGGCATTCGGCGTTCCCCATGCTAGCGCGCTACACTGAGCGTCGCGCGGATGCTCACGCCGCAGGTCGTAGGTCGTTACGCCATCCACGAGAAGATTGCGTCCGGCGGCATGGCGAGCGTGCACTTCGGCCGTTCGGTGGGGGCGGCGGGTTTCGCGCGCACGGTGGCCATCAAGCGGCTTCACCCGCACCTGCTGGAGCAGAAGGGCTTCCAGGCGACGCTCGTGGACGAGGCGCGCCTCGCCGCGCGGATCCATCACCCCAACGTGGTACCCGTGCTCGACGTCGTGCCGGGCGAGGGCGAGCTGCTCGTCGTGATGGAGTATGTGCGCGGCGAGTCGCTCGCCCGGCTGCTCGAGGCGGAGGAGAAGCGCAACGGGCGGGTGAGACCGGCGATCGCGAGCGCCATCGCGGTCGGCGCGCTGCAGGGCTTGCACGCGGCGCACGAGGCGACGAGCGAGGCGGGAAAGCCGCTGAAGATCGTGCACAGGGACGTGTCGCCGCAGAACGTGCTCGTCGGGGCGGACGGAGTGGCGCGAGTGATCGATTTCGGCGTCGCCAAGGCGGCCGATCGGCTGCAGACCACATCGGACGGCTCGATCAAGGGCAAGCGCGCGTACATGGCGCCGGAGCAGATGGTCGGCCGCGAGGTGACGGCGCGGACGGACGTGTACTCGATGGCCGTGGTGCTCTGGGAGATGCTGACGTGCCGACGGCTGTTCGAGGGGGACAGCAACATCGTGCGCGCCGTGCTGGGAGGTGCGACGGATCCGCCGAGCAAGTACGCACCGGGAGTGGGCAGAGAGCTCGACCGGATCGTGATGCGCGGGCTGGCGCTGGACGCGATGGATCGGTTCGCGTCGGCGCTCGAGATGGCGGAGGCGCTGCGGCAGGCGGCGCCGCCGGCGTTCGCGACGGACGTGGGGGTGTGGGTGAAGGAGGCGGCGAAGGAGAGCCTCGAGAAGAGCGCGGCGGTGCTGGCAGCGATCGAGAGAGGGGCGGAGACGCCGGTGGGGGCGGCGGCGGGGATGGACGACGCACCGACGGTCGCGTCGCAGCCGTCGAGTCTGTCCGTGGAGACGCCGGCGCCAATGCCGCGGTCCACGACGAGAAGCAGCGGGAGGACGACGCGGGTGGTGGTGGTGACGGCGGCGGTGGCGAGCCTCGTGACGCTGGGAACGGTGATGCTCGTGCGCGGGGGGACGGGGCCCGCGACCGCGACCCCGACCCCGACCCCGACCCCGACCCCGACCCCGACCCCGACCCCGACCCCGACCCCGACCGAGACGGCGACCGACTCCGTTGCGGTGGTGGCGTCCGTCCCGCCGGTGGCCTCGGCGCCCCCATCCCACGTCCGGCGTCATCTTCCGCGGCGCCCGCCGGCGCCTTCGCCTGCGCCGACGCCGTTCGATCCTGCGAGCGTGCGATGACCGCTCACTCACTGCGGCTTTGCAGCTTCGCGGCAATCCTCTTCTCCATCCCGCCATCGGTCGCACGCGCACAATCGGCGGAGGCCCAGGAGCTGTTCGACGAGGGGCGCCGTGCGCTCGCCGCGGGCGATTACGCCAAGGCCTGTGCGAAGCTCGAGGCGAGCGAGCGCATCGAGCGAGCGGTCGGGACGCTGCTGAGTCTCGCGGAGTGCGAGGAGGCGCTCGGGCAGCTCGCGAGCGAGCGGCTGCACCTGCAGGAAGCGGCGACATGGGCCGAAGCGACGCACGATCCGCTCAACCGCGGGCCGCTCGCGCGCAAGCGATTCGCCGAGATCGACCGTCGCGTGCCGAGGCTGACGTTGCAGCGAGCGCCCGACGCGCCGGCCGACACGCGCGTCTCGCGCGACGGCGTGGATCTGGGCGCGGCCGCCTTCGACGCCGAGTTGCCGATGGACTCGGGCTCGCACGCGATCGTCGCGTCGGCGCCGGGGCGCGCGAGCGCGAGTTACGACGTGACGCTCAGAGAGGGAGAGCGGCGCGTGCTGGTCGTCGGTCCGTCGGGTGCAGGCCAGTCGCCGATGGAGCGGCCGAGCGAGCCGCTGGGCCTTCCGCGACGAACCTGGGCGTACGTGCTCGGCGGCGTGGGAGTCGCCGGGATCGCTCTGGGTACCGTCTTCGGCGTGAGCACGCTGTCGAAGTGGTCCGCCGCACAGCGCGACTGCGGCTCCGGGTGCCCCGACGGGTCGCCAGCGCGCAGCGAGGCGAGCGAGGCGAGCACCGACGCGATCGTCTCGACCGTCGCGTTCGTCGCCGCGGGTGCGGCGCTCGCCGCCGGCGCTTACTTCTACTTCACGTCGCGACCCGCGAGTCCAGCTTCGGGCACCGTCCGCGTCGCGCCCTGGATCGCGCAGAGCGCCGGCGGCGCGAGCCTCGGGGGTGCATGGTGACGATGCGCGCCGCGCTCGTGCTGACCGCGGGATGCCTCCTGGCGCTCACGGGGTGCGGGCTGCTCGCAGGGCTCAAGGACCTGCCGGAGCCGTCGGATGCCGGCGGAGGAGGCTCGGACGCCGAAGCGGGCTCCGACGTGGGCCCCTTCGGCGACGACGCCACGTTCGACGTGGCGCCGGGCGACGACCAGAGTGCGACGGACGCCGACGGCGCGGCAGGGCCGTGCACGTGCATGACGATCCCCGCCGGCTGGAGCGGACCGCGCGCGCTGGACGAGCACGACCCGAACACGATGGCCCCGGCCTGCAGCGGCTTCTACGGCGCCAAGTCGTTCGCGGGGAATGCCGACCTCGGTCCGGTCACTGCGTCGTGCACGCCGTGCACCTGCGGTGCGCAGCAAGGCGCCAAGTGCGGCGCACACCTCAGCTACTACACGAACCCCTGCGGCTCGACGTCCACGGGCTGCGGCGCCGAAGACTTCGCGCTCAACGGAGGCGTCTGCCAGGGTCTGGGCACCGGCAACGGCGGCTGCGCCGGCAGGGACGTGCAGTCCTTCCAGGCCGATGGCCTCGAGCAATCCGTCGGCTCGTGCACGCCCTCCGTCAGCACGCCCAACGGCTCCGTGCCCGCGTGGACCAAGGCAGCCGTCGCGTGCGCCCCGATCGGCGCCCCGCCGCCGGACGCGTGCGACGCTGGCCAGGTCTGCGCGCCGACTCCACAGGCGCCGTTCACGCACCTGTGCATCTCGAACTCCGGCGTGCAGAGCTGCCCGACGGGCACGCCCTTCAGCCAGCAGTTCGTCTACTACACGAGCCTCGACGACACGCGCGGCTGCACGCAGTGCTCGTGCGGCGTGCCGCAGAACGTGTGCTCGTCGAGCGGAACGGTGAGCTTCTGGACCTCGTTCACGTGCACCCCGTCGCCGACGGGCACGTACACGATCAACAACGTGAACGCCTCCGGCTGTCTGTCGCTGCCGAGCATGAGCTACTACTCGACGTGGACGCCGAGCACCTTCACGCTCGGAAGCTGCCCCGCCAGCGGCGGCACGCCGACGGGGAGCGTCACGCCCGACCCGAGCGCCGCGACGACCTTCTGCTGCATCCCGTGACGTGATCGGAACCATCGCGGGTCGGATCGATTCGATCCAGGGCCGCGACGCGCGACGCATCGCGAAGCGTCTGTCGTTCGTGGAGATTGCGCGGGCCTCGCCCTCGCGGAGAATCGCGAGCCCCGCGGTACGCCGGTTGCGATGGCCGCGTTCGTGGAGGTCGGACCATGCGAACCGGAGTGTCGGCAGCAGCGTTGGTGTTCGTGGCGGCATGCGGGGGCGTCCCCGGGGGCGACGATTCCGACCCGGTCTCGGCGTCCTCCGACCTGCACGTCGGTCCGGCCGCGCAGGGGCTCGACAACGCAGGCGCCCTCAGCGTGTCGGAGGCCGTCTACTACAAGTCGCACGACGGCATCTCTTGGACGGGCGCGTACATCGGTGGTCCCTGCAACGGGGGCTCCGGGTGGACGCCGTCGTTGCTCTCGGCCATCAACCACGCGACGGGGTGGCAGTTCATGCCCATCTACGTCGGCCAGAACGGCCCGGGAATCGGCTGTCCGACGAACCTCACCTCCGGGCAGGGCGCGGCCGACGGCCATGATGCCGTGGCGATCATGAAGAGCTACGGCTGGGCGCCGCACGCGAACATCCCGGTATGCCTCGACCTCGAAGCCGAGACCTTCGGCGGCGATCCGGGTGGCGCCACCGCTTACGCACACGCGTGGCTCGACGCCGTTCACGCAGGCGGTTACCTCGCGTACGTCTACGGCAACCCGGAGACGCTCGTCTCCTTCGCGCACGATGGGCTGCCCATCGACGGCGCCTGGGTGGCCAACTGGATCTCCGGCGGCTTCGTGCCGGGGCTGTCCCCGTACTCGGATTCGTCGCTGCCCAACTCGATGTACAAGAACCGCGCGTGGCAGTACGCGTCGGTCAACGGCGGCGTGGACTACGACACCGCGAACCTCTTGCTCGCGCCCGCGCCGGGTCAGGCGAACGGCGGCAGCTTCACTCACGGCCCGGGCACCCCCCTGGCGCTCGACGCGAACGGACACCTGGCGCTCTTCGCCGTGGACACCAGCGGCGTCGTGACGCTGAACCGCCAGGACCCGAGCGGCTCGGGAGGCTGGACGGGCTGGAAGGAGATCGGGCCTGGGTTCACGGCGGCGTCCAACCCGTCGGTGGCGAAGAACGCGGATGGTCGCCTCGAAGTGTTCGCCGTGGGCACCGACGGGCAGGTGCAGCACGCATGGGAGCACTCGGCGGGTGCCGGCGACTTCGGCGGATTCGCGTCGCTCGGCGGCAAGGCCACCGGCAACGTCGCCGTCGCGCTCAACTCGAGTGACGAGCTCGAGGTATTCGTGATCGGGACCGACGGCGCCATGCACCACCGCTGGCAACAGAGCGGCGCGGCCGGTGGATGGAGCTCGGGATGGGTCTCGCTCGGCGGCGGCTTCGTCTCGAACCCCACGGTGCTCGAGCACCCCGACGGCAATCTCGAGGTCTTCGGCGTGGGGAACGACGCGCAGGCGTACCACGCGTGGCACGACGCGACGAAGCCCGGGGGCTGGACGCAGTGGTACGCGATGGGCGGGGACCTCGACAGCGACATCGGCGCCGCCATCAACGGCAAGGGGCGGGCGGAGATCTTCGCGCTCGACGGCCGCGGCGTCCTCTACCACGACTTCGAGGAGAGCTCGGGGCAGTGGTTCGGCTGGCCGAATGTCGGCGGCGATTCGTGGTCGGTGCCCGCGGTGGCGCTCGACGGGAAGGGCGAGCTCGAGATCTTCGCCGGCGGTGCGAACAAGGAGCTCTTCACCATCTGGAACGCGGCGACTTCGACGGGCTGGAGCAACTGGGCGAGCCTCGGAGGCACCTTCTCGAGCAACTTCGTCGTCGCTGCGAATGCCGACGGCAGCCTCGAGGTCTTCGGCATCGGCGATCAGCAGAAGGTCTTCCACCGCTTCTACCGTGCGTCCGCGGGCAGCTGGAGCCCTTGGATGTCACTCGGAGGCTCCATCGGCAAGATCTGACGCTCTGGGAGGATCAGTAACGCTTGCGCCAGAGCAGGTCGAAGACCGCGGTGCCGGCGTCACCGACGGTGGACGCGAGCGACCACTTGCTCATGAAGCGCCAGTCGAGGGTGAGCAGCGTCCGGTCCGGGTTCACGCCCGGCGGAGGCTGACCGAGGACGACCGCGATCTGGACCGAGATGTCCTTCGCGATCTGCACCTCGATCTCCGGCGATGCCGTGCCCGCCTCGGTCGAACCGATCTTCGCCGTGACCGCGCCGAGACCGAGCTGGTCGAGCACGTGATTGAGGGGCTGCGTCGCTTCGCCACCGACCGTCGTGAGGGCCGTCGTCGCCGGCGAACCCGCCGGGGTCTG
>DASVWO010000153.1:0-14485 GCA_036393165.1 Polyangiaceae bacterium | reverse complement strand
GCGAAGCCTTCCACCGGAAGCGGATGGAGCTTGTACATGACGTTCTCGATCCAGCTCCCGCCGGCGCCGCTCAAGATGCCTGCACGAAACCGAGGCTCGGTCGCGAGCGAGAGAGGCGAGATGGTCGCGCCCATCGAGTGGCCCATGAGGCCCATGCGCGTCGCGTCGAACCTGGCGGGGCTCGTCGTGCCCGGGCAGTCGCTCACGTCGAGCGTGAGCGCCGCGAGCACGTGCGCGAAGAGCGCGTACTCGGCGCCCGATTCCCTCACGTTGTCGCGCAGCGCGGGGGGATTGAAGATGTTGAACATCAGGAAGTCTTCGTTCTGGTTCGTGAGGTTCCTGAGGTCCTCGTGCGGGCCGTCGACGCTCGCGCCCGCGATGCCTCCCGCCGCGAACCAGAGCGCCGGCCCCGTGCCCGGCGCGATCGGGGGACCGCCGTTGGCCGCCTGCGGTCCACGGTCGACGAGCGGTCGGTTTCCGCCGCCGCCCGTGCGGATGAAGTGGACGATGGGCCATCCCGACGCCGGCATCGGGGCGCGCGGGATCGTGACGACGACGCCGGCCGTCTCGGTGCGCTGCAGGATCGGCTTGCCCGAGCGGTCGAACTCCCAGATGCCGCCGCTGCCCGCGTTGGAGAAGTCGTACGGCGCGGCGCCCGCCTGGTAGTCGGGCATCTCGAGCGTCCCCTCGTACACGCAGTACGAGTCGTAGAGGTCCGTCCGGTGCATGCCCGCCGGCACCGGCAGGGGGCGCGAGAGCATGTCCTTCAGCACGAGCGGGAGCTGCGAGGACGGATCCGCCGTCGTGAACACCGCCAGCCCCGCGATGCTCGACGTGTCCACGCCGCCCGCGGCGAGCGCGCCGAGCGCCGCTCGGTACTCGGCGAACGCGGCCTGGGGCATCGCCGGCGGCCGCGTTCCCGACGCGATGGCCCTCATCTCGTTCGACGGCGAGAGTCCCACGCCGGTCGTCACGACCGCGGCGTACGTCGTGTGCGGCCGCATCGGCGTGCCCTGCAGCGGCAGCAGCGAGAGCAGGTTCGGCGCGCCGAACGGTCCGCCGTCGGCCTCGAACCTCGCGGTCACCGGAATGCGGCGCAGGTAGTCGGGAGAGCCCTTCTGCACGCCCACCAGGAACGCGCGCGCCGACGGCGTGAGGCTCGCGGCGTAATCGGGCAGCGCCGAGGCATCGACCGCGGCCGTCGTCGAGAAGAAGATGGCGCCCTCCTCGGCGAACCCGGGCTCGGTCTCGGCGAGTCCCCGCGCCAGGTCGACGAGGCTGATCTGGTTGGGGTTCGGGAAGCCGGCGAGCGACACGGTCCCGTCGGTCCTCACGAGGTCGTCGCTCGGGAAGGGTGCGTCGTAGAAGCCCGCGCGCTCGAACCGCATGTTGATGGTGGCCGCCGGCTCCTGCGGGGCGCTCGACGAGCCGGACGATCCGCACGATCCGCACGCGATCACCGGAAGCGCCCACAGCGCGCGTCGCATCATCCGAGAAAGCACTTGCCGAGGCCCCGGTAAGTCGGCGCGCGTCCCACCACGCGATCGCCCCTCACCAGAATATACTCCGCGAAGTGCTCGGCCAGCTCCCCGGCCTTGGCGTGCCGGAAGAACACGGGATCGCCGAGCGCCAGGTCCACGCCGGCGGGGAGCTCCAGCGGCGTCTGCACCTCGCCGGCGCCCTCGAGGCCCAGCAGCTGGACGCCCTCCGGAAGGGCCGGAACCGGTAGCCGGTCGCGCCCCGCGGCGCCCGACGCGACGTAGCCCCCGCCGTGGCACGTGACGATCCTCGGCGCGGGCCTCCGGACGACGGCCAGCGCGAAGTACGCGGCGGGGTGCAGCTCCAGCCCGCGGTAGTGGTCGAACAGGTGGCTGTCGACGAACCCCGACCCGATGGTCACCTCCGTCAGCGGCGCCTCCGTCGCGCACGCCGCCGCCGTCCCCGTCCCGCCGCCGTTGAACACGGTTGGCTTCAGGCCGGCCTCGTCGAGCGCGTGCGCGATCCGCGCTCGGGTGCGGACCACGTCGCGGCCCGAGGCCGCCTTCATCGCGCGTACGGCCGCGCCCGCGTCGGCGACGCCGGCGATCTGGGCCTCGTACGCCATGACGCCGTGGAAGCGCAGCCCCTCGGTGGCGGCGACGGCGCGGGCGAGCGCGACGACCTCGGTCGGCTCGCGCAGCGGACTGCGCCGCACGCCCACGTGGACGCCGGCGGTCCCCAGCGGTCTCCAGCTCACGTCCACTTCGAGCACCACGGGGATCGCCACGCCCCGCGTCCGCGCCGCCGCGCCGAGCAGCTCGAGATGCTCCCGCGAGTCCGCCACCGCCGCCACCGTCGCGCCCGTGGCGTTCGCTTCGGCCAACTGCTTCGCGTCCTCTACGCGCGAGACGGGGTAGGCGAGGAGCAGGTCCTTCTCGCCACGGTGGGTCCAGAACGCTGTCTCCGCAGCCGTGTACGTCATGAGCCCGCGCGCGACGGCGCCAGCCGCCTCCCGCACCCGTGTCACCAGGTCTGGGCAACGCACCGACTTCGTCGCGATGCGCATGGTCTTGCCGGTTCCCGCCAGGGGCTTCACCAGCAGCCGCGCGTTCGACTCCAGCGCGTCGAGATCCACGATGGCGCAGGGCAGCGCCTCGCCGGCAACCACGCGACGGTAGCGTTCGTATCGCGCGCGCGCGTCCGTGCTCACGTGGCGCATTGTCGCATGGCCTCGCGCTGGTCCGCCCGATGCACTCACGCCAGCATGCGAGCGGTCCACGGGTGCTGCATGGCGATCGTGTGTCTGGTGTTCGGCGATGCGGTCGGCTGCGGAGGTCGTCTCATGACCGCCGACTGCGGCCAGGGGCGCCAGTACTGCGCCGACACCAACGTGTGCTGCCCGGACTTCACCACCTGCGGCAACGGCAGCAACGGATGTCCCCCGGGCGACTGCTGCCTCAACACGACTTCACACATCGTCGACGGCGGCTCCGAAAGCTCCTCGACCGGCACCGAGCTCCCACCGCCCGAGCCGGGAGGAGGAGGAGCGCCCGACCCGAGCCCCGTGAGCCCCGGCGGCGGCGGAGCAGGCGCGCACAGCGGCGACAAGCGCAGCTAATTGCAGGACCCGAGGCAGTACTGCAGGAAGAGCTGCTGCTCTGCCGTCGACTGGCTGTTGCAGGCGCCGTTCTCGTCGAACGCGTTCGTGTCCTGGTTGCCGTTCACGAAGCAGGCGCACTGACCGCCGGCCTGACAGCCGAGCTGCACGTTGTTGCCCTGCGAGTCGGTCGCCTGGCATCCGCACTCGTTGCCGTCGGTGCCGCACGCGGGGTTGGTGCACGAGCCGAGCGGACCGGTCGGCCCGCCCGAGTCGATGACGGGGACCCCACCGTCGATGCCGGAGCCGCCGCTGCCGCTCCCGGCGTCCTGGTGTCCGCCGCTGCCGCTGCCCGCGCCGGTGCCGCCCTCGGGACCCGGACGCGGCGCGTTCGCGTCGTCGTCCATCGGCGGCGGCGGCGTGTTCGACCCTGATCCGGCGTCCGCGGGGGGTGACTGGTTTCCGCCGCCGCTGCTGCCACCTGCATTCGTGGTCCCGCCCGCGCCGCCGTACGAGCCACCGCCGACCACCGATCCGGTGCCGGCGGGGATGACCGCCGTCGAATCGGCGGTGCACCCGGGGGTGGCGAGCGCGAACGCCATCGCGAGCGCAGGAACGGCGACGACGGCAAGGCAGGGATTCTTCATGCGAGCGGACCCTCGGTGCGGCTCCTTCAGCAACGGCCGCGCCACGACGCTCGAACTCCGCGCTCACGCGAAATACCGGACAAGTTGAACGCAATTTCGAGCCTCAGCGTAGAGGAACAGCGCGCGCGTGGATCAATCGGCAACAGGGTGGTGCAGCAGCGATCCAGGCGTGCCGTTAGGCCCAGGCGACGTGCAGCACGGCCCCGAGCGAGCTCGCCGCGTCCGGGACCTCTTTCGCGTACGCTTTGGCGCAGAAGAGCTCCGCGCCGACCTCGAACACCCCGGCCATCGCTCCCCGGAAGTACGGAACGCGGCACACGCCGACGCCGACGAAGTGCGCCTCGGCGTCCTTCGGCCCGAGCTTGTAGACGCACACGCCGCCGCCGCCGGCGAAGATGCGGTCGTAGAGGCGGTCGCAATAGGACAGCGCCGTCCACGGTGTGGCTCCGACCGTCCCCGCCATGCGCACCATGGTCGCGAGGAACGTGCCCTCGATGCGGTCGCCCACCTCGCGCCCGATGGCGTTCACCTCGCGACGATCGATGCCCAGCGCCTCGCACGCGTCGTAGTGCGCCTCGGCGACGTCCATCGGCACCCACTGGCCCGCGATCATCGAGCGCACGACGGGGTGGTGCTCGGCTGGAAGCAGCTCGAGGTATCGGTCGTGAAGCCCGCGCTTTCGCAGCGATTGCAGGGACGACACGAGCAGCGTCGTGCGCACGCGCGTGGCGATCCCCAGCTTCTCGCGGGGCGTGCGGAAGGGAACGACTACCTCGGCGCCCGCACCCGCCACCCCGAAAGCATACTCCGTCAGCGAGCGCGACGGTGGAAGACACGCCGCGTCAGCCCCGGCTCGTCCTCGTGTGGAAGCAGCGGACCGGGCTCGAAGACGCGCTCGTCGATGGTCGGGGCGCGCACGGCCTCCGGTGCGTCCACGTGATCGGGCACGTAGGTGACGTCGATGACGTCCACGTGGCGCATCGCTTCCTCGTAGATGCGCGCGCCGCCGATGAACCAGACGTCGCCGTCGCCCGCCCGCGCCAGCGCGTCGTCCACGCTGCCGACGCGCTCGACGCCGGCCACGTCGAGGGGCCGGCGGGTCACGACGATGTTGCGCCGGCCCGGCAGCGGCTTGCCCGTCTCGTCGAACGTCGCGCGCCCCATGATGACCGTGGACCCCATGGTCACGCGCTTGAAGCGGCGCATGTCGCCGGGGTGGCGCCAGGGGATCTTGCCGTGCAGGCCGATGACGCCCTCGGGCGAGACGGCGAGGATCATCCCGCGCATGCCGGGACCGCCGCTCAGACGGCGACCTTGAAGGCGATGGGGGGATGCGGCTCGTATCCCTCGAGCACGAAGTGCTTCATCACGGTCGCCGTGTCCGCCTCGAGCAGGGGCTTGAGGTCCTCCAGCGCGCGGATCGAGGGGTCGATGCGGAGCTTGGGCAGCGGCCGCGGCTCTCGCTCGAGCTGCAGGCGCAGCCCCGGGACGTGGTCGTACTCGGCCATCGAGCCATCGGCCTTCGCCGTGTAGACGTGCGCGTCGATCATCGTGTGCGCGAAGATGCCCGGCCGGATGCCGCTGAAGCGCGAGAAGAGCTCGAGCAGCAGGGCGTAGCCGGCGATGTTGTACGGCACGCCCAGCGCGACGTCGGCGCTGCGCTGCGTGAGGTGCAGGCAGAGCATCGGGTCGCCGCTCGTGTCGAGCTGCACGTTGAAGACGAAGAGCAGATGGCAGGGCGGGAGCTTCGAGGTCTGCGCGTTGCCCGGGGCCCACGCGGTCACGACGAGACGGCGGCTCATCGGGTTGCGCTTGAGCTCCTCCAGCACCCAGGCGATCTGGTCGCTCGTCCCGTTCGGGACGGGGTAGTGCCGCCAGAAGCTGCCGTAGGCGCTCGGCACCTGGCCCGCCTCGTCGGCCCACGGGTCCCAGAACTTGCAGCCGTGCTTCTTCAGCAGCCCGATGTGCGTCTCGCCGCTGAGGAACCAGAGGTTCTCGACGACGATGTTCTTCCAGGAGATCTCCTTCGTCGTCAGGAGCGGGAAGCCCTGGCGGAGGTCAATCTCGTAGTTGTGGTTGAACGTCGAGATGGTGTCGACGCCGGTCCGGTTGGGCTTGCGCGTGCCGCGTTCGAGGACTTCACGGACGAGGTCGAGGTATTGCTTCACGCCCAGGGCTTCTGACGCCGCCAGAGCCCGGCGTCAATGGGCACGCGCCCGCATCCAGGCCGCGAGGCCGACGCCGACGATGCCGGCGGCGCCCAGGCCGACGGCGACTCCGGCGCGGATCATCGAGCGGCGCACGCGCCGGGTCCGGGCCTTCATCAGCCTCGCCTCGGGAGGCTCGTGGCCGCCCGGCCCGTCGGGGCCCTCGTCGAGGGCCATCGCGAGCACCTCCGCCAGGTGGAGCGCGCCGCGCCCGGTGCCCTGCTCGATCTGCGTGCGGCACGAGAAGCCGTCGGCCACGACGAGGGTCGTCGGCTCGGCCTCGCGCACCTTGGGCAGGAGCACGCGCTCGCCGGCGGCGACCGACACGTCGTGCTTCTGTCCCGTCTCGAACCCGAAGCTGCCGGCCATGCCGCAGCATCCGGAGGCGAGCTCCTCGTGCTCGAGGCCCATCGCATCGAGCAGCTTCTTCTCGTCGTCGAAGCGCAGGACGCTCTTGTGGTGGCAGTGTCCCTGCACGATGGCCTTGCGCTCGAGGCGCGGGGGCGTCCAGGCGTGGTCGCCGGCCAGGAGCTCGCTCAGGAGCTTCACGTGCTCGGCGAAGCGCTTGGCGTCGGCACGGTCGGGGAACAGACCGCGCAGCTCGTCGCGGAAGACCGACGCGCAGCTCGGCTCGAGCACCACGATGGGCATGCCGCGCGCGACGTGGGGCGCCGTCGCCGCGAGCACCTTCTCGAGGTACTGCTTCGCCGTCGTCAGGAACCCGTAGTCGTAGAGCGGCCGCCCGCAGCACAGGTGCCCCTCGGGAACGACGACGTGCCAGCCGGCCGCCTCGAGGACGCGCACGGCCGCCTGCGCCACCTCCGGGTGGAAGTAGTTGCTGAAGGTGTCGGCCCACAGCACGACGTCGCGCTCGCCCGCGTTCTGCTCGCCGCGCCGGCGGAACCAGCTGCGGAAGGTCGTCGGCGCGAACGCCGGCACCTGCCGGTCGAGCGACATGCCGGCCGCCGTCTTCGCGATCGCCGACAGGCCCGGGGTCTGCGTGACGAGGTTCACGAGCCCGGGCGCGACCGAGGCGACGCGCGCCCACTGGTCGATGAGCCCGAAGGCGTACGCGGCGCGCGGGCGCAGGCGACCCTCGTGGTAGTGCGCGAGGAACTCCGCCTTGTACGTCGCGAGGTCGACGTTGACGGGGCAGTCGCCCTTGCACCCCTTGCAGGAGAGACAGAGGTCGAGCGCCTCCTTGACGTTCTCGTCGCGCCACCCGCCGTCGATGGTCGAGTTTCCCGTGAGCATCTCGTGCAGCAGGTGCGCGCGGCCGCGCGTCGTGTGCTTCTCCTCCCGCGTGACCATGAAGCTCGGGCACATCACGTCGGCCTCGGGCGAGTCGGCCGACGTGCGGCGGCACTTGCCGATGCCGATGCACCGCAGGGTGGCGTGCGCCATGCTCCCGTGGTCGTCGGGATACTTGAAGTGCGTCTCCGGCTGCGCCGGGTGGTAGCTCGGGCCGAGGCGCAGGTCGGCGTCGAGCGGCCGCGGATCGACCACGCGTCCCGGGTTCATCATGCCCTCGGGATCGAAGAGCCCCTTGAGCTCGCGGAAGGCGTCGACGAGCTCCGGGCCGAACATGATGGGCAAGAGCTCCCCGCGCGCCTGCCCGTCGCCGTGCTCGCCCGAGAGCGAGCCGCCGTAGCGCGTGACGAGGTGCGCGGCGTCCTGCGCGAAGGCGCGGTACTTCGCGACGCCGGCGGCCGTGTAGAGGTCGAACCCCACGGTGCAGTGCACGCAGCCCATGCCGAAGTGGCCGTAGAGGGCAGGGTGGTAGCCGTAGCGATCGAAGAGGGCGCGAAGGTCGCGCAGGTAGCCGCCGAGCACGTCGGGTCGCACGGCGCTGTCCTCCCAGCCGGGCCACGCGTCCGGCTTGCCCGGCACGAACGACTCGGCGCCGAGCGCGCCCTCGCGCACCTTCCACATGTGCTTTCGCTTGTCCTCGTCGTCGAGGATCACGTAATCGACCGGCGCCGCGTGTCCGCGCCGCAGCTGCTCCACCATGCGCTCGGCGCGCTCGCGCGCCTCCTCCTTCGTCGCCTCGCCGAGCTCCACGAAGAGCCACGCGCGGCCGCGCGGCATGAGCTCGTTCATGTAGTCCTTGATGCTGCCGTCCTTCACCTCGATGTTCCGGTGCAGGACCTCGTCGAAGCCCTCGAGGGCGATGGGTCCGTGCGGGAGCACCTCCATCACGTGGTCGGCGGCGCGGTAGATGTCCTCGTACCCGAGGACCACGAGCACGCGCTTCGGGTGGTTCCACACGAGACGCACGCGCGCGCCGAGGATCGTCACGAGCGTCGACTCGCTGCCCACGAGCATCCGGGCGACGTTCACGCGGCCGCGCGCGTCGGGGAGCAGCTCGTCGAGGTTGTACCCGCTCACGCGCCTCGGCAGCTTCGGGAAGCGCGCGCGGATCTCGTCGCCCCAGCGGTCGCGCAGCGAGACGAGCCCCCGGTAGATCTCGCCCTCGCGCCCGTTCCGGCGTCCGGCCGCCCGGAGCTCCTCGTCGGTCATCCAGCCGACGTGCATCACGGTGCCGTCGTGGAGCAGGACGTCCATCTCCTCGGTGTTGTCGACGACCTTGCCGGCCATCTGTGCGTAGGCGCCGCACGAGTTGTTCCCGAGCATGCCGCCGAAGCCGCAGCGGTCGTGCGTCGCCGGACGCGGGCCGAAGGTCAGATCGAAGGGCGCGGCCGCCTTCGCGAGCTGGTCGCAGATGACGCCCGGCTCGACGAGCGCCGTCTGGCCGATCGCGTCGAGCTCGAGGATGTGCCGCAGGTGCTTCGAGAAGTCGATGACGACCCCGATGTTCGTCGTCTGCCCCGCGAGCCCGGTGCCGCCGACGCGCGACGTGATGGGCACGCCGTGCTCGCGGCACACGCCGACGGTGGCGATCACGTCCGCGCGCGTCTTCGGCACCACGACCGCCGTCGGCACGTGCCGGTAGTTGGACGCGTCGAGCGCGTACATGGCGCGCGAGCCCGCGTCGAACCGCACCTCGCCGCGGACGGCGTCGCGCAGGTCGATCTCGAGAGAGCGGACGTTCACCTCGCGCGCGCGCGCGACGACGGGTCGGCGAAGGAGGCGCCTGGACTCGATCAGCTCCGTTCGTTGCACTGTGTTCTCTCCTTCGGGTCGTTCGGTTCATGCGGCGAAGCGCTGCGCGTCGGCCGCTTTCAGCTCCACGCCGAGGCCCGGCCGCGTCAGGTCGGGCCAGAGGGCGCCGTCGCGCGGGACGAGGGCGCCGTCGAGCAGCATCCCCTCGATGCGCGCGTGGTCGTGGAAGTACTCGAGGTGCACGAGTCGCTGGCACGCGCAGCCGACGTGCGCGTGGATCTGCGGCGCGCAGTGCGCCGAGAGGGGCGTGGCGAACGCCTCGCACAGCGCGTCCGCGCCCAGCATCCCGGTGATCCCGCAGCGGGTCGCGTCCGCCTGGAGCACGTCGACGCAGCCGTCCTGCAGCCAGCATCGGAAGTCGCGCAGGTCCCAGCCGTACTCGCCCGCGGCGATGTCGAGCCCCGCCGGGGCGCGGTCGCGCAGCAGGCGCAGACCCTCGTGGTCGTCGGAGGAGACGGGCTCCTCGAACCAGTCGACGCCGAGGTCGCGGAAGACGGAGGCCAGCGCGAGCGCCTGCTTGCGCGTGTACGCCCCGTTCGCGTCGACGAAGAGGCGCGCGTCGCCGATGGCCGTGCGGGCCGCCTCGACGCGGAGCGGATCGCGCCCGGGCTCGCGGCCGACCTTCATCTTCACGCGCGGGATGCCCTGCGAGACCCAGCCGGCGAGCTGCGTGCGGAGCTGCCGCTCGTCGTACGACGTGAAGCCGCCGCTCCCGTAGACGGGCGCGCACGCGCGCCGCATCCCGAGCAGGCGCGCGAGCGGCACGCCGAGCAGCTTCGCCTTGAGGTCCCACAGCGCCACGTCGACCGCCGAGATGGCCATCGACGCGGCGCCGCGCCGGCCGAGGTTGCGCACGATGCCGGTCATCGCGGCGTGGGCCGCCGGGACGTCCATCGCGTCCTTCTCCAGCACGACCTCCGCGAGGTGATCGTGCACGAGGACGGCCGACGCGTGGCTCGCGTAGGTCCAGCCGAGCCCCGTCTCGCCCCCGGCCGCGGCCTCGACGACGACCATGGTGGTCCGGTCCCACTCGAAGGTGCCGTCCGACTCGTGCGCGTCCGTCGGCACGACGAAGGTCGAGACGCGCAGGTGCTCGACCGGGATCGCATCCGCCTGTCGCATCGCGAGGCCCGAGGGTGCAAGGCGCACACCCCTGCCGGCCCAGCCGTGATTTCAGGTGTTCGCGCCTGACTTATTGCAGAGCCACGGAGTATTGTTCAGCCATGAAGCCCAGCCGCTCGCTCCAGCTCCTCTTCGCCGCGGCCCTCGCAACGGCCTGCTCCAGCGGGAGCGGGACGAGCCAGAGCTCACCCGAGTCGACCGACGGCGGCGGCGACGCGACCGCCTCGGACGCCTCCAGCAGCGGTGGCGGCGACGGCTCTTCCGGCAAGGACGCCTCGGGCGGGGCCGACGCGGGGGGCGATGCGCAGGGCCCCATCACGACGCATCCCACGAACCTGCTCAACAACGGCGGCTTCGAGTCCGGGACGATGTGTTACGGCCAGTACGAGTGGGGCGCGAACCCCTCGAACGTCGGCACGGGCTACCAGTTCTCGCTCTCGACGAGCGACGTGCACGGCGGCAAGTACGCGGCGCAGATCGCGTGCGTCAACGCGTCCGACTGCGGCTACCCGGCGAAGGCCGCGCTGCAGGCGAGCCCCACGTTCCACACGCCGCACAACCAGGCCTACAAGGTGACGGCGTGGACCAAGTGCCCCGCCGGGGACCTCGCGTTCTTCTACACGCCGAACGCCGCAACGGGCACGAGCATCCCGAACTTCACCTGCAACGGCGCGTGGGCGCAGAACGCGTTCACCTTCACGTCCACGCCCACCGACGACTACGTCTATTACGCGCTCTACTACGCCGGGAAGGGGACGTTCCTCGTCGACGACGTCGTCATCACCTACGGCGACGGCAGCGTGCCGGCGCAGACGATCAAGCACCCGGGCGCGCGCGCGGCGGGCGTCACCAACGGCGTCTACACGGTGGACGGCAAGCCCTTCCTCCCGCTCGGCTTCTACGACGTGCCGGCCGAGCAGCTCGCGATGGCCAAGCAGCTCGGCGTCAACGCGGTCGCCTGGGGCGATCCCGGGTGCTTCAACACCGACGCGCCCCAGTACGCCGACGTGGCCTACGAGGCCGGCATCGGCCTCATCCCCGAGTCGTCCACGACCTCGCGCATGGGCGCCCCCGCCGTCTTCCCGGGCGTGATGCAGCAGTTCGGCCGCCACCTCGACGACATCGCCTGGTACCTCGACGACGAGCCGGACATCACGAACATCGTCTACCAGCCCATCACGCCGATGACGCTCGGCGCGGAGTACCAGGCCGTCCACGGCGCCTCGCAGCTCCCGGTCGGCGTGATGCTGCAGCACGCGCACTACGACCCGCCGTCGGTCGACCAGCCGTACGCGCCGGCGATGGACGTGTACCTCTCCGAGCCGTACGGCCCGACGTTCGACGGCATCACCCACTCGATGACCGTGTTCGCCACGATGACGAAGCGCCCGGTCTGGTTCGCGATGGATGACGGACCCGACGCGAGCGCGATCGTGCCGAAGGCGTACTTCGGGTTCACATCCGGCGGCTCGGGCCTCCTCTACTTCACGTGGGGGCAGTTCCAGACGGACGCGAAGCTCACGGCGGCGGGGCAGGCGATCACCGAGCTCGGGAGCCTCGCCGACGCGATCACCGGCACCGACGTGACGTCACAGATCTCGGCGCCGTCGGCCATCTCCTTCATCGGGAGGCAGGCCGGAGGCAAGACCTACATCCTCGCCGTGAACCCCGCCGCGACGAACGTGACCGCCACCTTCGCCTACGCCCCACTCACCTCGGGCCAGTCCGTGGCCGTGCAGTTCGAGAACCGCACCGTTACCGCCGCCGCCGGATCCTTCGGCGACACGTTCACCGGCATCTCGCGCCACGTCTACGTCATTCCTTGAGACGCCAACGCGCCTGGCCGCGGCTCAGGCGCAGTGTACATTGGAGCCCCGATGGAAAAATCCGTTGCGACCATCTTCCTGGCCGGGGTCCTCGCAGCCGCCGCGGCGGTCGGGGCGTCCGCCTGCGGGAGCTCGAAGGACAACAGCGGCTTCCCGGGCGGCGGCTCGGACGCTTCCGGCGACGGCACCGCCTCCGATGGGGCCCCATCCGACGGCGGTGTCATCGGCTTCGGCGACGGCGGCGGCGAGGCCGGCGTGAAGGGCGCCGTGCTCTCCAACCTGCACATCGTCCCGGCCAACGCGATCCTCACGGTGCAAGCCGGACAGACCGCGACCCAGGCCTACAAGGTCATGGGCTCGCTCGACGGCTCGCCGACGCAGGTCGACGTCACGAGCCGCTTCGTCTTCTGGGTCCCGGACAACTACCTCGTCGGCGACTTCCCGAAGAACGGCGGCCCGCTCTTCACGACGCGCCTGCCGACGCTGCCGACCGACCCGCCGCAGCAGGGCGGCGTGCTCACGGTGGAGGCCGACGCGCTCAACCCAGGCAACGTGAAGATCAAGGCGACGACGCAGCTCACGGTGCAGCTGCAAGCGAGCCTCGACTTCCCCAACGGGGCGCCCGACGGCGGCACGGTGGACGCGGGGCTGCCGGCCAACCCCGGCTCGCTCTTCGGCGGACCGAACGATCCGACGCGCGCGCCGAAGCTCGAGTACCCGAACGACGGCACGATGCTGCCGCCGAACCTGCACGTGCTCGACGTGCACTGGCTCCCCGGGTCGGCGCAGAACACGCTCTTCCGCATCACGTTCCACGGCACCGGCGCGATCGTCACGTACTACACGCGGTGCAACAACCTCGGGGGCCTGCTGACGTCGGGCTCGTGCGGCTTCGAGCTCGATCCGACCGGGTACGCGTACCTCGCGCAGTCGAACGCGGGCGACGGGCCGGTCACGCTCGTCATCGACGGGACCGACGACACGGGGACCGCCGTCGGCACGTCGGCCACGTTCCACATCCAGTTCGCGCAGAACCCGGTCAACGGCGGTGTCTACTACTGGGACGTCACCAACACGCGCATCATGCGGTTCGACTTCGGCGGCACGGCGACGTCGGCGCAGGTGTTCCTCTCGCCGGGCCAGTACGGCACGAACGGCACGTGCATCGGCTGCCACGCGCTCTCGCCGGACGGCAACAAGATGGCCGCGTCGGCAGGAGGGCAGGACCAGGGGCTGCTCGAGTACACGACCAACGTGGCGGCGCCGCCGACGCCGCTGACGCAGACGGACGACCCGGTGAACCGCATCCAGTTCGCGTCGTTCGATCCGTTCGGCGCGCAGTTCGTCGCGGTGTACGGCGACGGCGCGCCGAGCCAGAACCCGTCGCTCACGCCGAACAACCTGTTCTTCCACGACGGCAACACGGGGGTGATCCTCGCGAGCGAGACCAAGGCGATGTCCTTCGAGCCGGACCACCCGGCGTGGTCTCCCGACGGGACGATGATCGCGATGACGCACGTGGGCGTGCACAACACGTCGCAGCGCGAGTACCTCGGCGGCATCGACGTCGCGACGTTCGCCGCGGGCTCGGTGACCGACGGCGGCGTGAACGTCGGCAACGGCGGCGCGTCGCTCGGCAATCCGGCGGTCATCGTGCCGAGCAACGTGATGAGCGGGGGCAACGCGGTGAACAGCTACAACCCGAGCTGGGCGCCCGACTCGACGTTCCTCACGTTCTCGCAGACCATCTGCAGCGCGGGGCAGGCGCAGCAGGACGTCTGCGACAGCGACGTGGCGAACAACGTGAACGCGACGACGTGGGCCGTGAAGCCCGCGGCGGGCGCGACACCGGTGCACCTCGACAACGGCGCGAAGCCGGGCGTCGCCGACGGGAGCAACACGAACATCATCGACACGTTCCCGCGCGCGACCCCGTTCGAGACGCAGCAGGGCACCGGGAAGCTCTTCTGGTTCACGGTCGCGTCGCTCCGGGAGCCGGGGCTGCGCAAGAGGAACTACACGGCGAACCAGCAGCAGCTGTGGATGTTCGCCATCGACCCATCGAAGATCCTCGCGGGCCAGGACGGCAGCTTCACGGCCTTCTTCCTCCCGTTCCAGGACCCGACCACGAGCAACCACATCGCGGAGTGGACGCAGAAGATCGCGGGCGCGCCGCCGCCTCCTCCTCCGCCGCCCCCTCCGCCTCCGCCCCCGCCGCCTCCGAACCCGCAGTGACGTCGAGCGGCGGATCCTCCGCCACTTCGCCTAGAGATCCGCCACCCGCGGCCGGCCAGGCCAGGCGCAAGTCACGAGAATAACGTGTGTCGGGCGCTGGCACCGACGTTGCGATGTGTCCTCGCGTGATGAACACGCTGAACGACGACATCGAGTACGCACGCGCGCCAGGTCGCGAAGATGCCCAGTCCCGGGCGGGGTCGTGCCCAGGCCCGGTCATGGTCATGCCCAAAGCCGGTCATGGTGATG
>DASVWO010000152.1:0-4183 GCA_036393165.1 Polyangiaceae bacterium | reverse complement strand
TATCCACGGCGCCGTAGACGAGCCGCTTGGCGCACGTGACGTAGGCGTTGCCGGGGCCCGCGATCTTGTCGACGCGCGGGATGCTCTGCGTGCCGTACGCGAGCGCGGCGATGGCCTGGGCCCCGCCGGCGTCGACGACGGCCGTGACGCCCGCCAGGTGCGCCGCCGCGTACAGCGCGTCGTCCGACGCATCCCCCGCGAGCGGCGTGGCGAGGAGGATCTCGCGCACCCCCGCCACCTGGGCGGGGATCGCTGCCATGAGTACGCTCGAGGGGTATCTCGCCTTGCCCCCGGGCGCGTAGATGCCGGCGCGCTCCACGGGCGTCACGCGCACGCCGAGGGTGATTCCCTCGTGCTCGTAGCTGAAGCCCGTCTGGCGCTCCGCGGCGGCCGCGCGAACGTGGAAAGCGCGGATCCTGCTCGCAGCGAGCTCGAGGGCGGCCCGATCGTGCGGCGCGAGGCTCTCGATCGCAGTCACGCCGGGGTAGTCGCGCACGAGGAGGCGCGGCGGCCGGCGCCCGAATCGCTCCTGGTGGCGGAGCACGGCGGCGTCCCCCTCGGCCCGGACGGCGGCGAGGATCTCGCGCACCACCGGCTCGACGCTCTCGTGCATCCACTCGCCGCGCCCCTCGAGGCGCGTCAGGGCTGCCTCTGCCTCCGGCGTCCCGATCGCGAAGATGGGCAGCATGGCGTCACGGTGCCATAGCGTGCCGGGGAGGGGCCCCGCAATGCCCGCGAGAGCGTGTACCTTCTGCGGCGATGCGGCTGGCCCCCGCGGCGATCGTCGTACTGGTGCTCGGCTGCCATGGCGGCCATGGCGCGCGCTCCCCGTCGAGCGTCGCCCCGTGTCGCGAGGGAACGGTGCCGCTGCTCGGCGCGTGCGTGGACGCCACGGTCGGGGACGCCTGGTGCGGTCCCGCCGCGCGCATGGCGTCGAGCGGCGGCTGCGTCTTCCGGGAATGCGCGGCCGACGAAGCGCTCGACCTCGACGGCTCCTGCGTCCCGCTCGGCCTCGTCGTACGCACGGGCCCGGCTTGCCCCGCCGGCGCCACCCTGGTCGTCGCCTCCCGCCACACGGCGTGCATCCCCGCGGACGACGCGTGCCCCCGCGGCAGGCATCTCCAGGGCAGCTCGTGCGTCTCCCCGCCGCTGCCGGGGCCCGACACGTCCGGCCCGGTAGACATCGGCGCCTGGGCCGCCCACGTCCTCGGGCCGAGCGGCGGGCCGGGCGCCTCGGAAACCTGCCGCCCCCTCGCCCAGCGGCCCGACCTGTTCGGCCTGAGCCCCGGGCAGAGCCTGACCGTCCACTTGAGCGTCCGCATCTCCGTCCCCGACCAGGACCTGTCCCGCGTCTACGCCGATGTGCGCTCCCAGCCCATGCTCCCTCCTTCGGCCGAAGTCCTCGTCCGGGCGGCCATAAACACGTCGATAGAGGGTCTGCGCGGCTTGGCAGCCGGACTGGCGGGGGAGGGGCCCCGCCAGGGCAACGGGACAGCGGACCTGGAGGTCGGCTGCACGGTGAAGAGCCTCTAAACACCGTTCGAATCCGGGGAGAAGGATGCTAGCGTGTACGAGCTTTTCTCGAATCTTCGCGGTGAGGCGACCCACGTGGACAGTGATCTCGCGGAGGCGGTGGACGCGCTGAAGGCCATCTGTGCCAAGCGCAAGCTGCCCTGCACGTTCGGCAAAGCACCCCAGGCGCTGGTGGACGAGCTGAAGAAGAAGCTCCGTGTCCCCCCGCGCTACCGGAACTTCCTCCTGGCGGCCAACCCCGACAAGGTGGAGACGGTCACGCCCGTCGAGCGCATCCGGCTCATCCCGGCGGACGAGCTCGTGAAGGCGCAGGATCTCGTCAAGACCCCTGGGGAAAACGGCGCGGCGCCCCCTGCCGACTGGAAGCCGGCCTGGGTGGTCATCGGCGAGAGCTCCCTGCTCGGCGACCCGTATTTCCTCGACACGAGCAAGCCCGACCCCGAGGGGGACTGCCCGGTCTACACGGCCATGAGTGGGCAGGACCGCTGGGTCCCCACGCTCGCCGGCTCGAGCTTCGCCCAGTTCCTGCGCATCGTGGCGACGGCCATGGAGATCGCGGCCGGCTTCGGCGACGCCATCATGGACGACGAGGACGAGGACGCGTTCCGCGAGGCGCTCGGCCCGAAGGTGAAGATCATCGACGCCGCCGCGCTGCGCGCGGGCCACTGGACCTGACGCGTGACCGAGTCGGCCTACGCCAAGTCGCGCTACCGGGCCCCGGAGATCGAGCACGCCTACGGTCCCAACGTCCACCTGCTGGACGACCCGCTCGCGTGGACGCTCCTCGCGCGCCTCTGCGCGCGTGACACGCAGCAGCCGGAGGTGGGGCGCCTCGTGCGCTTCCTCTACGAGAAGCTGGCGCACGCCGTCGTGGCGGCGGAGTTCCCGCGCGCGCGCATCGACGTGCCCACGCGCATGGTGACCTCGTCGCCCGAGGCGGTCGTGCGCAGCGTCGGCATCGCGCCGCAGACTCGCGTCGTGACCGTGGGCATCGCGCGCGCAGGCACGATGCCGTCGCAGGTCGTTTACGACCTGCTGAACGAGCTCATCGATCCGGCGATGGTGCGGCAGGACCACCTCTTCATGTCGCGCGCGACCGACGCGCAGGGGCGCGTGACGGGCGCCACGTGGCACGACGCCAAGATCGGGCGCGACGTCGAGGGGCGCATCGTGATCTTCCCGGACCCGATGGGGGCGACCGGCTCGTCGCTCGTGAGCGCGCTCGACCACTACAAGACGCGCCTCGAGGGCAAGCCGGGGCGGTGCATCACGCTGCACCTCATCGTCACGCCCGAGTACCTGCGCGCCGTGCTCAAGGCGCATCCCGACACGACGATCTACGCGCTGCGGCTCGATCGCGGCCTGAGCTCCGAGGAGATCCTGCGCACCGTTCCGGGCACGCGCTGGGACGAGGAGCGCGGCCTCGACGGCCACCAGTACATCGTGCCGGGCGCCGGCGGCGTGGGCGAGATCCTCAACAACGCCTGGGTCTGAAGCGCATCATCCGCCCTTGCGGCGGCGCGGGTTGTGCGCCTGCACGAGCGCCAGGTAGTCGGGCAGGCGCTGCTCGCGCTCCTTCCACCCGGCGCGCGCGCCCTCGGCCATCGCCGGGAGGCGATGCACCATCGCGCGCAGCTCCTCGGAGGCGGGCACGTTGCCACGCTCCGTCCAGCTCTCGAGCTCCTTCTGCACGGCGTCGATGCGCGTGCCCCTCAGGTGCCCGCGGCGCGCGAGATCCATGTAGCTGCGCGCCAGCGCGTCGCCGTCGAAGAGGTGCTCGGTAACGAGCTCCACGGCGACGCGCAGCACGCCGTCCGGGCCGAGGCGCCCGTCCTCGTGCAGCACGAAGGCGGCCTGCAGGTAGTTGTAGAAGGGCACGGCGCGCGGGCCGTAGGCGCGGAAGTCGTCGGGAGGCGTCTGCTGCTCGAGGTGGATGAGGATGCGCTCGACCACGTCGGCCCGCTCGATGGTGCGCGCGGTCTCCATCGTCTCGGCGACGATGTCCTCGTAGACGCGTCCGCGCTCGAGCACCTTCAGCAGCACGTCCTCCGGCACACGCCCGGCTACGAGGTCCGCGTAGAGCGAGTAGACGTACGCGTCGGCCTCGGCGTCGTCGCCGAAGAGCGTCTCGGTGATCGCCGCGGCGCTCTCGCCTCCGTCGGCGAGCTTCGCGCGTGCCGCCACGAGGGCCGGCAGCTTGTACCCGAGCTGGTCGCGCACCGCGCGGAACCGCAGGCGGAGCAGGTTCTGCAGGTTCGGCTTGAGGGTGAACGTGTCCCACGTGATCCCGTCGAGTCGCAGCTTGTCCTCGAGCCGGCGACGCATCTGTTCCGGCGAGCCGGACAGGATGTGCACGCGCACGCCGGCGCGCACCATCTCGCGCAGCAGCGTCGACGCCCCCGGGTTCGTTCGCTTCTGATCGGGCCGCTCGAGCGCGGTCTTCACCAGGTCGCGCAGCGTGTCGAACTCGGTGCGCAGGTACGTCTTGTCGAGGTCCCAGCGCGAGACGTGCACGAGGATCGGGTTATCACGTCCGAGCTTTGCTCGCTGCGCCAGCCCGGCGCGTGCGGAGCTTCCTGGGAGGCAACAGCTCGCTCTCGGTCATGATTTTCTTCGCGAGGAAGATCGCGGCATCCAGCTTGTAGAAGTT
>DASVWO010000151.1:0-16908 GCA_036393165.1 Polyangiaceae bacterium | reverse complement strand
TCCGGATGGCGGACGAACGGCAGGTGGGCGTGGAGGACGAGGCCCAGATACCCGTCAGGCACGCGCCGGAGCTAGCAGCCCCGGGTTCCCTTTACAAATGCGGTTCTGCCCGTATACTCCCGCGCCCCTGACACTCCCCCCGCCGTTACCCCTCCAAGGGTGCGGCATTCCAAGAGGGAATCGACATGTACGCGGTCATCAAGACGGGTGGAAAGCAGTACCGGGTCTCCAAGGGAGACAACCTCCGGGTCGAGAAGCTCCCCGGCAACGTCGGCGACGCAGTGACCTTCGATCAGGTCCTGCTCGTCGGAGGCGACGCCCTCAAGCTCGGCAAGCCCCTCGTGGGCGGCGCCAAGGTCGAGGCGAAGATCACGGGACAGGGCCTCGGCAAGAAGCTCATCGTGTTCAAGTTCCGCCGTCGCAAGAACTACCGCCGCAAGAACGGTCACCGGCAGCCGTACACGGCGCTGGAGATCCTCAACATCGTGGCCTGAGCGGAGGAGCGAGACGTCATGGCTCACAAAAAGGGTGCAGGCAGCACACGCAACGGTCGCGATTCCAACTCGCAGCGCCGCGGGACCAAGGTCTACGGCGGCGAGCGCGTCTCCGCCGGCAGCGTCCTGGTCCGCCAGGTCGGCTCGTCGATCCACGCGGGGCGCAACGTCGGCGTCGCCAAGGACTACACGCTCTTCGCGCTGGTCGACGGCGTCGTGAAGTACGAGTGGCGCTCGCGCACGCAGCGCAAGGTCTCGGTCTACCCCGAGGCGTGACACTCTTAGCGGTCGACCTGGACGGCACGCTGCTCGACGTGAGCGGTCGTCCGCACGACCGCGACGTCCGCGCCATCCGTGCGGCGCTGAATGCGGGCATCCGCGTGACCATCGTCACGGGGCGCCTGTATTCGGGCACGCGTGCGTTCGTCGAGCTGCTCGGATTGCGTGGGCCCGTGGCGTGCGCCGACGGCAGCCACCTCGTGCACGCCGTCGACCACGCGACGCTGATGCACCTGGGAGTGCGAGGCGTTGAAGCGGTGCAGCTCCGGCGCGCCTTCGCCGACGCCGGCGTCGCGACCTTCGTCTTCGCGCGAGACGCCATCGGGCACGACCTCGCAGGCGCCCCGTTCATCGACTACGTCGCGACCTGGTCGGACGACATCCGCGTCGCCGCGAGCGTCTACGAGCACGAGTTCTGGGATGCGGAGGACGGCGTGACCGCGGTCGTCGCGGTCGGCACCCGAGAGCAGATCGCGAGCGTCGTCGACGCCCTCGCCCGGGACCTTCCGCGCGCGGTCCTGGTGGCCGCCTTCCCGATGCGCCGCGGACGTCACGTCGGCCAGTGGGCCATGATCGTGCGCGCCGCCGGCGGTACGAAGGGGACCGCGGTCCGCTGGATTGCCGGGCGCGAGGGCATCGACATGCGCAACACCGTGTGCGTCGGCGACTGGATCAACGACGTGCCGATGTTCGAGGTGGCCGGCCGATCCTTCGCGATGGCGCAGGCGCCCGACGAGGTGAAGGCGAAGGCGACCGACCTCCTGGAAGCCAGCGTCGAGAAGGGGGGCGGCGTGGCCGAAGCCGTCGAGAAAGCCTTCGGAATCCGAGGCTTTTGAGAGCGTCCTCGGCGGGGATGAAGAAAAGCACGGCCCCTCCTTGAAAGGCGGACGCCCTTGGCTCATTCTTGAGTCGAGTTGTTGAATATGACTTTCAACTTCGACGCCGCCTCGGAGAGCGAGGACGTGTTGGTCGTTTCCACCGGTTGAAGGGGGCCCTGCGGGCGCGCCGGCCCTCCTCTCCGGCGCAGGTTTGACGTTCTAATGAAAACGATTATCAAGTGCACCGTGCTCGCGAGCGCATCCCTTCTCCCCAGCCTCGCTCGCGCGACTCCCGTACCGCTTCCCTTCACCTATCCGTACGAGACCCTCGGCAAAGGAGAAGTCGAGGACGAGCTCTATGGCGACATGACGCCCGTGCGCGTCAACAGCGGGCTTCCTGCGGGGCAGACGCAGCACCTCTGGGAGCCTGCTTACGTCCTGCAGAACGAGATCGAGTTCGGCCTCACCGATCACGTGGAGCTCGCCTGGTACCAGGTCTTCGAGGCCAACCCCGTCGACGGAGGAGGCAACCTCGCGCAGTTCGACGGGTTCAAGTTCCGCGGTCGGTTCCGCGTCGCCGAGGAAGGCGAGCTGCCCGTGGACCTCGCGTTCTACGTCGAGCTCGAGACGCTGCACGACGAGCTGTCGCTCGAGGAGAAGGTGATCCTCGCCAAGCGCTTCGGCCGCTTCCACTGGATGGCGAACCTCTGGGTCGAGGAGGAGGACAACCGTTACCTCGATCCGTCCGTGCACTACCTCGACTTCGTCGCCAATCCGACGACGGGGTTCACCTGGGAGGTGACGCCCTCTTTCCAGCCCGGCATCGAGTACTGGGGGCGCGGTGTCTTCGGCGCGCGCGAGTCGACGTCGACCGACACCGTGAACGACCGCTACCACAACTTCCTGGGGCCCACGGTGCACTTCGACTGGGGCAAGCTGTGGTGGAGCCTCGGCGTCTACGCGAACCTGAACGACCTGAGCGCGCCGCAGGTCGGCTACGTCTACGGGCCGCTGTGGGTGCGCACCTTGCTGGGGATCAACCTCTGATGCGCGCCCTGGGCCTCGCGTCTGCCGTGCTGCTCCTCGGATCGCTCGCGTCCGCGTGCGCCCCGGCAGCGGCGCCGGACGCGCCGCCCATCGCCGCAGTGCATCGCCACCAGTGCGGCAAGTGCCACGCGCCGCCGTCGCCCGGATCCCACTCGCGCGAGGAGTTCGCGGACGCCTTCGGCCGCCATCAGAAGCGCGTGCACCTCACGCAGGAGGAGTGGCAGGCGATGATCGACTACCTCGCCCCGCGCGCGAACTGACCGGGACTGGTACCGTCTCTACCGGTGGCGGAGACACGCCAGGCCGGGCTGAGGCTCCAGATCGTCCTCGCGCTCGCGGGGCTGATGCTCCTCGCCTTCGTGCCCCTGTTCTTCGCCGTGGCGAGCCTGACACGCGCGACCATCGTCGGTGCGCGCGAGCAAGCGGCGCTCGCCCTCGGGCGGGCCGTCGCCACCGACGTGATGGACGCGCGCGACCACGGGACGGGGGGATCCGTCGAACGGCTCCTGCGCGCGCATTCGGCTCGCTTCGTCGACCTGGGCGGGCAGGCGGAGAGCGCTCACGTCGTGCAGGGGGAGTCCGGACGCGAGGTCGAGGTGCTGACGCCCATGGGGGATCAGGCCCTCGTCATGCGCGTGCCCCTCGGCGACGCGGGCGATCGCGGCGCGGCGCTCGTGCGCCTCGTGGCCCTCTACATGATCACGTTCGCGCTCGCGCTGCTCGTGTTCGCCTACTTCGCGCTCACGCGACTCATCGTTCGGCCCACCGAGCAGCTCGTGGCTGCGGCCGACCGCGTGGCGAGCGGAGCGCGGACCCTGCGCGTGCCCAAGGGCGGAGCGAGAGAGCTCGGCGACCTCGCGAGCAGCGTGCAGACGATGGCCGAGAAGCTCATCTCGGAGGAGGCGAAGCTCTTGCTCAAGGTCGAGGAGCTGACGCAGACCCAGGCGCAGCTCGTGCGGAGCGAGCGCATGGCGAGCGTCGGGCGTCTCGCGGCCGGAGTCGCGCACGAGATCGGAAACCCCATCGCCGCGATCATGGGGATGCACGAGCTGCTGGAGGATCCCGAGCTCGCTCTGGACACGCAGCGCGATTTCCTCCGGCGCATGAGGAAGGAGACCGAGCGGATCCACGGCGTGCTGCGCGATCTGCTCGACTTCGCGCGCCCCGAGGAGAAAGAGCAGCCCGGCTCGGCGCCTCCCGCGCCCGCCGACGTGCGTGCCGTCATCAGCGACGTCGTGGCGCTCGCGAAGCCGCAGAAGGCGTTCCGCGAGACCCGCATCGAGACGGACATCGAGGGCTCCCCCCACGTGCAGCTCGGCGCGCAGAAGCTCACGCAGGTCCTCCTCAACCTGGTGCTCAACGCGGGCTCGGCGATGGCGTCGGCCGAGAAGAAGCGCGATGGCGTCGTCACGGTGCGCGCACGCGTGCACGGCGACCGCGTGCGCATCGAGGTGCAGGACGACGGTCCGGGCATCGACCCGAAGGTCCGCGGCCGGCTCTTCGAGCCGTTCGTGACGACCAAGGAGGTCGGCGAGGGCACCGGGCTGGGGCTCGCGGTCTGCCGCGGGCTCGTCGAGTCGGCCGGGGGCGACATCGGCGTCGACGCGACTTACACCGGGGGAGCGCGGTTCTACGTGGTCCTTCCGGCGTCATGAGGTCCAGCCGCCGAGGGGCACCACCTCGAGCCTCTCGGCGGCAATCGCGTCCAGGATGGTCGGCAGCGCCTCGATGGCCGCCGGCTGGCGCTCGCCCCGCTCGGGCGCATCGTGCAGGGCCACGATCACCCGGTCGCGCAGGTCACGCCTCACGCGAGCCGCGACGTCCGCGGGACGCGCCGAGGCGATGCCGTCGTGACCGCTGACGGTCCAGCCCACCGTCGTGAGATCCAGCGCGTCGGCCACGCGCGCGATGATCGGGTTGGTGTGCCCGATGGGCGGGCGGAAGAGCGTGGGCCGCGAGCCCGTCAGCGCCTCGAGCACCGCGATCCCTCGCTCGAGGTCGGCCCGGACGCGCTTCTCGCGGCGCAGTGCGAAGAAGCGATCGTGCTCGTAGGAGTGCAGGCCGATGGCGTGGCCCGCATCGAGGATGGCGCGCACCATCTCCGGATGCTGCTCGGCCTTGCGGCCGACGACGAAGAACGTCGCCTTCGCTCCGTGCTCGGCGAGCGTGGCGAGGATCTTCGCCGTCCACTTCGGGTGCGGGCCGTCGTCGAAGGTGAGCACCACGCCGCGAGCTCCCTTCGGGCCGCGCACGACGGCGTCGCTGAAGACCCGCCACCGGAGGACGAACACGCCCCCGAACACGAACGCCGCATAGACCACCCCCGCCGTGATCGCCCACCCCAGCGGCGGAGGACCCACGAGCGCGGCCCGCACGCTCATCACGAGCACGCCGAGCGTCGCGGCATAGAGCGCGGCGCGCGCCGGAGGCATCTATCGCTTCGCGCGCTTGGGAGCCGCGGCCGCCGCCGGCTCCGCTTCGTCTTCGTCGTCGTCCGCCGCGACGCGCGACTTGGCCTGCCCGTTGGTCTTCTCGCCCGCAGCGATGCGCTTCTTGCCGCCCGACTCCCCCTTCTTGGCGTCCGCGGGCTCACCGGTGTTGTCGAGCTCGAAGAACCCGCCGAGTAGCGCCGCGATGATGGGCAGAGCGACGGCCGGCAGGTCGCCCACCTGACCGCCGGCTTGTGTGATCGCTGTCTCGGGCACCTCGAGCTTGACCCACATCCGAATCGCGAACATGAGCCCAGCCGCCAGGAGGGCGCCGAAGAACGCCTTGAGGCCCGCCTCGATCTTCGCGCCGCTCGCCCAGATGGGCTTCCCGGCCACCAGTCCCGTGAGGACGCCTGTGAGCGCGGCGGTCAGGTACGCGAGGACGGCGCCGCCCGTGCCCGTGAACGCCGTGAGATGCAGCCCGGCGACGAGCCCGGCCGCCACGAGGCCTCCCATGAGCAGCCCAATCACGAGCCCGAGGAGGAGGCGCCTCACCATCAGTCCTCACAGGTTGGCCACGTCGGGTGCCGACGTCAACGACAGCCGACTCAGGCGAACTCCGCGATTCTCTGGGCCAATCGGGTGCGCCGTTCTTCCCGCCGCCTGCGGGAGAGGGCGATCTCCAGGGCGCGCGGGTCGGCCACCAGCACGACGAGCCGTTTGCCGCGCGTCACCGCCGTGTAGAGCAGGTTCTTCGAGAGCATCACGAAGTGCGTCGTGAGCAGGGGCACGACGACGGCTGGGTACTCGCTTCCCTGCGATTTGTGCACCGTGCATGCGTAGGCCAGGACGAGGTCGTCGAGATCGCTCGCGTCGAAGGAGACGTCGCGATCGTCGAAGCGGGCGACGAGGGCGTTCTCTTCCGGATCGATGCTCTGGACGAGCCCCACGTCGCCGTTGAACACGTTCTTGTCGTAGTCGTTCCTGAGCTGCATCACCTTGTCGCCGACGCGGTAGGTGCGGGTCCCTCGGACGAGTGCGTCGCCGCGCGGGTTGATCGCAGCCTGGAGCGCCTCGTTGAGCGCGACCGAGCCGGCCGGGCCGCGGTTCATGGGGGTGAGCACCTGCACGTCGCGCACGGGGTCGAGGCCGAAGCGCTGGGGGATGCGCGAGGTCACGAGCTCGATGATGGTGTCGCGCGCCTTCTCGGGATCGCGGCGTTCGACGATGAAGAAGTCGGCGTTCACGCCCTGAGGTGCGGCGACCGGCGCATCTCCGTCGTTGATCCTGTGCGCGTTGGTGACGATGAGACTCTGCGCCGCCTGGCGGAAGATCTGGCGGAGCGTGACGCAAGCGACCGCGCGCGACGCGATGACGTCACGGAGCACGGCGCCGGGGCCGACGCTGGGCAGCTGGTCGACGTCGCCGACGAGCACGAGGCGCGTTCCGGGCGAGATCGCGTCCACGAGCGCGTCGGCCATGGGCAGGTCGAGCATGGACGCTTCGTCGACGACGACCGCGCCCGCCTCGACGGGGACGTGCCGGTTGCGCTTGAACCTCGCGGTCTTCGGCTCGAACTCGAGCATCCGGTGCAGCGTGGTCGCCTCCGCGCCGGTGGCCTCGCTCATGCGCTTGGCGGCGCGACCCGTGGGAGCGGCGAGGCGCACGGGGATGCTCGCGCGGGCGAACACGGCGAGGATTGCGCGCACGATGGTGGTCTTTCCGACGCCCGGACCGCCGGTCACGACGAGCACCGATCGCTTCGCCGCCTCCTCCGCCGCCGCGCGCTGCTCGGGCGCGAGCTCGACGCGGGCGCGCGACTCGAAGGCCTCGACCGCCTCGGCGAACCCGTCGAGCATCCGCGCCGGATGGCTCGCGAGCTCGCGCAGGCGCCGCGCGAGACGGACCTCGGCGGCGTGCATCGGCGCCGCGTAGAGGACGCGGTCGGCTCCCGATCCCTCGGCGACGACCCGACCCGCGAGCAGCAGCGCGTTCACGGCGTTCGTCAGCCTCGCCCGCACGCTCTCGTCGTCCACGTCGAGCCCCAGGAGCTGCGCGCTGCGCTCGAGCACGTCGGGCTCGGCGGTCCACACGTGCCCGGCCTCGGTCACGTCGTGCACCACCTGGAGCACGCCCGCCTGCATGCGCGCCGGAGAGTCCGCGGCAATGCCGAGCCCGGCCGCGATGCGATCGGCCGTCTTGAATCCCACGCCGTGCACGTCGAGGGCGAGCCTGTACGGATCGCGCGAGACGACGTTCATGGCTCCCTGCCCGTAGCGGCGCACGATGCGGCTTGCGAGCGCCGGGCTCGCCCCGTGCGCCTGCAGGAACACCATGATCTCGCGCTGCGCCTTCTGCTCCTTCCACCCCAGGATGAGCGAGGCTCGCCGCTTTCCGCCGAGCCCCTCGACCTCGACGAGGCGCTCCGGCTGCTCGTCGAGGACCTTCAGCGAGTCCATCCCGAAGGTGGCGACGATGCGGCCGGCGAGCTTGGGCCCGACGCCCTTGATGAGCCCCGAGGCGAGGTACTTCTCGAGCCCCGCCAGCGTGTCCGGCGCCAGCTCGATGAGCGACACGGCGCGCAGCTGCTCGCCGTGCTTCTTGTCCACCTCGATCTGCCCGCGCACCCGCACGCGAGCGCCCGGGGAGGTGGGCGGGAAGGTGCCGACGACGGCCAGCCGGTCGCTGCGTCCCGGGACGGCCACCTTGAGGACGCGGAAGCTCGTCTCCGCGCTCTCGAAGGTGATGCGTTCGACGACGCCTTCGACGACCGTTTCGGTCCCCACGGCTGAGCGCACGCTAACATACGGCCCGGCGATGTCTTCCCTGGTCTCCTACGCGCTCGTGTCGTTCGGCTCGATCTTCTCGATCGTCGATCCATTCACGGCCGTCCCGGTGTTTCTGGCCCTCGTGGGAGCCCAGCCGCGCGGCGCCCAGGCGCGCACGGCCCTCCGGGCGTCGGCCACGTGCTTCGTCGTCCTCTCGGTGTTCGGCGTCGCCGGAAGCTTCATCTTCCACTTCTTCGGGATCACGCTCCCGGCCTTCAAGATCGCCGGCGGCGTCATCTTGTTCGGCGTCGGCTTCGAGATGATGAGGGCCAAGAGGAGCGACACCAGGGCCACCAACGAGGAGGCGATCGAGGCGGAGACGAAGGAAGACGTCGGGCTCATCCCCCTGGGCCTCCCCTTGCTGTCGGGACCGGGCGCCATCGCGACCGTGATGGTCCTCGTCGGCAAGGCGAAGGACTTCCCGCAGAAGATGATCCTCCTCGGGTCGGTGCTGCTCGTCAGCCTCATCGCCTTCGCGACCCTCGCCTCGGCCACGGTGGTCGCTCGCGTGCTGGGGAGGACCGGAATCAACGTCATCGGCCGCGTCATGGGCCTCATCCTGGCCGCCGTCGCGATGCAGTTCGTCCTCGACGGCCTCCACGAGGCCTTTCCGGTCTTGTTGAGATGACCGAGTGCAACATGGGCGTCGCTCCGCCTCGCTCTGCCTCGGCTCCGCACCGCCGTCGAGATTCTCGCTTGCGGTCAGGGGAGCGCGGCCGCTCCCCCCAACCCCCCCACCCAAACCACGGAGCATTGCCGAGTGCCTCTGAGGCTCGGGGGGATACTTCCGGAGCTCGGGGACGCGTTTCCAACGCTCGGGGAGGTTCTTCCGAAGCTCGGGGAGACATCCCCGAGACTCGGGGAGATGCTTCCGAGCTTCGGAAAGACGTCCCCGAAGCTCGGGGACACGGCTCCGAGGCTCGGAAGCACGTCCCCGAAGCTCGGAAGCACACTTCCGAAGCTCGGGGAGACGTCCCCGAGGCTCGGGGACACATTTCCTAGCTTCGGGAAGCAAGCTGCGAAGCTCGCTCAGGGGCTTCCGAGGAGTGGCTGCTGGGCGCTGACCCCCCCGAGCAAGAGGTCGACGCCCCAGGCGATGGCCAGGCCCGCCACGGTGCCGATGAGATCCCACGTGAAGTCCTTCCACGAGGGATCGCCCCCGAGCACGTGGGTCGCGTCGAGCAGCTCCTTGCCCGCCCCCGCGGCCAGGGCGACCCCGCCTCCGATCACGAGCGCCTTCCACCGCGCGTTGACGAGCCACCCGGCGCTCACGCCGTAGCCGGCAGCGGCGATGCCGGCGCTCACGTCGAAGTGAAGCGCCTTGTCCCTCGAGAGCCACGGGTCGGCGTCCTGGCCCGACGCGGCGGACGACAGCGTGAGCGTGGTCAGCACGAAGGCGGCCGCAGCAGCATGCAAGCGCATGCGCCGAGCCTACCCGACGGCCGTCACGGGGCGTCCCCGGGCCGCCAGGTGACCTCGCGCACCGGCGTGAGCACTTCCCACAGGCCGATGCCGCCGAGGAAGAGCGCCGGCGGCAAGCCGACGAAGGCGATGGCCGCACGGTCGGCCGTGTCGCGGGAGGCGAGGACCCCGTACGTCACGCCTCCGAGCATGAGCGCGCCGACCGTGAGCAGCAGGTAGCCCCAGGGCCGCACCGGCTCGACGCGACGGCGCACCTCGACGACGTCGTTCATCGGTACGAGCAGGCGCGTCCGCGTCTCGACCCCGCAATGACCGTGCCTCCCGAGGGTCTCCATGCACAGGTCGTAGTCCACCGAGACCCCTCCCTTGCCGACGACGAGGCTGTCCGAGCGCGCGGGCATCGACAGACCGCCGGCGTCGAGCAGCGTCATCGAGGGGACGCTCGCGCTGATGGGGAACTCGGCGTCGCATCCGTCGCAGCGGAGGACGATGGACCGGTCGGATGCGCGGCTCGCCGTGACGACGTACGGGACGCGATCGAAGACCATGGGGTACGTCCCGCGATCGACGACCGCTTCGTCCTGCGGACTCCCGGGCTCGAGCAGCGGATCCCCTTCGCGCCCTGCGACCGACACGCCGGCCGGATCGCGGGCGCGCACGTCCGCCGTGGCCACGGTGAAGCACGCCGTGCACGACAGCGCCGAGAGGGTGAGCAACCCGGCTGTCGCACTTCGGTGAAAACTGCGGGACGACGGATCCCGTCGCGTGACCCTCGGTGCGTGCATGGCGCTCCCACGAGCGAGCCCCGTGCCAACAAAAGACGAAGGCCCCGAGAGCATCGCCCTCGGGGCCTCCAGTCGCGTCAGCCTACGGGATCAGAAATCCCCGTGGCCGTGACCGGCGTGGCCGCCGGCGCTTGCGTTCTTCTCCTCCTTGGGACGCTCGGCGACCAGGCACTCGGTCGTGAGCATGAGGCCCGCAACGCTTCCCGCGTTCTGCAGGGCCGTGCGCACCACCTTCACCGGATCGATGACGCCCATTCCGAGGAGCTCGCCGTACTGGTCGGTCGCCGCGTTGTAGCCGAAGTCGCCCTTGCCCTCGCGGACCTTGTTGACGACGATCGACCCCTCGAGGCCCGCGTTCTGCGAGATCATCCGGAGCGGCTCCTCGAGCGCGCGACGGATGATCTGCACGCCGAAGCGCTGCTCGTCGGCCACCTTGAGGCCGTCGAGAGCCGCCTGCCCGCGCAGGAGCGCCACGCCGCCACCGGCGACGATGCCCTCCTCGACCGCCGCACGCGTCGCGTGCAGCGCGTCCTCGACGCGAGCCTTCTTCTCCTTCATCTCGGTCTCGGTCGCCGCGCCGACCTTGACGACGGCGACGCCGCCCACGAGCTTCGCCAGGCGCTCCTGGAGCTTCTCGCGGTCGTAGTCGCTGGTGGTCGTCTCGATCTGCTTGCGGATCTCCTCGATGCGGCCCTTGATCTTGCCCTTGTCGCCCGCGCCGTCGACGATGGTCGTGTTGTCCTTGTCGAGCGTGACGCGCTTGGCGCGACCGAGGTCGCTGATCGTGACGTTCTCGAGCTTGAGCCCGAGCTCCTCGGCGATGACCTGACCGCCGGTGAGCGTCGCGATGTCCTTGAGCATCTCCTTGCGGCGGTCACCGAAGCCCGGCGCCTTGGCAGCCGCGCAGTGCAGCGTGCCGCGGAGCTTGTTGACGACGAGCGTCGCCAGGGCCTCGCCCTCGATGTCCTCGGCGATGATGAGCAGCGGCTTCTGGCTGCGCGCGATCGCCTCGAGCACGGGGAGAAGATCCTTCATGTTGCTGATCTTCTTCTCGCTGATGAGGATGTAGGCGTCCTCGAGAACGGCCTCCATGCGCTCCGGATCCGTGACGAAGTAGGGGCTGAGGTAGCCGCGGTCGAACTGCATGCCCTCGACCACGTCGAGCGTCGTCTCGGCCGTCTTGCTCTCCTCGACGGTGATGACGCCTTCCTTGCCGACCTTCTGCATCGCCTCGGCGAGCTTCGTGCCGATCTCCTTGTCGCCGTTCGCGCTGATCGTGCCGACGTGCTCGATCTCCTTCGGGTCCTTGGTCTGCTTGGCCATCTTCTTGAGGCCCTCGACCACGGTCTCGACGGCCTTGTCGATGCCGCGCTTGATCTCCATCGGGTTGTGGCCCGCCGCGACGAGCTTGCTGCCCTCGCGGTAGATCGCCTGCGCGAGCACGGTCGCCGTCGTGGTGCCGTCGCCGGCCACGTCGCTGGTCTTGCTCGCGACCTCGCGCACCATCTGCGCGCCCATGTTCTCGAAGCGGTTCTCGAGCTCGATTTCCTTCGCGACCGTCACGCCGTCCTTCGTCACCGTCGGCGAGCCGAAGCTCTTCTCGATGACGACGTTGCGGCCCTTGGGGCCGAGCGTGACCTTCACGGCGTCCGCGAGGGCGTTGACGCCCGCGAGGATCAAGTTCCTAGCGTTCTCGGTGTAGACGATTTCCTTGGTAGCCATTGTTCTGTCCTCTCTTCACTTCTCGATGACGCCGAGAATGTCGTCTTCGCGAAGAATCAGCCGCTCTTCGCCGTCGACCTTCACCTCGGTCCCGCTGTACTTGCCGAACAGGATCCGATCGCCCGCCTTCACGTCGAGCTTCCGGACGCTCCCGTCCTCCATGATCTTGCCGTTGCCCACGGCGACGACCTCACCCTCGATCGGCTTCTCCTTCGCCGTGTCGGGGATGATGATCCCGCCCTTGGTCTTCTCTTCTTCCTTCACGCGCTTGACGATGACGCGGTCATGCAGCGGTCGAATGTTCGACATGTCGGTTCTCCCTGCTCGAGTCGATTGTTGGCACTCAGCTCTGGCGAGTGCCAGTTGCCGGGGCGCAAGGTAACCGCGACCTACATCCAGTCAAGGGGGCTCGGCTCACGTTCTAAGTGAGCGAAACATCACATCCTTGTACCCGTCGCCGGGACCTGAGCACCTGGCTAGCACTCGGTGTGCTCCCTTGCCAGGAGGGAGCGGCGGAGCCATGCGAACGCAACGTCACGAAATTGCGAAACGCTACGGATTCCCTTAGCAAATAAGAGAAGGAACGATGGCGATCCTGCCGGCTTCTTCCGTCCAGGGCTTCTTCCACGAGGTGGTCGAGGACGCGATCAAGGCGCGACGCGTCGAGGCGACCGAGGGAGCGACGCGGTATCTCGTCGCTGTTCTCGCGGACTTCGCGCATCCCGATCGGCGCGCGGAAGAGGCGCTCGAACGACCTCTCACGCTTCTGCTCGACGAAGCGCTGCACGTCCCCGATGCCGCCGAGCGCTTCGAACGCTTGCGCCTGCTCGGAGACGGGGTCCTCTACGGATGCGGCTTCTTCGGGGAATCGTTCGAGGCGCGCGGGGTCGACACGAAGTACCTGCACCAGCTCGGCACGCGCGCGTACGGCGCGGCGAGCTCGATGCTGCGTTCGGGCCAGCAAGAGGAGGTGCCGGACCTCTTCGGTGAGCTCGCCGACAAGTTCGGCGTGTTCGTCGATGTCGTGGCCGAGGTTGCCGACGCGACGATCGCCATGGGAACCGAGAGCCCCAAGGGCCTCCTCAAGATGTACGAGCGCTGGCTGCGCACCGGAAGCGAGCGGCTGGCGAGCGCACTCACGTCGCGCGGGATGATGCCCACGCGGGGAGCGAAGGGCGTCATCCAGTGAAGGAGAGGGCGCTCGCGGCGAGGGTGCAGGGCGCGCTCGAGCGCGTCTACCGCCTCGACCGCGTCGCCGACGTCGAGGACTACGTGAGCGAGGAGGGCGCGGAGAGGGAAGCGCTGCTCCTGAAGCAAGCCGAGGACGGCGCGATCGAGATGCGCCTTTGCCTGCCGGTGATCCAGCCGGACGCGAGCCTCGACGCGATCTGCCAGGTCATCGAGGGCGTGAGTCACTTCGTCTACGTCGCCGAGCGAGCGAGGGTGTGGCGAGAGACGACGCAGCTGGAGCTGGAGCTCCAGGCCGAAGTGGACAAGTGGGTGGTGCTGGCCGAGTCGATCGGCGCATTCGACGCCGAACGCAGCGCCGTGCTTCGCGAGCGCCTCTACGAGCGCGTCGCCTTCGAGCACGACGAGACGAGCGAGATCGGTCAGCGGTACCGGCTGGCGAACGAGGCTGCGCACCGCTTCGTGCGTCGCCTGGAACGCGAGTACCTCTCCCGAGAGAGGCTCGGGGACCTGCGCGCGGAGCTCCGGCGCTTCTTCCACGTGGGACAGGAAGAGAAGCTCCGGCTCGGTCGCGCGGCGTGAAGGTAGCGAGTATCCTCGCTCGAGCTTGCGCCTCGACCGCGACGTCGCCCAACGTGTGGACCGCATCGAGCTGCCGTTCAACTCGATCGGCGTGGATCCGTACGGCGTCTCGAAGTGGCACCTGCGCGTCGGGATGACGAGCCTCGCGGCTCTCTACAGGTGGTACTTCTCCGTGGAGGCGACCGGGGTGGAGCACATCCCGGCGCGCGGGCGGGCGATGCTCATCGGCAATCACTCGGGCGGCATCGCGATCGACGGGGCGATGGTGATCGCCTCGTGCTTCCTCGAGATGGATCCGCCGCGGCTCGCGCAGGGGATGGTCGAGAAGTTCCTCAACCGGTTCCCGTTTGCGAACCTCTGGACCTCGCGCACCGGGCAGTTCACCGGGCTGCCCGAGCACGCCGAGCGGCTCCTCGAGGAGGACCGGCTGCTCATGGTCTTCCCCGAGGGCGCGCGCGGGACGGCCAAGCTCTATCGCGATCGCAACTCCCTCGTGGAGTTCGGCACGGGGTTCATGCGGCTGGCGCTCAAGACGAAGACGCCGATCGTCCCCTTCGCCGTCCTCGGCGGGGGCGAAGCGTTCCCGACCGTCGCCAACGGCTACAAGCTCGGGCGCCTGTTCGGCGTGCCCTACGTACCCATCGTCGCCTATGGGCTCCCCATCCCGCTGCCCGCGAAGATCCAGATCCAGTACGGCGCCCCGATGGTCTTCTCCGGAAGCGGAAACGAGGACGACGCGATCGTCTTCGGCTACGTGGACCAGGTGAAAGAGGTGATCGCCAGGATGCTCGCGGCGGGGGCCAAGCGGAGGCGCGGCGACGTGCCCCAGCTCGAAGGGTAGGTCCGGCTTGCGCGTCCTCATCCCCGGCGCCGCCGGAGCCATCGCCCGCAAGGTGGTGGTGCGCCTCAAGAACGAGGGGCACCAGGTCGTCGGCATCGACCGCCGCCCGTGGCACGACGCGCCGGTGGAGTTCCACACGGTGGACGTGCGCAAGCGCGCCGCCGAGGACGTGTTCCGCAAGTTCCGCCCGCACGCCGTCGTCCACATGGCGACGGTCACGTCGCTCGTGGTCTTCGGAGAGGAGCGCTACCAGATCAACCTCGGCGGGACGCGGGCCGTCTTCGATCACTCGCGCGCCTACGGCGTCGAGCACTGCATCTTCGTGGGCCGCCACACGTACTACGGCGCCGGGCCCGACTCGCCCCTCTTCCACAAGGAGGACGAGCCCCCGCTCGCCCTCAACGTCTTCCCGGAGCTCGCAGACCTGGTCGCCGCCGATCTCTACGCCGCGACGGCCCTCTGGCGCTTCCCCGAGCTCGCCACGACGGTCCTTCGCATCTGCTACACGCTCGGCCCCACCGGGCACGGGACGCTCGCGACGTTCATCCGCGGCAAGCGCGTCCCCATGGTCCTCGGCTTCGATCCCCTCTTCCAGTTCATGCACGAGGACGACGTCATCGAGTCCATCGTCCTTACGCTCGCCAAGCGCCCCAAGGGCGTCTTCAACGTCGCCGGCCCCCAGCCGCTCCCACTCTCCCGCGTGATCGCCGAGGCCGACCGCACCCCGATCCCCATCCCCCGATGGGTCCTCGAGAACATGATCGGCCGCTTCGGCTTCCCCAAGCTGCCCAAGGGCGCCCTCACGCACATCGAGTACCCCGTCGTCGTCGACGCCTCCGCGTTCCGCGAGGCCACCGGCTTCGACCATCGCTACGACGAGCTCTCCGCCGTCGCCGCCTTCCGCACCGCGTTCCCGCGACCCCAGTGATTCCAGCACGGGCTGACGCGACGGAGAACGCCAGGCGCTTCAGGCTGACGCGAGGAGAGTTGAAGAAGATCAGAAGATCAAAAGATCAAGAAGGTGGTGGGTTGGGCCATCAAACACTCCCTTCTTCTGATCTTCTGATCTTCTTGAACTTCTTTCCCTCTCTCCTCTCGTCTTACTCGGGAGCCTGTCTGCCTCCGCCTCGTCTCACTCTGACGTCCGTCTTCGCCAGTCGCGTCTCACTCTAGAGCCCCATCAGCTTGGCGACGTAGTACCTCATGGTCTCGGTCGTCCCTCCGCCGATGCGGAAGAGCCGCTGGTCTCTCCACGCGCGGGCGATGTGGAACTCCTCGATGTAGCCCCAGCCGCCGTGGAACTGGAGGCACTGGTCGGCGATCTCGCTCATCACGTCGCCGACGAAGACCTTGGCGAGCGAGATCATCTTGACCGTCTCGAGCTCCACGTTGGCCTTCTTGACGTACTTGTCCTCGTTGTAGAGCTCCGCACCCTTGTACGCGAGCGCGCGCGCCGCCTCGAGCTTCGCCGTCAGGTCGACGAACTTGTGCTGCCAGTACTCGCGCTTGATGATCGGCTTGCCGAACGCCTTGCGGTCACGCCCGTACGCGATGGCCTCCTGCAGCATGTAGTCGCCGCCGGCGACCGCGCTCGTGCAGGCGATGATGCGTTCGCTCTGGAAGTTCTGCATCAGGTACATGAACCCCATGTTCTCTTCGCCGAGCAGGTAGCGCTTGGGGATGCGCATGTCCTCGAAGTGAAGCTCGGCGGTGTCGCTCGAGTGGTTGCCGATCTTCTTGAGCTTCTTGGCGACGTGGAAGCCCTTGGTCTTGGTCGGCACGAGGAAGAAGCTGCACCCGTGGGCGCCCGCCTCGGGGTTCGTCTTCGCGAGCAGCGTGACGAAGTCCGCGCGCGTGCCGTTGGTGATGTACGTCTTCGCGCCGTTGATGACGTAGTCGTCGCCGTCCTTCTTGGCGACGGTCTGGATGCCGGCGACGTCGCTGCCGGCGTTGGGCTCGCTCACGCCGAGCGCGGCGATCTTCTCGCCGCGGATGGCCGGCGCGAGAAACTCCTCCTTCTGCTCCTTCGTGCCGATGTCGTTGATGACCGGCGTCGCCATGTCGGCCTGCACGAGCAGGCCCATCGACACGCCCGCCATCAGGCAGCGGGGTAGCTCCTCGCTCTTCGCGACGGCGTACCAGAAGTCGCCGCCGGCGCCGCCGACGTCCTCGGGGTAGTGCGCGCCGAGGATGCCGAGCTCGCCGGCTCGCTTGAACACCCAGTTGGGGAAGAGCTCATCGCGCTCCCACTCCTCGACGTGCGGCGCGAGCTCGCGCTCGCAGAAGCTTCGCACGGTGTTTCGGAACTGCTGGTGCTCCTCGGTGTACGGGCTCGGCATGGTGGATATTTCGTACACGAAGCATTCGCCAGCGCAAGCTGACGCTTCCGCGCGCCTGGGACGCCTCCACGCGCTTGGGTTGGAGATCACAGGAAGACGGGAAGGCGGGAAGGGTTTGTGGGTTGCCCCGCTTT
>DASVWO010000150.1:0-24459 GCA_036393165.1 Polyangiaceae bacterium | reverse complement strand
AGCGGTGGTGCACGCCGAGCCCCTTCAGCTCGTCGAGCAGCTCGCGCGCGCCCTCGTAGTCCTTCTTCTCGTAGCGCGTGGTGGCGCCCTCGTAGAGCGCCTCGGCCAGCCGGTCGCTGTCGCGCGGGACGAGGTAGTAGTAGTAGCGCGCGTCGTCGTTGCGCCCCTGCTCGTGGGCGATGCGCCCGAGGCCGAGGCGCGCGAGATCGCGGATGGCGAAGAACTTCTCGTCGGCGAACACCGGCGTCGTGTTCGCGGCGCGCTTGGGGTCGGCCACCTTGCAGAGCAGGTTCTCGCCTTCCTTGTAGCTGCCCTTCTCGACGTCGATGAGCGCCGACAGATACGTCGCCTGCGCCCAGAAGCGGCTCGTCTGCGGCACCTCCGCGTACGCGAGCAGCGCGCCGTCGGGATTCTTCGCGTCCTCCTGCGCGCGGCCGTTCATGTAGGCGATCTCGCCGCGCACCTCGGCGGGCGCGGTCGACGGCACCGACTTCAGGTCGGCGTAGACCGCGGCGAACTCCTGGCTCTCGAGCGCGACGTCGACGAGCCGTCGCACCGCGCGCCGCGCCCACGTGCCGCCGTTGTCCCACGCGCCCCTCGCCTCGAGCACGCGCCGCAGGTAGACGCGCGCCGTCTCGTAGATCCCCGCGGTGGCGAGCGCGTCGCCGAGGCGGAAGACGGCTGCGCGCCCTTCCTCGGTGTCCGCGAAAAGATCGAACTGCGGGTGCTCGACGATGGCCGCGAGATCCGCGATCGCCTCGTCGACGCGTCCCGACGCCATGAGCCCCTCGGCCTCGGTCACGTGGAACGCGACGTCCTCCTTGCGGAGATCCTGCTGCCCCAGCTTCCGCGTGAGCAGCGCCGTGTGATACGCGCGCATCGCCTGCACGAAGAGCTGGTCGGGCGCCGTGGCCGACGTCGCGGTCGGGGTCGGAGTCGCGGCCGGGGTCGCGGTCGGCGCCGGCTTCGCAGGCGGCTGCGCCGCCGCGGTCGCGGTCACCAGCGTCATCGCCAGGATCACGCCGATGCGCCTCACGCTTCGCCTCCCACGACCACCACGATGCGCCCCTGCGCCCGTCGCTGCTCGAGCTCCCGCAGCGCCTCGACCCCGCGCGCCAGTGGGTACTTCGCCTGGATCATCGGCCGCAGGCTCCCGTCCTTCACCCACCCGAGGATCTCCTCGAGCTGCGCCCGCCCGCCCGCCGGGTCGTGCATCATGTTCACGCCCCAGAAGACGCCGACGAGCGACGCATCCTTCAGCAGCACCAGGTTCGTCGCGATGCGCGGGATCTCGCCCGCCGTGAACCCGATGATGAGCACGCGCCCCTTTCGCGCCGTCGCGCGAAGCGCCTGCTCGGTGTACGGCCCGCCGACCGGATCGTACGTCACGTCGACGCCGCGCCCGTCGGTCAGCGACTTCACGCGCTCCTTCAGGTCCTCGGTCGCGTAGTTCACCAGCAGATCGGCCCCGTGCTTGCGCGCCGTCTCGAGCTTCTCCGCCGTCGACGCCGCCGCGATGACGCGCGCGCCGAGCCGCTTGCCGATCTGCACCGCCGCCAGCCCCACGCCACCCGCCGCGCCCGTGACGAGCAGCGTCTCCCCGGGGCGGATCGCCGCGCGATCACGCAGCGCGTGCAGCGCCGTGCCGTACGCCATGAGCGCGCACGAGGCCGTGGCGAAGTCCACCCCGTCCGGGATGCGCAGGGTCTGCGTCGCGTCGGCGACCATCTTCTCGGCGAGCCCGCCGCCCATGGCGATGGCCACGACGCGGTCGCCTACCTTCAGGCCGGTGACGCCGCTGCCGAGCGCCTCGACGACGCCCGCCACTTCGCCCCCGGGCGTGAAGGGCGGCGGCTGCTTGAACTGGTACTTCCCCTGCACCACGAGCACGTCCGGGAAGTTGAGCCCGCACGCGCGCACGCCGACGAGCACCTGCCCCGCCACGGGCTTCGGATCCGGCGCGTCCTCGAGGCGCAGCCCGTCGAGCGGCCCGATCTCGTGGCAGACCAGAGCCTTCACCGCGGGATCGGCTCCGCCTTCGCGCGCAGGCGCACGCGCAGGTCGTAGCCGCCTTTCTTGTCGCTCTCGAAGTCGCCGCCCATGTTCGAGTCGTCCCACACCTTGAGGGCGACCCCCAGGCGCTGGTCGGCCGGCACGTCGACGATGAAGCGCGATCGCTGCGTGGTGCGGAAGTTCTCGTCGCGGTCGTCGCGCCGCTCGATGTCGATCGTCACGGCGTGATGACCGGGCGCCACGGCGTGCTCGTACACGGTGGTCGCGTCGCTCGCGGCGAAGTGCGCCGGCGCGGTCCACACCACGCCGTCGTCGAGCGACACGGTGGTCCCCGCGATGCGCCCGTGGTCCCCCGTCGTCTCGAGCGAGATGGCGATGCGCGAGTGGAAGAGCGTGTCGCTCACGGCCGCCACGCGCGCGCGCAGCGCCGCGACGTCGGCGAGCAGGCGGTCGTAGTCGATCTGCATCGGCGGCATCCCGCCGTCCGAGAACTCGTTCGCCGCCGGATTGAGCGGCGAGAGCTGCCCTCCCGTGGCCGGCGGCGCGGCGGGCGCCGGGACCGGCCCTGCGTCCGCGAGGGTCGCCGCGACCGGAGGCCACGGCGCGTTCGACGCCGAGGGCGCCGCGGCGGCGCCGCCCTTGTCGTCCGCGTACGGATTGTCGTTGCCGGCCGACGCCGACGGCTTCGGCTTCGCGCCCCCGGGTCGCGCCGCCGTGCCGCCGCGCGCACCGCCCGCGCGCGGCTGTTGCGCCCACACGACCGCGCAGACGGCCATCCCGGCGACCAGCGTGCCCCCCGCCAGAAGGCGTGCCCTCGCCATGGGGCCGAGCCTATCACCCGCCGAACGGGAAGAACACGCTGGCGCCCAGCGTCACGAGCACGTCGTTGACCAGGTGCTGGTCGCCGACGAGCACCTCGCGGAGCACGTGATCGCGCACGTCCAGGCGGACGGCGAACCACTTGCCGAAGTAGAGCTTCGAGCCGATGCCGGCGCTCGCGGTCGCGCCGCGCGACGTGCCGTCGTCGGTCACGCCGGCGCCGAAGGCGGCGTTGAGGTCGAAGCGGCTGATGCCGTCGCCGAGCCACCGGAGCTTGCCGTAGGCGAACGACCACACGAGGTGCCCGAAGTAGAGCTTCCCCAGCTGGTTCGCCGAGTTGAGCACCTGGATCTGCGGGTAGCGGCGCTCGTACGAGTCGGTCACGTCGCTGTGGACGTTCCAGAACTGCACGCTCGCCTCGAGGCCGAGGTCCTCGCTGAAGTGGAAGGTGTAGGCGCCGCCGGCGAGCCAGCTGCTCGAGTAGAGATCGGCGGCGTAGAAGCCGCCCATCGCCGAGAGCTCGTGGCGGAAGGCCTTCGTGAAGAGCCGTTCCTCGACGCCGCGGTAGTGGCGGCCGCCGACGAGCTCCTGTTTCAGCTCCTCGTCCACGCACTGCGCGTGGGCGACGCGCGCGGGCAGCGCCAGACCGGCGGCGAGCGCGGCTCCGGCGGCGACGAGCCAACGCGAGCAACGCGACGGGCGGCGCACGCGCATCCCTCAACGGGGTAGCAGTGCTCGCTTCACACTGTCAATCACGCTATCGGTGTGCGCGTGACGGAAGCGGCGCGCTGCGCGCTCGCCATCGGAGGGCTCGATCCCGGCGGGGGTGCCGGCATCGCCGCGGACCTGCGGGCGTTCGGGGCGGCGGGGGCGTTCGGGTGCGCGGCGGTGGCGCTCGTCACCGTGCAGTCCACGGCGGGCCTCCGGGGGGTGAAGTCGCTGCCGCCGCGGGAGGTTGCGGCGCAGGCGGCGGAGGTGCTCGGGCACCAGCGCGTCGGCGCGGTGAAGGTGGGGGCGCTGGGAAGCGAGGGCAACGTGCGCGCAGTGGCGGCGCTGCTCGCGCGTCACCCGCGCGTGCCGGTGGTGGTCGACACGCCGATGGCGGCCACACGGGCGCGTGGGCAGGGGGCGCAGGCGCGGCTCCTGGCGATGCGCGCGGTGTCGGCGCTGCGCGAGGCGCTGCTGCCGAGGGCGACCCTCGTGACGGCGAACGCCGACGAGGCGGAGGCGCTCGTGGGCCAGCGCGTGACGACGGTGGGCGAGGCGCACGACGCGGCCCTCGCGCTCGTCGCTGCGGGCGCCCGGGCGGCGCTGGTGAAGGGCGGCCACTGGGGCGGCGCGACCGCGATCGACGTGCTCGCCGTCGGCAGCGACGTCACCGAGCTCCGCGCGAAGCGCCTGCCGAACGGCGCCCACGGCACCGGCTGCACCCTGGCATCCCTCGTGGCCGGCCGCCTCGCGGTGCGCACGGGCGCCCGCGTCGACGCGAGCACCCTGATCGCCGCCGTCCGCTGGTCCAAGCGCGTCCACCACGCGGCCCTCTCCCGCGCGATCGACGTCGGCGGCCCGGTGCGGGTGCTCGCGTTCTAGGCGCACCCGATCCGCCGCCGCGCGCCTCTCACCCCGCCGCGAGCGGCAATGCGCGTCGCGGCCCATCCTGCTGCACCTGGGCGAACGCTCGCTCGTACGCGCGGAAGGAGCCGCCGGCGGCGACGGCGTCGGCGACGGCGTGGCCTTCGGGTTCGCCGCCCTGGGCGAGCACGTGCTCCACCCAGGCCCAGCGGGCGCTCGTGGCGCGGACGTCGACGCGGCCCTTGAGGCCGCGGCGGAGGCGATCGAGGCGGTGGTCGACGACGTCGATGCCCGCGAAGGGGGCGCCGTCGAGCGGGGTGTTCTTCTTGGGGCAGAAGGGCGCGATCCCGAGCGCCAGCGGGACGATGCGCGAGAGCTCCGTCGCGAAGGCGACGCACTCGTCGACGTCGGCGTCGGTCTCTCCCGGCGTGCCGATCATGAGGTAGAGCTTCAGCCGGTCCATGCCGTGCTTCTTCGCGAGCTCGGCGCAGCGCACGAGCTGCTCGGGGCGCGCGCGGCGGTCGAGCGTGGCGCGCACGCGGACGCTCGTGCCGTCCATCGCCGTCGTGAGCGTGCGGTAGCCGACGCGCGCGAGCGCGGCGACGAACGCGTCCGACCGCGCCAGCTTGTCGGGCCGCAGCGAGGAGAGGCCCACCTCGCACCCGCGGTCGGCGAGCGCGTGGACGATCTCGACGATCTTCGGATGGTCGCTCACCGCCGCGCCCACGAGGCCCACGCGCCGCGCGTCGGCCGGGATCGCCTCGAGGATCACCTCGGCCGGCACGATGCGCATCCCGCCGTTCGTCGAACGGCGCATCACGCAGTAGGTGCACCCGCGCGAGCACCCGCGCGACGTCTCCACCAGGAACATGTCGCGCAGCTCGGTGTGCGGCGTACGGATCGCCGAGTGCGCCGGGAGCATCGCGTCGTCCTCCATGCCGACGGCCGGCAGCACCGCGTGGTGCCCCGGGACGAACACGTGCTCGATCTTCGCCGCGGCCTCGAGCTGCGCCGCGCGCGAGCCGCCCGCCGCCGCGATCGCCTGCACCACCTCGACGACGCGCGCCTCGGCCTCGCCGACGACGAGCACGTCGACGAACGCCCCGAGTGGCGCGGGATTGGAGAACGTGAGCGGCCCCCCGGCGAGGACCAGCGGGTGACGCTCGTCGCGATCGCGCCGGCGCGCCGGGATGCCCGCCGCCTCGAGCATGCGCACGAGCCCCGCCATCTCGAGCTCGTACGCCACGCTGAACGCGACGACCGCGTGCTCCTCGATGGGTCGCAGCGACTCGTAGGTCACCGGGTGCTCGGGGCGCAGCGCCGCGTCGCTCTCGCACTCGTCGTCGAGGAACGCCCGCTCGCACGCGAGGCCCGGCGCTTCCATCAGCGACCGGTAGATGCGCTGGTAGCCGAGGGAGCTCATGCCCACGCGGTAGGGCGACGGGTAGCAGAGCGCGACCGTGAAGGGCGCCTGCTTGGCGATGCGCCCGACTTCGTCGGAAAGGCGGGTGCGGATGCGCTCTCGGAGCTGTCGGGACGGCACGCGACGCGAGGGATGACCGCTTTTCGGCCCCGGCGCAAGGCGAGGGCCCGCCAGGGGGAACAAAGCGCGGAGCCCGGGCGTCCCTCCGGTGATGGGCACCGCGCCAGAGCCGTCCCGGCTGCGCCGCATCGCGGCGGCGGGATCGCTCGCGGCGGTCGCCGCGGGCACCGCCTGGGCGGGGCTCCACGAGTCGATGTTCGTGTCGTTGCGTGTGGGCCTCCTCGCGGTGGCCGGGATGGTGGGCCTCGCATCGGCAGGCCTTCTGCGACGGTCGGTGATGTCGCAGGTGCTCGCGCGGGCGGTCGCGTGGGTCGTCCTCCTGCCCATGGGCATGGGCGCGCTGGAGTCGCTGTCGAGCGGCCGGGCGCCCGACCTCGAGGTTCTCTTCTTCGGCGGCGCCTCGGCGGCGGCGCTGCTGCTCGCGCGCCCCATGCTCCACACGCCGGCGGCGCGAGCGCAGTTCGGGCCCGTCGGCTTCCGCCGCTGGTTCCTCGCGGGGGCGGTGGCCTCGGCGGCGGCGGGCATCGTCACGGCGTTCGCGGGCGCCGAGGCGCTCTTCTTCGGTCCCACCAGAGCCGCGGCGGCGACGCTGGCGCTCGCGTCGGCCCTCCTCGCTTCTGCCGTCGGCGCCGTGCGCATGCGCTCGTGGGGCGTGCTGCTCGGCGTGCTCACGTCCGTGGTCACGCTCGGCGCGGCCGCGCTCGCGGGCGACGTCTACCTGTCGCTCGGCCTGGCCCTCGCGGCTCTTCCGGGGCTCATCCTCGGCGCGCCCATCGTGGCCTCGCGCCTGAGGCCCGTCGGCGCGGGCGCGTCGCCCTCGCCCGCACCGCGTCCCGCCCGCGTGGCGGCGCTCGCGGTGCCCGAGCCTCCCTTCCGCGCGCGCATCGACGCCGGGGCCTGTGATATTCCGGCGGGGCATGTCGCCGAACCTCTGGAAGCGAAAGACCCTCGATCAGCTGCTCGGTGAAGCGAAGGCGACCGAGGGAAGCCTCAAGAGGACGCTCGGCGCCGGCTCGCTCATCGCGCTCGGCATCGGCGCCATCATCGGCGCGGGCCTCTTCGTGCGCACCGCCGCTGCGGCGGCCAACTGCGCCGGCCCGTCGGTGACGCTCGGCTTCGTCGTCGCCGCCCTCGGCTGCGCCTTCGCGGGCCTCTGCTACGCGGAGCTCGCCTCGATGATCCCCATCGCGGGCAGCGCGTACACGTACTCGTACGCGACGATGGGCGAGCTCGTCGCCTGGATCATCGGCTGGGACCTCGTGCTCGAGTACGCGATCGGCGCCGCCACGGTGAGCATCGCGTGGAGCGAGTACCTCAACAAGCTGCTGGGCCTCTTCGGCGCAAGCATCCCCTACGCCTTCTGCCACTCGCCGATGCAGAGCGATCCGGTGACGGGCGTGCATGGAATCATCAACCTGCCGGCGCTCTTCATCCTGCTCGCGCTCACGCTGCTGCTCATCCGCGGCATCCAGGAGTCCGCGGTCGTCAACTCGCTCATCGTCATCATGAAGGTGACGATCGTCATCTTCATCATCGTGCTCGGGTGGCACTTCATCAATCCGGCCAACCACACGCCGTACGTCCCGGAGCCCGGCCACTACAAGGACATGCAGGGCGTCGTGCACGACTACGGCGGCGTCATGGGCATCCTCGGCGCCGCCGGCATCGTCTTCTTCGCCTTCATCGGGTTCGACGCGGTGTCCACCGCCGCGCAGGAGACGAAGAACCCCAAGCGCGACATGCCGATCGGCATCCTCGGGTCGCTCGCGATCTGCACGGTGCTCTACATCCTCTTCGCGCACGTGCTCACGGGCCTCGCGCCGGTGGACTTCTTCCGCAACGCGGGCAGCGAGGCTTCCGTGGCGCGGGCCATCGACGCCTTCATGCCCGGCTACAAGTGGCTGTCCGACGGCGTGACGGTCGCCATCCTCGGCGGCTTCTCGTCGGTCATCCTCGTCATGCTCCTCGGGCAGTCGCGCGTCTTCTACACCATGAGCCACGACGGCCTCGTGCCGCCCGCGTTCTCGCAGGTGCACCCCCGCTACCGCACGCCGTACAAGTCGAACTGGCTCTTCTTCGGCTTCACGGGGCTCTTCGCGGCGTTCCTGCCGGAGGACATCGTCGGCGACATGACGAGCATCGGGACGCTCTTCGCGTTCATCCTCGTCTCCATCGGCGTGTGGGTCATGCGCGTGAAGGAGCCGGACGCGCCGCGCCAGTTCCGCGTGCCCGCGGTGCCGTTCGTGTCCACGTGCGGCGTCCTCGTGTGCGGCGCGATGATCTTCGGGCTCGGCTGGCCGAACTGGACGCGCCTCGGCGTGTGGCTCGTCATCGGCCTCGTCGTCTACTTCACGTACGGCATCAAGCACTCCAAGCTTCACCGCGCGTAGACGCGGACGAAGCTCCGGGGCGCGCGGCGGCGGCGCGTGCAGCGCGTCGACGCGTGCATGTACGAGACCGTGAAGGCGCGGCGCGGCAGGCCCGTCGCGTTGGTGCCCGAGCGGTGCCACACGTGGTTGTGGATGAGGAGCACCTCGCCGGCCCGCGCGGGGAGGGCCAGCCTGCGCGCGTCGGCGCCGGCCCGCTCGACGACGTCGCGGGGGATCGTCCCGCCGAGCGGCGTCGCCAGGCCCGCGCGGTGGCTGCCGTCGAGCACCTCGACGCACCCCGATTCGGCCGGCACGTCGTCGAGCGCGGTCCATATCTGCAGCTCCGGGTCGCGGTCGAGGCCCCAGAAGCTCCCGCCGTCCTGGTGCCAGGGGAGCTCGGTGCCGCCTGCGGCGCTCTTGGTGAAGAGCGTCGCCCGGTAGAGCGCCACCTCGTCGCCGACGACGGCGCGCACGACCGGCTCGAAGGCCGCGTTCTCGATCCACGCGCGGAAGACGGGATCGCGCTCGAGCTTCTCGATCTTGCGGTACGCCAGGCTGGGCCCCACCCAGCCGCGCCCGAACTCGAGGTCCTCGTAGCGGCCGCTCCCGGCGTCGTGCTGGAAGAAGAGCCCCTCGTGCACCACGCGCCCGAGCATGATGTCGTCGGCGCGGGAGCGCAGCGCCTCGAGCGTGTCCTCGCCGGCGATCGGGCCGAGCCTCGCCCAGCCGTGCTCACGGAAGTGGGCGATCGCGTCGCCCTCAGCGCACGTAGTTCGTATCGGTGCCGCTCCAGCCACGGTAAAGCTCGTCGATCTTCGTCAGCGCCTCGGGAGAAAGCTTCTTCTGCACCGCATCGATCGCGTCGTCCAGCTGCTCGACGGTCGCGGGCCCGACGAGGATCGAGTCCACGTCCGGGCGCGCGGCGACCCACGCGTACGAGAGCTGCACCATGTTGAGCCGTTCGCCGTGCGCCACGGCGCGCAGCTGCTCGACGCGCTCGAACATCGGCCGCGTCCAGTACCGCCGGCGGTAGAGCGCGTTGTCCTCGAAGCGCGAGCCCTTGGCCGGCCCTGCGTCGAGGAGGTGCTTGCCCGACAGCAGCCCTCCCGCCAGCGGGTTGTAGATGGTCGTGTGGATCGGATGCTCGAGCGTGTACGCGAAGTACTCGATGTCGAGCTGGCGGTGCAGCAGGTTGTAGATGACCTGCGAGACGACCGGCCGCGCCATGCCCATGCGGTCGGCGAGAAGGCTCATGTCGAGGATCGGCCACGCGGCGAAGTTCGAGACGCCCCACTCGCGCGCCTGCCCCGCGTTGAGCAGGTCGCGCACCGCGCCCAGCGTGTGGTCGAGCGGCGTCGCGTGGTCGGGCACGTGCAGGTAGTAGACGTCGACCCAGGATGTGCCGAGCCGCTCGAGCGATCCGGCGATGGCGCGCCGGATGGCGTCCGGCGAGAGGCCCTCGGGCTTGCCCCCGATGCGCCCGAAGCCCACCTTGGTCGCCACGACGGCGTTCGCGCGGTCGCGCCCGAGGGCACGGCCGAGGATGCGCTCGGACTCGCCGTCGTTGTATGCGTTGGCGGTGTCGAAGACGCGCACCCCTCGCTCGAGCGCCCGGCGGATGATCCGCTCGGCGTCGCGCGCCGGCGTGCGCTTGCCGAAGTTCATGCACCCGAGGGCCAGCGCCGGGGGGCCGCCCGTCCTCTTGGGCATCGCGGTGGGGGTCGTCGTCATCGCACTCCTCTTTCTGCCACGGGTCGCGTCCGGGCACACCCCCGGACTGTCGACCGCCCAGTTCGACGTCGCTCCGGACGGCCGCGTCGACGCGCACCTGGTCTTCGCCAGCGCCGAGCCGCTGAACGGCACGCCCCTGCGCGACGACGACCTGCGCGCCTTCGTCCTCGACGGCGTGGACGTGTCGGCCGACGGCTCGCGCTGCGACGCGAGCTGGCGCGGCGCTTACCCCACCGAGAGCGACGGGCTCGCGCTCGACGCGAGCTACGCGTGCGCGGCCGGCGCGTCGGAGATCGCGGTCACGCTCTACTACCTGAGCGCGTTGCCCCCCGGGCACCGCGAGGTGGCGCGCATCGTGGCGGCGAGCGGGAGCGCCGAGGCCGTCCTCACGGGCGACCGCCGCGCCCTCTCCCTGCACCTGTCGGCCGCGTCCGCCGCGCCCGCGCCGTCGTCGGCGGCGGGCCGGGCTGCGCGCAAGGCCCGCCAGCTCACGGTCCTGTACGCCTCCTTCGCGGCGTTCATGCTCGCTCTCTTCGTCTGGCGCTGGCGCGCGACTCGCAAGCGCTAGCGCCGGATGGCGCAGGTCGAGGGAGGAAAGCTCGCGATCGTCGCGGCCGGCGGGCCGGCGCCGGGCATCAACAGCGTGATAGGCGCCGCGACCATTCGCGCCTGCCGGTCCGACGTCGAGGTCCTCGGCATCCAGGACGGCTTCCACTGGCTCATGCAGGGCGACACGTCGCACGTGGTGCCGCTGACGATCGCGGACACGAGCCGCATCCACTTCCGCGGCGGCTCCTGCATCGGCATCTCGCGCGCGAACCCCGCGGGGCGCGAGAGCGACCTCGACCGGGTGCTCGCCTCGCTGCGCTGCCTCGGCGTGGACATGCTCGTCACGATCGGCGGGGACGACACGGCGCTCACCGCATACCGCATCTCGCGCGCGGCGGGCTCGTCGCTGCGCGTCGCGCACGTGCCGAAGACCATCGACAACGACCTCGACCTTCCGCCCGACGTCTGGACCTTCGGCTACCAGACCGCGCGCGCCGTGGGCGTGAGCATCCTGCACAACCTGATGGTCGACGCGAAGACGACCGGCCGCTGGTACTTCGTCGTCGCGATGGGCCGCAAGGCGGGGCACCTCGCGCTCGGCATAGGCAAGGCCGCGGGCGCCACGCTCACGCTCATCCCGGAGGAGTTCGAGGGCGGTCGCGCCACCATGCACACGCTGGTCGACACGCTCGCCGGCGCGGTCCTCAAGCGCCTCGCGTCCGGCCGGAGCGACGGGGTCGCGGTGCTGGCCGAGGGGCTCGCGGAGATCCTGCCGCAGAGCGAGCTCGCGGACCTCGGGGCGGGCGAGCGCGACGAGCACGGCAACCTGCGCCTGGACGAGGTGAGCCTCGGCGACGTGCTCAAGGCGCGCGTGCGCGATCGCCTCGAGCAGCTGGGGGTCAAGGCGACCATCGTCGCCAAGAACATCGGCTACGAGCTGCGCTGCGCCGACCCGATCCCCTTCGACATGGAGTACACGCGCGACCTGGGACACTGCGCCGCGCGCTACCTCATCGAGGGCGGAAGCGAGGCTCTCGTCTCGATGCAGAACGGCCGCTTCGTCCCGGTGCCGCTCGCGCAGGTCCTCGACCCGCGCACGGGGCGGATCCGCGTGCGCCTGGTCGACGTCACGAGCGACCGCTATCGCATCGCCGCCGCGTACATGCTGCGCCTCGAGCGCGAGGACTTCGAAGATCCCTGCCAGCTCGCCAAGCTCGCAGCGGCGGCGGGCGTCACGCCGGATCGCTTCCGCGCCGAGTTCGGGCACCTCGTGGCGTCGACGCACGCTCGCGCGGCTTGAGCCGACGCGCCTCCGTCCCGGCTACTTCTTGAAGAGCTTTCCCAGGATGCCGGACGTCTTCTTCTCGTCCGCGCCCTTGCCCGGCACGGGACTCGGCCTGCCCGTGGGGGGCGGAGGCGGCGTGCTCCCGCGGCCGCTCGATCGCATCGTATGCAGGCGCACCTCGCGCACGGCGTCGATGTTGCGCGGGTTCATGTCGGCGACGCGCTTGAAGTCCTTGAGCGCGAGATCCGTCCTTCCGAGGCGTTTGTTGAGCATCCCGCGCCAGAAGTAGGCCTTCTCGCAGCGGTTGCTGAGCGAGATCGCCTTGTCGAGCATCTTGATGCACGCGTGCGTCTTCTCGGGCGACTGGCTCTCGGGCTTCATCGCGACGAGCCACGCGAGGAGCGCGTGGTAGTCGGGCTGCGTGTCGTCGAGGTCGAGCGCCTTGCGGCAGAACGTCTCCGCCTGCGCCATGTCGTTGCGCTTGAAGCAGACCTCGGCCTTCTGGAAGTTCGTCGCCGCGTCGACGACCCTCAGCACGGTCTCCTGCGTCTCGGGCGAGCCGCTCCCCTCCTGCATCAGCCGCATGTACTTGGCGCGCGCGTCGTCGTCGACGAGCGTCGCCCGCGCCTCGCTCATGCGCGAGAAGACACGCGCGCACGCCTCGCGTGCGGGCGCCAGCTCCGGCGGCAGGCGGTCCGGGTGCCACTTCTTGGCGAGCGCGAGGAACGCGCTCTCCACCTCGTCGCGCGTCGCGTCCCGCGCGATGTCGAGCATCGAGAAGTAGTCGGCGCGGTCGATGGTCTGGGCGCGCTCGAGGATCTCGCGCCAGCGGTTCGCCATCTCGGGCGAGATGCCCTGCGGCGTCGGCACCTTCATGCTGCCCGGCCGCTTGCTCCCCGGCGGGCGCGAAGGCCGCGACGCGGGAATGCGCGACGCCGCGGGCGGCGCGTTCGACGTCGCCGGCGAGGCGGGATCGGCCGGCAGCACCTCGACCTGCTTCGTCGCGAGCAGCAGGTACGCGAGGAGCTGCGCGGTGCGATCGTTGAGCTGCGCGCCGCGAGCGATCTCGGCCACGCGCTGCGGCCTGCTGCGAAGCAACTCGATGGCCGCCAGCTCCTCGCCCGCCAGACCGAGGCGCCCCCCGTCCATGCCGGGGCGCATGCGCAGCGGCGAGGCCGAGATGCGCCCGAGCGCCACGTTCACGTGGTCCCAGGGAGGGAACTCGCGGAGCATGCTCCAGAGGATCGGCATCGGATCGACGCCACGCGGCTGCTCGCGGCCCCAGCCGCGCAGGGAGTCGTGCCCGTCGTAGTAACCGTACTTCGTGTCCGGCGGCATGCCGGCGATGTGGCGCAGCTTGCGGGCGACCTGCTCGTGAAGCCCCGCCTGCACCTGCGCGTCCTTGACGACGCCCATGGCGACCAGGAGCTCCCCGTGCAGCTTCTGCCCGCCCGCCTTGGCCTTCGCCAGGTCGGCGAGCGAACGACTGAGCTCCGTCTCGGTGAGGAATCCGAGCTCGAGCATGACCCGCCCGAGGTACGCCACCGGCTCGCTCGTCCGCACCTTCGCCGGCTCTCCGTTGACGAAGACGATGGCCGCGCTGCGCTTGTCGGCCGCGAGGAGCTCGATGGTCCCCGTGAGCCTCTTGTCCTGCGCGTAGAGCAAGAGATGCACGAGCGGCGTCTTCGAGAGCTCGCCGTTGGCAGTCGGCGCGGGACGGATCGACTTGGCTTCAGCCATGCTCTGGGCCGCGAGTTTTGCAGTGTAGACTATACGCCCGCGTCCGCTATTCGGCGCGACGCCCGACGAGCCATCCCACGTGCCCAGCGAGCAGCCTGCCCCGCAGCCCAAGCCGCCGAAGGAGATCGCGCAGTTCGAGATCGTGCGGCGCCTCGGTGCCGGCGGGATGGCGGAGGTGTTCCTCGCGAAGAAGCGCGGCGCCGAGGGCACCTACAAGGTGCTCGTCCTCAAGCGCATCCTGCCGACGCACGGAGGGTCGCGCCGCTTTCGCTCGATGTTCATCGAGGAGGCGCACCTCGCGACGCGCCTGAACCACCCGAACGTGGTGCAGGTGTACGAGTTCCAGGACTTCGGCGACGAGGGGCTGCTCCTCGCGATGGAGTACGTCGAGGGATGCGACCTCGGGCGACTGATGAACGCGGCGCGCTCGCGCGGCACGCACATCGCGCCGTGGGTCGCGGCGTGGACGATCGCCGAGGCGGCCAAGGGGCTGCACTACGCGCACGAGAAGAAGGACGAGGCGGGGCAGCCGCTCGACATCGTGCACCGTGACGTGAGCCCGCAGAACATCCTGCTCTCCTACGAGGGCGCCGTGAAGATCGCCGACTTCGGCATCGCGAGCGCGCGTCTCTTCGCCGAGGAGCAGGGCGTCCTCAAGGGCAAGTTCGGCTACATGTCGCCCGAGCAAGCGCGCGGCGAATCGGTCGACCGGCGGAGCGATCTCTACGCGCTCGGCGTGATCCTGTGGGAGATCCTCGCGGGGCGCGCGCTGCACGGAGGGCTGGGCGGCGAGGCGCTGCTCGACATCGTGCGCAGCGGCATCGTCGAGACACCGTCGACGTACGCGAAGGACGTGCCGGCGGACCTCGAGGCCCTCGTGATGCGCGCGCTCGCGCCGGCGCGCGAGGATCGCTTCCCCACGGGGCGCGAGCTGGCGGCGGCGCTGGGGCGCGCGGTCGTGAAGCAGGGAGAGCTCATCGACGCATCGTCGCTCGAGGCGAGCATCGGCCAGCTCCTGCCGCGGAGCGCGCACGGAGAAAGCGAGCCGCCCGCGTCGGTCGATCCGTCGCGCGGGTCGCGGTCGGAGGACGCCCGCACGCAGGCGGCGGTGCCGCTCGCGCGCAGCATGGACGAGTCGCGCGCGAGCCTGCGCAACATGCCGGCGGTCTCGATGCCGTCGCAGCCGGAGCCGCCGCAGACGTCGTCGCATCCGGAGGGAGCCGAGGCGAGCGTGACGCCGATGCCGCGCAAGGCGCCGCCCGCCGAGGGGCCGCGCGAGGTGCGGCACGTCGCCATCGTCACGCTGCACCTTCACGGCCTCGAGGCGCTCGCGCTGCCGAAGCGCATGCAGGACCAGCTGCGCGGAATGCTCGACGATCTCGCCTTCAAGCGCGGGATGCGCTGGGTGTGGACGGGCGACGCAGACGCGCGCGCCATCGCGGGGCTGACGGCGAACCCCTCGCGCGCCGCCATCGAGGCGACGCAGGTGGCCCTCGACGTCCACGAGACCATCGCGGGCTTCAAGGAGGACCTACCGACGCCGGTCGCGGCCTCCATCGGCATCGTGCGAGGCATCGCGAGCGGCACGCGCGACCCGCAGGGACACCTCGTCCGCTACGTCCTGCACGATCCGGCGACGTACCTGGCCGACGTGCTCGGCAAGGCGACTCCGACGGGGCGCACCTGGGTCGCGGGCGGCGTCTATCGCCTCGTGCGGCGCGACTTTCGCTGGGGAGACGCGCCGACGCTGCAGCTCGATCCCAAAGGGGCGCCCGACGTACCGCCCACGATGCGCATCTACGCCCTCGAGCGCAGCCTGTCGCGCGACGAGCGTCTCGCCGAGGCGCAGGGCGGGTCGAGCGACCTCGTGGGACGCGACGCCGAGAAGGCCGACCTGCACGCGGGTTTCCACGCGGCGGTGAGCGGCGGTGGCGGCGCGGGACAGCTCGTGTGCCGCGCGGTCGTCGGCGAGATGGGCATCGGCAAGACGGCGCTCGTCGCGACGTTCCTCGCCGAGCTTCCGCCCAACGCGCGCCTGTTGCACGTCGAGTGCACGCCCGTGCGCATGGAGGTGCCGTACGCGGCGATCGCGGAGCTCGTGCGCGCCGCCATCGGGACGACCGGGGAGGAGCCCTTCGAGGAGGTCGCGGCGCTCATCGCCGGCGCCGGCGGCGGCGCGGCCGCGGGCGACGCGTCGAACCCGATGGTCGCGCGGCTCGCCGAGCTCGCGACGAACCGGCAGATGGCGGCCGGCGGCGACGACGACGCGCACGCGCGCAAGCGCAACATCCTCGCCGGCGTGCGCAACCTCATGGCGGCGATCGCGCTCGCCCAGCCGCTCGTGCTCGTGGTCGAGGGTCTCCAGTGGGCCGACAAGGCGAGCCTGGAGGTGCTCGGCGAGGTCGTTCACGGCAACGACCCGCTCCCCATCTTCGTGCTGCTCGTGACGCGGCCCGACGATCGCGCCGTCCACGTGCTGGAGGGCGTCATGCGCACCGAGCTGCGCGGCCTCGGCCCGGAGGAGCAGGTGCGCCTCGTCGAGACGCGCCTCGGCGTGCGGGACGGCGCGCGTCAGATCTGCGCCGACCTGCTGCCGAAGGTGGGAGGCAACCCGTTCTTCCTCCTCGAGATGATCGACGCGCTGCTCGAACGCGGCGCGCTGGAGATCCGCGAGAAGGAAACCGAGGGCGGCGACCGCGAGGCCGTCCTCGCGCGGACCGAGCGCGCCGACGCCGGGTTCAAGGGCCTGCCGTCCACGCTCGAGCAGCTCCTGGGCGATCGCATCCGCGAGCTTCCGCCGGAGGAGCACGCCGTGGTCGACTGGCTCGCGATCGCCGGTGGTCCGCTGGCGCTTCCCGACATTCTCAAGCTCACGAGCGCCGGCGACGACGAGGCCGTCGTGCGTCTCTGCGCGCGCGGCCTGTGCGACCGCAAGGGGGAGCTCGTCGACTTCCGCCACCCCCTGACGCGCGACGTCGCGTACGTCGAGCTCGATCCGGTGGACCGCGTGCGCATGCACCGGACGCTCGGTGACCACCTCGCGGGCACCTCGCTCGGGCGCGGACTCTCGGCGGCCATCGTCGCGCGTCACCTCGCCCGCGGCGAGACCTACGACCGCGCCGCGGACTTCTACTTCGAAGCCGCCGGCGCCGCGCGGACGACGCACCAGACGCAGCTCGCCATCCGCTACTACCAGCGCGCCCTCTCCTACGTCAGCTTCGACGACAAGCGACGCGTCATGGGTCACGAGGCGCTCGAGAGCGCGTACCGCATGCTCGGCCGCCGCCGGGAGCGGCTCTGGCACCTCGAGGCGCTGCGCCGCATCTCGCGCGTCATCGGGACCACGCGTGTCGTCGGCCTCGCGCTGCTGCGGAGCGCCCGTTACGACTTCGACGAGGGCCACCTCGTGCGCGGGCTCGAGGTGGCCAAGCGCGCCGCCGAGGTCGCGCATGCGTCGCGGGTGCCGGCGCTCGAGGTGGAAGCCGAGGGCATCGTCAGCGACTACCTGCGCGAGCTGGGCGACGTGCAGGGCGCCCTCGCCGCGTGCGACCGGGCGCTCTCGGCGTTCGGTCCCGCCGTCGCCGGCAGGGTCGAGGTCCCCGCGCGCCTGCGCGGCGAGGTGCTCCGCTCGCGCGGCATCCTGCTGCGGCGCGTGGGGCGCGTGCGCGAGGCGGTGGACGCGTACGTGGACGCGATCGCGATCTTCCGCAAGGTCGGGGCTCGCCGCGTCGAGGCGCGCGTGAAGAACGCGCTCGCCTACGCCATGTTCGTCCAGGGGCGCTACGAGGACGCGATCGCGCTCGCGCTGGAGTCGCTGCAGATCGATCTCTCCGTCGGCGGACGCTTCCAGCTCGCGAAGACCCTGACGAACATCGGCCACTCCTACTTCCGCCTCGGCGACGTGCCGCGCGCGATGGCGTACCTCAAGCGCGCACGAGAGGCGCACGACCGCTACGGCGACCAGGACGGGTGGGCCGACACGCTGCTCGTGAATGCGCTCGTCACCGTCGAGCTCAGCGATCTCGACGCCGCCGAGATCCACCTGCGCGACGCCGGCGCGCTCAACGAGGCCACGCAGAACGCGTACGACAAGACGCACGAGAACGTCGTGCGCGCCCTGCTCGCCCGCGCGCGCCGGCAGCCGCGGGAGGCCATCGAGCACGCGCTGGCCGCGCGCCACGCAGCGGAGAAGATGGCGCTCGTGGCCTTCCACTTCTACGCGATGGCCATCGAGGCGGCGGCGCGAGTGGACCTAGGCGAGATGCACGCGGCGACCCTCGTGGCGACGACGGCGCTCGGCGCGGTCGAGAACCTGCAGGGCTGCGAGTACGGCCTCGAGATCCGCTCCCTCTGCGCCGACGCCCTCAAGCGCGCCGGCTCACCGCAGGCCCCGGGCGCCCACCAGCGCGCCGTCGACTTCGCGCACGCGCTCCTGACGAACGTCCGCGACTCCCGCTTGCGAAGATTGTTTCCCAACCGTCCTGTGCATGCTGCTCTCTTCGAGACAACGCCGGCACCGTCGGCAGGAGCGACATGACGAGCACGACCATCGCCACGAAGAGCGCGCGACGTCGCGTCGCCATGATTCTCTCGGGGGGCGGTGCTCGCGGCGCGTACGAGGTGGGGGTCCTCTGGTACATCTTCGACGAGCTGACGCGCATGCTCGGCGCGCCGCCGAAGATCGACATCCTCTGCGGCACGAGCGTCGGCGCCATCAACGCCTGCTACCTCGCGGCGCACCTGGGCGACCCGGTGCTAGGCCTGCGCCGCCTCGTGGAGCTCTGGAGCGAGCTCGAGCTGCAGCGCGTTCTCGGCTTCGGCCTGCGCCAGGTGGCGACGCTCCCGCGCGTACTCCTCGGCGGTGGCCCGGGCTACGGCCTCTTCGACGTGCGCCCGATGGCGGAGCTCGTGCAGCGCGAGATCAGCTGGCGCGCCGTCTCCCGGTGCCTGCGCAAGCACATGCTCCGGGCGCTCACCGTCTCCTGCACCGAGGTCTCCGCCGGTCGCACCGTCGTCTTCATGCAGACGTCGCCGGATCTCACCATCCCAGCGGCGGCGCCCCCGCGCACGCTCTTTCGCGCGGACCGCATCGGGCCGCAGCACGCGCTCGCGAGCGCCGCCATCCCGCTGCTCTTCCCGCCGGTGAAGATCGACGACGAGCTGTACCTCGACGGCGGCCTGCGCCAGAACACGCCCATCGCGCCGGCGCTGCGTCTCGGAGCGACGCACATCTTCGCAATCGGCAGCTCGCGCGAGGTGAAGGGGCGCGTGGTGCGCGAGGCCGGCCATCACGAGACGGTGCGTGCGCCGGGCGCCGCGTTCCTCCTCGGCAAGGTGCTCAACGCATTCCTCCTCGATCACGTGGACGTCGACATCGAGCTGCTCACGCGCATCAACAGCGTGATCGTCGACGGCACCCGCGCCTACGGCCCCGGCTTCGTCGACGCCCTGAGCGCCCAGGCGCGAGGTCGCGGCGCGCCCGAGTACCGTTACGTGCAGTGCCTGCGCGTTCGCCCCAGCGAGGACATCGGTCGCCTCGCCAACGACCACCTGAAGCGCGGTCGCCTGCGCGGGGACCCGATCCTCACCAAGCGCCTCTTCAACCTGCTCGATCTGGGCGCAGACCACGAGGCCGACCTCGCCAGCTACCTGCTCTTCGACGGCCCCTTCTGCCGGAGGCTCATCGAGATGGGCCGCGCCGACGCGCAGGCGCGCAAGACGGAGCTCGTGGAGTTCTTCCGGGACGAGCGCGAGCGCGGCGGCGGCACCACCCTCGAGGAGGGCAGCAGCACCGACGAGTCCGGGCGCTTCGACCGGGACTCCCTTCCGCTGGGGACCTAGAACGTCGCGGGGGGGAACGCGCTGCCGGGCCTGGCGAAGAGGTATCCCTGCAGCAAGTCGCACCCGGCATCGACGATCGCGGCGCGCTCCTCGGGCGTCTCGATGCCCTCCGCGACCACCTGCATCCCGAGGTCGCGGCACATCGTGATCATCGTGCGGACGAGCTTCAGCTTCGTCGGCTGCGCGTGCACCCCGCGAATCAGCGACATGTCCAGCTTGACCACCTCCGGCTCGAGCTGGGCGAAGCTCGTGAGCCCCGCGTAGCCGGCACCGAGGTCGTCCACCGCGATGCGAAAGCCCATCTCGCGCAGGCGCGCGATGCGCGAGGCCAGGTCGCGCACGTGATGCAGGCTCGCGCGTTCGGTGATCTCGAGCACCACGCGCCCCGCGACGGCCGCGAGCGGCGCCGCGCGATCGAACAGGTTCTCGTCGAGCAGGTCTCGCGCGTGCAAGTTCACGAAGAGCGCTCCGCCGGCCGGCATTTGCGCGATGGCCTCGACCGCGCGGCCTCGAACGATGCGCCCGAGCTCGTGGACGCGATCGAGGCGCTCGGTCGCGTCGAGCACGGCGCCCGGGTGGGGCAGCGACGGTTCGCGCGAACGGAGCAACGCTTCGTAGCCGAAGACCTCGCGCCGCGACCACGAGACGATCGGCTGGTAGGCGATCCAGAGGGTCTCGAGTGCGCGGCCGAAGCTGGCACTCAACCCGGCGCGGTCGCCGGCGAAGAGATCGTCCGAGCCGACGAGCTCGAGTGCCTCGCGCTTGGCGCGCGCGAGCCGGTGCAGGCGCACCGCATCTCGCACCATGCGCCGGAGCTTGTCTCCCTCCACGGGCTTCGCCACGTAGCGCAGCGCCCCGTGCTCGATGGCGGCCATCGCCGTGTCGAGCCTCGGGTTGCCCGTGACGAGCATCACGGGAACGTCGAGGTCGTACGCGCGGATGCGCTCGAGCATCGACACGCCGTCGAGTCGCGGCATGTCGATGTCGCTCAGGATCGCGTCGTATCGGCTCTGGCGCACGGCCTCCACGGCGGCCTCTCCGTCGGAGCGCGTGTCGACCTCGTAGCCGTCGGCGCGGAGCAAGCGAGCGAAGGCGCGCAGCAGCGTGGGGTCGTCGTCGACGACCAGCAGCTTGGCGCTCGGCGACGAGGCGGCGGCGGGAGCCGTGGAAGGGGGGCGGACCGGAGCTGCCGTCATCTCGCTCCATGCAACGGAGCAGCCCGCGTCGTTCCTAAGGGGTCACCGGAACTCGTCGACGGGCCCGGCTCCCTCGCGCACGACGGTGGGCGGCGCACTCGTGAGGTCGATGACGCTGGTCGGCACGAGCCCGCCCGCCCCACCGTCGAGGACGAGCGCAAGTCCTCGGAAGATCGCGTCAATCTCGTGCGGGTCGACCAGCGGCTCCTCCCCGGGGCGCCCGGCCGTGCTCGAGATGATGGGCCTGCCGAGCTCGCGCGCGAGCGCGCGTGTCGCCTCGCACGCCGGCACGCGGATGCCGACGCTCTTTCGGCGCATCTGGACGAGCTTGGGCACGTCGCGGGTCGCCTGGAGGATGAAGGTGTAGGGCCCCGGTAAGAAGTGGCGGAGCACCCGGTACACCTGGTTGTCGACCATCGCGTATCGCGCGATGTCCGAGAGGTCGGGGCAGACGAAGGCCAGCGGGTGCGAGCGCTCCATGCCCTTGATGGCGTAGAGGCGCTCGACGGCGTGCTTGTTCGTGAGGTCGCACCCGAGGCCGTACACAGTGTCGGTCGGGTACGCGATGACGCCGCCCGACTGCAGAGCGTCGACCGCGCGCCGGATCTTGCGCGGCTCGGGATGGTCGACGTTGATCGAGAGGAGCATAGGCTAGGCTCCCCCTCGTACCATGACGCTGGCCGAGCTCGACCTGTCCCCGTGGGCGCTTCGTGCGTTCGCGTTCGCGTGGGGCGCGGTCTGGGGCAGCTTCGTGAACGTCGTGGTGTGGCGCGTGCCGCGCGCGGAGAGTCTCGTGCGCCCGGGATCGCACTGCCCGGCGTGCGGGAAGCCCATCGGCCCGCTCGACAACGTGCCCATCCTCTCGTGGCTCTTGCTGCGCGGGCGCGCACGCTGCTGCGGCGCGCGGATCACACCGCGATACGTGGTCGTCGAGCTGATCGCGGCGCTCATCGGGGTGGCTGTGTACGAGGTCGTCGTGCGCGGCATGAGCCCCGGCACGTCGCTCTATCACGCCGGCGTCGTGTTCCTCGCGGACTTCGGCCTGGCCATGGGGCTGCTCGCGGCGGCATTCATCGACGCGGAGCACATGTACCTGCCGGACCCGATCACGATCGGCGGCACGCTGCTGGGCCTCGCGACGCCGGGCTTGCGCGACATGCACTGGATGGACGCGATCATCGGGGCCGCCGTGGGCTTCGTCGGCGTGTGGCTCCCGTTCGTCGTCCTCTACAAGCTGGTGCGCGGCCGCCACGGCATGGGCCTCGGCGACGCGAAGCTCACGATGCTCGCCGGAGCGTGGTTCGGCTGGCCGGGCGTCGTGTTCGCCGTCTTCGCGGGCGCGCTCCAGGCGACGCTGGCCACCTTCGTCATGCTCGCAGTGCGCGGCAAGATCGAGGAGCCCGAGAGCGTGAAGAAGGACCGCGAGGAGCTTCAGAAGGCTGCGGCGGAGGGAGACGCCGAGGCCGCGAAGCTCATCGAGCAGGACCCGCTCGCGACCGCCCCTGGAGAAGGCGTGCTCGCGGCGCGCCTTCCTTTCGGGCCCTTCCTCTGTCTCGCGATGATCGAGTGGATGCTCGCCGGCCCGTGGATCGCGGACCGCTGGGCTCCCTGGCTCGCGACGTGACCGAGGCGCTCGCCACGAGCCCGCCTGCGCGCCTTGACCAGTCCACCGGCGCGCGCTCCAATCACCCCGTGAAAGCGCCATCTTCACGCATCGTCGTCGCGTGCGCGGCCGTGGCCCTCGCCTCGGGCGCGCTTGGAGAGCGCGTAGCCGCCGCGCAGCCTCCGGACGCCGAGTTGCTGGCCCGCCTCGGCAAGCAAGCGACGGGCTTCGAGGACCTCTTCAAGCGCGCGACGTTCAAGGTGCACGCCGTCGTGGAGGAGCTCGATGGCGACGGCAAGGTGGCGTCGCGTAAGACGGTGGTGTCCCACGTCGAGGCGAACGGCACCACGCGGCACCGCGTCATCGACTCGTGCACGAAGGACGGCGAGGACTGCAAGGCGAAGGAGGAGGAGCGCGTCCGCAAGGAAGAGGCGAAGCACGACGACGACGATGACGACGACATGCGCAGTCCGTTCCTCCCGGCGGAGCAGGCGCGGTACGTGTTCGACCAGGTCGCGGTCGACTCGACGGATCCGGCTCGCGTGAAGATCACGTTTTCGCCGAAGAGCCCCGACAAGCACAGCGTGGCGGGCGAGGCATGGGTCGACACAGGCGCCGGCGGCGTGGTCTCGGCCGCGGCGCGCCTCGTGAAGACGCCGATGTTCGTGGACTGGGTGCACGTCAGCGTGGAGCTGGGCGCACCGACGCCGGTCGGACCCGCGCCGTCCAAGATGACCTTCGAGGGACAGGGCGGTTTCCTCTTCATCACGCACAAGCACTTCCGCGCCGAGGTCGCGCTCAGCGATTACCGGCTGCCGTAGCCACGCGGTCAGGCCGGGCTGAAGGCGATCATCACCGACTCGCCGATGCGCCTGTAGCCCACGCGCTGGTAGATCGCGTTCGACGTCGGATTCGCGAGGTCCGTGTACAGCGTGCAAAAGCGTTTGCCCGAGGCGAGCGCCCGCTCGCTCACGGCCGCTACGCACGCGGATGCGTAGCCGCGCCCGCGGAGCTCCGGCGGCGTGTACACGAAGCCCACGCGGATCCCGTGCGGCGTGGCTCCCTGCAGCGATGCCATCGAGACCGGGCCGCCCTCGTGCTCCCACGCGTGGAGCCCGCCGCCGGCGATGCGCGCGGCAGCGCTCCGTCGCAGCACCTCGCGCTCGTGAGCCGGCAGACGTGCATCGGTCGCGAAGTCGGCCATCCACGTGGCGACGAGGTCCACCTCGTCGGCGCGCACCTGTCTCAGCGCACCTGGCGCCATGGGGTCGGGCGGCACCACCATCGTCAGCTCGTAGAGTCCCTGGCGCATCGTCACCGTCGCAGAGACGGCCTTCGCGCGCGCCCATCCGTCGGCGAACGCCCGCGCCGCTTCGACCGGCCCCGTGACGCCGGGCAACGGCTCGCCGCGTTCGACGAGAGCCCCGACGAGCGGCTCGATCGCGCTCTCCGGCGCGAGCGCGAGCAGCAGGTTGAGGGGCGGAGTGCGAATCGCGACGGCCACGGGGCCGTCCGCGCCATCCACGCTCACCCACGTCGGCAGCGCCGTCGTCGCAGGCGGCGACGCGAGCAACCCCAGGACGAGACCGTTCTCCGTCTCGCTTCGCTCGAGCATCCCGCCGGCATGCGCCAGCAAGGCCGCAGCGGACGAATGCTCGACGACGCGCATTCCGTAACCGTAGGAGCGACGCGCGGCGAACGCCATTCGTCGCCTGGGGAGCTCCCCGCGTCACACGGGGCGTTCCCGGCGCACCACGGGGACATCTCCGTGGCGCTTTGCTCCCTCCCCGCGTCACCGGTCTTCCCATCCGTGACCCTTCGTCGGCTCCCCACGCATCCTGGGGATGTCGCAGCGACGCTCGGGGAGCCCGCCGAGACGCACGGCGAGGCAACCGCGCGTCACGGGGATATCCCCGAGCGTCACGGGGACATCCCGGAGCGTCGCGGGGACATCCCCGAGCGTCACGGGGATATCCCGGAGCGTCGCGGGGACATCCCCGCGATGCGTCGCTACGAACCCCGTCGAACCGACCGACTCCCCGCGTCGCTTTGCTCCGTCCCCACGTCGCCTTCTTGGAAATCGAGACGACGAGTCTAGGGGCTACTTCCGCTTGTCCATGCCCACGTAGTCGCGCACCGTCGGCCCCGTGTAGATCTGCCGCGGACGCGCGATCTTCGTGGTGGGGTCCTCCATCATC
>DASVWO010000149.1:0-7385 GCA_036393165.1 Polyangiaceae bacterium | reverse complement strand
GGGGATTCGAACCCGCGTCAGGGGAAACGCCCGGAATCAATGCGCAAACGGGCGCGTCTGGCGTCCCCAGCGGGACACAGAGGTTGGTGCACACGAGATTCGCCCGCTCTACGTGGACTGTCCGGCGTGGCTCGGGGGGATGACCCAGGAGGAGGCGGGGCTCGCCCTGACGATGGTGACGGTGGCGTGATGGGGTTCGTCCGCTGGGTCATCGTCTGCACGCCCACTGCCTAGCCAGTCTGAGATCGCAGCGAGCGGCTGCACTGGGCTCATCCGGTGGACGTCGCTGGCGGCGGCCGGCTTGGCTTCGCCTTGCGAACCTCCGTGCCGACGATGTTCCGGTCGAATTCCAGAACGAGTTGGACGATTCGCGAACCTTGCTCGGGTGACACCCTGTTGTGTAGTGCAGCGTTTTCCAGCGACCGCGCGAGAAGCATGATCTGCTCCCAGGTCACGGCCGGTCCCGGTCCCATGTCCATGTGCGGAATCCTCTTCGGAGGAGGTCCGCCCGTCAACGCTCACGCAGCGGCTACGCGCTTCACGACACATCCCTCGATTGTCGCGCAAGAAACGAGCGCACGAGCTGCCGCCTCCCGGCACGGCCTGAGCCGCCGCGTCGCGGCGCGGCCGGGGGTCAGTGCTTATGTTGCAAACGGACGCGCCGGCCATGGAGGGACGGATCACAGAGAAGCTGACCGCTATCGTGGCGCGGTCGCATTCGCTCGACGCCCTGCTGGAGTCCGCGGTCGCGCTGATCGCGCAGGAGCTGGACGCCGACGCTTGCTCTCTCTTCCTGCTCGAGCCGGCCACGTCTCGCCTGATGCTCCGCGCCTCGGCCGGCGCCTCGTCCTCGGAGCGCGGACTCGCCGACGCGGCCCTGGCGGCCGCCGAGGGTCTGGCCGGGTTGGCCCTTACCCAGATGCTGCCCGAGGCGCGCGAAGGACCCTCGCGCTCGCTGCTTGCGGTCCCCATGGCGCTTCGCGGTCAGCCCATCGGCGTGCTGGTCGTGCAGGCCGCGGGGCGCACGCCGTATGCGGCCGCCGACATCCAGGCGCTGTTCGGCATCGCCGCGCAGATGGTCGGCGTGGTCGAGAACGCCCGCTTGCTCGAGGCGCTCGGTCGGGGTGAGGATCTCGCGTCGCCGGGCGCCCGTCGGTACGTTCGCCCCGACACGGGCGAAGAGGTCGTGCGCGGGATCGCCGCGTCACCCGGTGTCGCCATCGGCGCTGCAGTCTTCCGCAGAGCATTCCCCAGGGGCCATGCGCACGCGCCCCGGGCGAGTGACGAGGCGACCGAGCGGGCGCGCGTGCGAGACGCCTTCGAGAGGGCTCGCAACGACGTCGTGAGCATCCAGAGCTCGGCCGCCCGCGACTTGGGAGAAGAGCACGCCCTCATCTTCGCGTCGCACCTGCTGATGCTCGCCGACCCCGCGCTCCACGACCGCGTGGACCGCGCGCTGTCCTCCGGAGGGACTGCGGCCGAGGCGATCGGTGCGGCACTCGGCGAGATCTCCGACAAGCTCCGCGCCACGGGCGACCCCTATCTGCGCGAGCGCGTCGAGGACGTCGACGACCTGCACGGTCGGCTCCTCGGCCACCTGGCCCTGCAGGAGGCTCCGGCTTCCATCCGCGCGCAGATCGTCGTCAGTCCCCGCGTCGCGCCGTCGCTCATCATGGAGATGAAGGCGCACGCGTCGCGCGGCATCGTCGCCGAGCTCGGGGGCGAGACGTCGCATGGTGTGCTGCTGGCCCGCTCGTTCGGCCTGCCCGCCGTGACGGGCGCCGAGGGCGTCACCGACCGCGTCGACGCCGGTGACCTCGTCGTGGTCGACGGCTCCCAGGGCATCGTCGTCATACGACCGACGCTCGGGACCCTCGCCCGGTACGAGGAGCAGGCGCGCCGGGAGGACCGGCGCCGCACGGAGTACGCTCGGTTCCGCGAGCAACCCGCGACGACCGCGGACGGTACGCGCGTCACTCTGCTGGCCAACGTGGCGTTCGGGGCCGACATCGCGCTCGCGCGCGACAACGGCGCCGAGGGCATCGGTTTGTACCGGACGGAGTTCTCTTTCATCGTGCGCGATGGCTTTCCGACGCGCGACGAGCAGGCGCGGATCTACCGGAAGGCTTACGATGCCTTCACTGGCGCGTCGATCACCTTCCGGCTCCTCGATCTGGCCAGCGACAAGTTCGTCTCGTCGTGCGGGCCGGCAGCCTCGCAGGGCGCCTTCCACGGGTACCGCTCCATCCGCGTGCTCTTCGACTACCCACACGTGCTCCGCGACCAGGTCCAGGGTCTCGCGCTCGCGGCCGGGCCACGTCCCTTGCGCATCCTGGTGCCGATGGTCACATCCCTTCAAGAGTTGCTGCGCATCCAGGCGATGACCGCGCGCGCAATCGAGGGCATCGGTGAGGGAGAGTACCAGCGCCGCCCCACCTTCGGCGCCATGATCGAGGTTCCGGGCGCCGTCGAGATCATCGAGGATTTGGCGCCGCACGTGGACTTCTTCTCGATCGGGACCAACGATCTCATCCAGTATTCCCTGGTGGCAGACCGGGAGGACGCTCGCATGGCGCCGGCGCGCGATCCGTATCACCCCGCGGTACTGCGGATGATCCGTCGCGCGATCACGGCTGCACACCGCGCGGGGAAGCCCGTGAGCGTGTGCGGTGAGATGGCGGCGCGCCCCGATCTCGCTATGGCCCTCGTCGCGCTCGGCGCCGACGCGCTGAGCGTCGCGCCCGCTGTCATTCCCGAGCTCAAGCAGGCGCTCGCTTCGGCGAACCTCGGCCGGCTCGCCGCCGGAATGGACGTCGTCCTGCAGTCGCGCGATGGCCCCGCGCTCCAGACCGCGCTCGCGTGTGCTTGCGGTCGGCCCCCGTGATGCCTCGACCACCAGGTCGCTCACGGCGTTCGAGGCGGCCGACGGGGTATGGCGCTGACGAGCCGCAGGCCTCCAGCTTCCACTCGGACGCGGTAGGTACCGGAGTCGTGCACGCTGCCGCGCGTCTTCACGACGGTGACGACCGGATGCAGCTCCCCCCTCGGCGTCACGGCGTAGCGGAGTGCAAGGATGTTGTCGGCCAGCGGCGAGAAGCCGCTCTCGGTGGCCTCGTCCGACGAATGAAGTGACGTCGTCTCGAGCGTCAGCACGCTGGTCACGTCGAGCGCCTTGAGGCTCTGGACCAGCTTGTAGAGCATCTGCCACAGCTCCTCGAAGGGCCCCGCATCTCGGGCCAGGTGAGTGACGCTGTCGAGGACGACCCTGCGCGCCTTCCTGTCGCGGACCCTGTCGCCGAGCACCGCGAGGAGCTGGATCGCCCGTACGGTCGGCCGCGACAGGTAGACGAGCTCGACGACCCCGTCCCGAACCGCTTGCTGCAGTGGGAGCTCGAGCGCGGCGGCGGAGGCCAGGAGTTGCTCGGGGCCCTCTTCCAGCGTGAAGACGATCCCCGGTTCGCCGCGCCTGGCGCCCTCGAGGACGAACTGGAGCCCCATGGTGGTCTTGCCGATGCCCGCGCTTCCCGCGACGAGCGTCGCGCTCCGCACGAGCAGCCCACCGCCGACGTGAGCATCGAGCCCGGGGACGCCGGAGGGCAGCCGCTCTCCGATGCGGAGCGCGGGCGGAGCAGAGACCACCTCGTCGGCGTAGCGTGGGAACACGCGGATGCCGCCCCCCTCGATGACCATGCTGTGGCGCCCCTTGAGGTGCGCCGTGTTCCGGAGCTTGTAGACCTCGACGTACCGCTGCCTGTCCGATCCCTCCTCGGTCGACGTGAGCAGCACCACACCGTCGACGACCGTCTCCTCCACGCCGTGCCGACTGAGCTGCGCGGAGCCGTAGGGGACGTCGGTCGCGAGGAATCCGACCGCGCCGGCGTTGTGGACGATGCTGGCGATCTGGAAGACCTTCTCCCGCACGATCTGCGCGTCGCGCACCTTGTGCAGGAAGACCGAGATCGAATCGATGGCGACCCTCTTGGCGCCGAAGGATTCCACCTTCTCGCGCATCATGAGCAGATCGCGCTCGACCACGATCTCGGGCTGCGGGATGAAGACGAGATCGAGCATCCCGCGGGCGATCTCGCGCTCGAGGTCCCAGCCGAGCCCGCGCGCGTTCGCCAACAGGCGCTCGGTCGTCTCCTCGAAGGAGAAGAGCAGCCCCTTCTCGTCCGCCAGCGCGCCGCGGTACACGAACTCGAGCGACAGGACGGTCTTGCCCGTCCCCGCCGCCCCGGCCACGAGGACGCTCGATCCGCGCGGGATGCCATCGCCGAGAAGGTCGTCGAAACGGTCGATGCCGGTCTTGCAGCGAGGCGCCCGCTTCCCCGGCGCTTGCGGCTCGCGGACGATCGCCACGCGCGGGGCGTACACGTCGATGCCATGGCTGGTGATCGCGAACGGGTGTTCGTCCCGACTCTGGTCCGCGCCGCGCATCTTGACTATCTGGATGAAACGCTGCTGGTCGCCGGAGGATTCTCGCTGCGACAGCACGAGCAGGCCGTCGATCACCGAGAAGAGCGGGTTGACCATGTAGTCGGCCGGTCCGTACTCGCCGAGCAGCAGCGCCGTCACGTCCAGGGCCATCAAGTTGACGGCGAGCTCGTAGCCGAACTTGCGCTGCTCCTCCTTCGAGCGGGTCAGATTGTCGAACGCTTTGAAGCTGTCGATGACGACCAGGCGCGGCTGCCTCTTCTTGACGCGGTCCACGATGAGCGCGGCGCTGTCGTGTAGCCCATCGCCCTGGAGGACGATGCCGAGATCGACGAACTCCACGCGGCGCGGCAGCTGGCCGGCGTCGAAGAAGGCGAAGGGCTTCAGATAACGGAGCGTCTTCGCCAGGGGCTCGGACAGGGTGTTGAAGTAGACCGCGCGGCCGCCGGACGACGCCGCGTGAAAGCACATCTGTTGCGCGAGGATCGTCTTGCCCGAGCCCGGAGGCCCGCAGACGACCGTCACCGAACGCCTGGGCAGCCCCCCGTCGAACAAGGCGTCGAGGTTTCTCACCCCGGTCGTGACGCGGCTCGGGTCGTGCGCGACCGCAGCGTCTTTCCTGGTCATTTCCGCCCACGGGGTGCATCGCCTATTCCACGCACGACCTCGGCGACATGTCGCGTGACCGAACCGTGACCCCGCTCGTGGAGGCAATTCGCCAACGTTCAGCAGGCGGTTCGCCAGTGCGTGCTTAAGATGAGCGGTGACATGCAATCGCGTGTGCTCATCGTGGACGACGACCGGGATGCCAGCGAGACGCTGGAGAACGTCCTGTCCGCCGACGGCCACGATTGCGAGCTCGCGCCGGACGCTGCAAGCGCCATCCGAAGCGTGGATGGCCTGAGCTGCGATGTCGTCGTGTCTGACATCGTCATGGAGGGCATGGACGGGCTCGAGCTCCTCGACCGAGTCAAGCGGAGTCACCCGGCGGTGCCGTTCATCCTCGTTACCGGCAGAGGCGACGTGCCGCAGGCAGTCGACGCCATGAAGCGCGGCGCGTTCCAGTACATGGTAAAACCCTGGGACGCCGAGGAGCTGAGGCACGTCGTTCGCGACGCGGTCAGGGTCGGGCGCGAGTCGTCGAGAGGTACGCGGCCGTCGCACCGGCCCCCCGACGACGAGCGCTTCGCCATCGTCGGATCCGGTCCGGCCATGCGCGCCCTGCAAACCGCGATCGAGTTCGTCGCCCGCTCGAGCGCACCGGTGCTCGTGAGCGGAGAGACGGGCGTGGGCAAGGAGCTCGTCGCGCGGGCGATTCACGCGCGCAGCGCGCGCAGCGGCCGTCCTTTCATCGCGGTCAACACCGCGGCCATTCCCCAGGAGCTGCTCGAGGGAGAGCTCTTCGGTCACGTCCGGGGCGGCTTCACGGGCGCGGTCCAGGCGCGCAAGGGGCTGCTCACGGAGGCCGACGGCGGCACGCTGCTGCTCGACGAGATCGGCGACATGAGCGTGATGTTGCAGGCGAAGCTGCTTCGCGTCCTGCAGTTCGGCGACGTCCGCCCGGTCGGCGGCGACCGGAGCCACCACGTCGACGTACGCGTGATCGCCTGCACGCACCGTGACCTGCGAACCCTCGTGGATGAGGGACGCTTCCGCGAGGACCTGTACTTCCGGCTCAATGTTCTGCCGGTCGTCGTGCCGCCCCTGCGCGATCACCGCGAAGACATTTCGGCTCTCGCGGCTCACTTCCTCGCAGAGGCCCTCGAGCGGGCGCCCCTTTCGCCGGTGCGCGCCATCTCCGACGAAGCGATCGGCGCGCTGACCGAGTCGTCGTGGCCGGGTAACGTGCGCGAGCTCGCGAGCTGCATCGAGCGGGCGGTCGTGTTCGGGACCGGCGAGACGATCCATGCCGATGACCTCGCGCCTCTCGCGGAGGCCGTCCGGACGTCATGGCCGTCGAGCGACCACGGGCCCTGGACCCTTCGCAGGCTCAGCCGGGCTTACACCGACTGGGTCTTGGCCGAGACGGGGGGCGACAAGGAGCGGGCTGCGGCGATCCTCGGCATCGACCTCTCCACGCTCTATCGCTGGCAGCGCTCCCGGCGAGACTGAGGGTCCTCTGCCGAGGCTCCCGGAGGTGACGCCGATCTCGTCGTCGAGGTAAGCATCGCGCCTGGAGAAGCGGGCGCGCTGCACGTCGATCGCACGACCGGCCATCGCGCCAACCGCCGCGGCGAGGAACGCCCCCACCAGAACGCCCGGCAGCTCGGCCCGCTCGCCGATCAGTGCTCCGATCGCGCCGCCCAGAATGGCGCAGATGAGCGGCGCTCCGAAGGACGTTAGGCTTCGGAAAGCCCGGATGCGACGCGCGCTCTCATCGGCCGTGCGTTTCGTCGTCGTCGGAGGAGCCATGCCCCCCGCAGAGCTGCGACATTCGTGCCGCGGCGTGCCGCCGCGAACTCTGACTGCGCGCGGGCGAATCGTTCGCAGATCGCCAATTGGGAGGCAAAACGAGACAGGCTCCGGGCCGTGCGAGCTGCACGGTTGGGTGATCCGCGACGGGCGGACGGCACGCACCGTGCTCGATGGAGCGACGTGAAGATCATCGAGAGAGTGTCGCGTGACCATCGGCGAGGTCCCACGATGGGACGTCGTACGACCCTGCGACGCATCGTGGCGGCCCCCCTCGACCCTCCGATCGAACGGCGCGACACGCCCCTGCTCCCTTCGCGGCCCCTGCCCGCAGGTGTGTCGCGAGGCACGCTCCTCGTGCTCACCGGCCCCAACGCGGGTCGCGTCGCGGCGGTCGAGCCCCACGGCATCGTCGTGGGGAGAGGCGAGGAGGCCGATCTCGCGGTGGACGATCCGGCCGTCAGCAGCCGCCACGCGCGCGTGGCCGTGGGCCCCGATGGCGGGTTCCACATCCAGGATCTGGACTCGACCAATGGAAC
>DASVWO010000148.1:0-9061 GCA_036393165.1 Polyangiaceae bacterium | reverse complement strand
TACCCCGATCACACCCGAGTCCATCATGCGCATCGGCACCGGCTTCATGGCGACGAAGCACATGTTCGTCGCCTGCGAGCTCGGACTGTTCGCGGCCCTCGCCGAGGGGCCGCGCACGCTCGACGAGATCGCGAGCGGGCTCGGCATCCCGCGGCGTACGGCGCGCATCACCGCCGACGCGTGCGTGTCTCTCGGCCTCGTGCGGCGCGAGGGCGAACGCTACGTCAACGCGCCCGACGCGCAGGCGTTCCTCACGGGGCGCGGCCCGATGGACCTGCGCCCTTGGGCGCGCTTCTGGAACCGCATCAGCTACGGCGCGTGGCAGGGCCTCGAGGACGCGCTGCGCGGCCGCGCGCCGGCCGGCGTGCACAAGGAGATGAGCCCGGAGGAGGCCGAGATCTTCTCGAAGGGCGTCGAGGGCTTCACGCGCGGCGCGGCCAACGCGTTCGCCGACGGGTACGATCTGGCGCGCCATCGCAAGGTGCTCGACCTGGGCGGGGGCACGGGCTCCTTCCTGCGGCACATCCTGGCGAAACACCCCCGCCTGCAGGCGACGCTCTTCGAGCTGCCGAAGACCGCGGCGGTGGCGCGCAAGGTGGCGGCGACGGCCAGCGGGCCGTCGATCGAGATCCTCGACGGCGACGCGCTGGCGGGCCCACTGCCGGAGGGGCACGACCTCGTCATCATGGCGAACCTGGTGCACTACTTCGGTCCGGAGAAGAACAAGACGCTGCTGCGCAACGTGCGCAAGTCGATCGCGCCGCGCGGGCGCGTGGCGCTCGTGGACTTCTGGACGGACGCGACGCACACGCAGCCGCCGATGGCGGCGCTGATGGCCGGCGAGTTCGCGGTGCTGCAGGAAGAGGGCGACGTCTACTCGGTCGACGAGGGCACGGCGTGGCTCGAGGAGACGGGGTGGAAGCTCGTCGAGACGCGGCCGCTCGCCGGCCCGCAGAGCGTGGTCATCGGCGAGGCCGTGTGACGGGCCTCACTTGAGGAACGTCGACGTGCAGTACTGAAGCTCCGTCGGGTCGACGGTCGGCGTGGTGAGCGACGGCGGCGTCGAGAAAGCCGGCGGATCTTTGAAGTCGAAGAGATCCGTCGGCGGCTCGGCGTTCGCGTCGCGCGCGGTGAGCGCCGGGATCTTGAACTTGGCCTCGATGAACCGCGTGATGCTCGTGTGGTCGTACAGGTGGTGGCCCACGTACCCCTTCTTCGCGTAGGGGCTCACCGCGACGAGGATGACCCGGATGCCGTACAGGTCGAAGCCGCCCGCCGTCCCCTGATCGCTGCCCGTGAGGATCGGCTGCTTCCCGTCGGGCGCGCAGGCCGGCGGCGGAGGCACGTGATCGTAGAAACCGCCGTTCTCGTCGTGCGTGATGAAGAGCGCGAGGTGGGACCACTGCGGGCTCTTGGTGACGGCGTCCACCACCTGGCTCACGAACACCTCGCCGCTCTGGATGTCACCCGGCGGATGCTCGTCGGTCCCGGCGCCTCCGTTCATCTCGGAGCTCAGGTTCGGATCGACGAACGATACCTGGGGCAACGTTCCGGCCGCCGCGTCCTTCTGGAACTGCGCGAACGTGGTGTTCGGAGCGTGCCCCCACCGGCTGGCTCCCTGCACGCCGTAGACGACGCCCGCGCCCGGCGGTCCGTCCGAGTAGAGCTCCCAGGTGATCTGGCGCTTCTCGAGCTCGTCGAGCACGCTCGCGTCGTTCCCCGGGTAGGGATACGCGGTCAGATCCGGCCACGAGTTGGTGGTCTCGCCGAAGCTCGTCGCCGAGATGAGGTACATGCGGTTCGGCCACGTCGGCCCGGGCACGGAGCAGTGGTAGTGGTCGGCCACCGCGTAGGTGCTCGCGAGCTGGTAGTAGAACGGCAGATCGGTCTGGTCGTACCACCACATCGCCCGGGCTCCGTCGTAGATCGGGCCGGGGTTCGCGCCCGCGTCCGCCGAGGCGCCGTAGCCCTGGTTGGCGATGGCGAAGCCGTCCATCTTGCCGTCGTCGATCTCGTGGTGCGTGCCGCCCCACGAATGGTCGGTGTCCTCCGAGCACTCGTGGGCACCGTGCGTCCACGGAGCCGTCCCGCCGTCGACCGTGGGGTTCGATGCACCGGCGTCGGCGCTCTCGATGTCCGTCCGGTGCGCGTACGCGTTGAGGTGTCCGAAGTAGCTGTCGAACGAGTGGTTCTCCATCATCACGACGACGATGTTGTCGATCGGCATCTCGTCGTCGATCGCGATGCTCGGGCCGAGCGTCGCGGCGGGCATGTCTCCGCGCTGGTACTTGCAGGCGGCCCGGTTGGCCGCGCTCGTCTTGTCGTCCGTCCGAGTCACGGGCTGATCCCACGCGCACGGCGTGAGGGCCGCGCCGTCGGGAGCGAGGCCCCCGTCGTTCGTGCACTGCTGGGCGGACGAGGTCGAGCTGCTCGACGAGCACGCGGCGATCGACGCGAGCGGGCCGGCCACGCCCAGGGCGGCGGCGGCGAGAAGGATGCGGCGCATTCGAAGGTCCCTCCGGGGGCACATCCTTACCAGACTCGGCGCCGTCGGCTATATCGACCCACGTGACGACTCCGCGACGCGAGGGCTTCAGGATGCCGGCCGAGTGGGCGGCGCACGAGGCGACGTGGGTCGCCTGGCCCAGCCATGCCGACCTTTGGCTCGAGAACCTCGCCCCGGCGCGCGCCGCGTTCGCGCGCATGGTCGCGGCCATCGCGGCAGGCGAGGCGGTGCACGTGCTCGTGCCGGACGCCGAGCAAGAGAAGGCGGCGCGCGAGGCGCTGCCGGAGCGCAACGTGCGCTACTTCCGCATCCCCTTCGGCGACATCTGGCTGCGCGACACGGCGCCCCTCTTCCTCGCGGGGGCGCAGGGCGCGCGCGCCACGGTGCGGTTCCGGTTCAACGGGTGGGGGGGCAAGTACGAGCTCGAGCACGACGATCGCGTCGCCGAGCGAATCGCCGCCGAGTGCGGCGACAGGCGCGCTTTCACCATGGATCACGTCCTGGAGGGCGGCGCCGTCGAGGTGGACGGGCAGGGGACGGTGCTGACCACACGCCAGTGCCTGCTGAACCCCAACCGCAACGGAGCCGTCGACCAGGCGACGGTGGAAGGTTGGCTTCGCGACGCGCTCGGCGTCGAGCGCGTGCTCTGGCTCGACGAGGGGCTCGTGAACGACCACACCGACGGGCACGTGGACACGCTCGTGCGCTTCGTGCGCCCGGGGCTCGTCGTGGCGATGGAGCCGCGCGCCGCCGACGATCCCAACACGGACGTCCTGCGCAAGCTCCTGCGCGAGGTTGCGGCGCACGGGCTCGAGGTCGCGCGCATCCCGTCGCCCGGGCGCATCGTCGACGCCGAGGGGCGCGTCATGCCGGCGAGCTACGCGAACTTCTACGTGTCCAACGCCGCGGTCGTCGTCCCCACCTACGGCTCGCCCTTCGACGACGAAGCGGTCGAGCGCATCGGCGCGCTCTTCCCCGGGCGGCGCACGCTGGGCGTCGACGCGCGCGCCATCCTCAGCGGCGGCGGGGCCTTCCACTGCATCACGCAGCAGGTGCCGGCGTGAGGTCCGTCGCCGTCGCCGCCATCCAGTGCCCCCTCGGTGGGCCGCGTGCCCAGAACATCGAGCGTGTCGAGCGGCACGTGCGCGAAGCGGCGAAGCGCGGCGCGCGCATCGTTCTGCCTCCGGAGCTCTTCGAGGGGCCCTACTTCTGCCGCGAGGAGAGCGCTGACTGGTTCGCCGAGGCCCGCGGCGTCGATGCCGACGAGGCGGTCGCGCGCATGCGCGACGTCGCGCGCGATCTCGGGGTCGTCATTCCGGTGTCGTTCTTCGAGCGCGCCGGGCAGGCGTACTTCAACAGCGTCGCCGTGGTCGACGCGGACGGCTCGGTGCTCGGCACCTACCGCAAGAGCCACATTCCCGACGGGCCGGGGTACGAGGAGAAGTTCTACTTCCGCCCCGGCGACACGGGCTTCCGCGCGTGGAAGACGCGGCACGGCACCATCGGCGTCGGCATCTGCTGGGACCAGTGGTTCCCCGAGTCCGCGCGCGCCATGATGCTCCTCGGCGCCGAGGTCCTCCTCTACCCGACGGCCATCGGCAGCGAGCCGCACGAGCCGGACCTCGACACGCGCGACCCGTGGCAGCGCGCGATGATCGGCCACGCCGTGTCGAACGTGGTCCCGGTGGTCGCGGCCAATCGCATCGGCACCGAGAGCGGCCAGCGGTTCTACGGCTCGTCGTTCATCGCCGACAACCGCGGGGACAAGCTGGCGGAGCTCGGTCGCGACGACGAGGGCGTGGCCGTCGCCACCTTCGACCTCGACGCGATGGCGCGCACGCGCGCCGCGTGGGGCTTCTTCCGCGATCGCCGGCCGGAGCTCTACGACGTGCTCTCGACCGCCGACGGCAATCAGTCTGGTGTTCGAGTCCGCTCTCCTTCGAGCGTGCGGACTCAGCGCGTGGTCAAGCCGAAGTAGCAGGCGAGTCGCGGCCTGCCCTGTCCTGTCATCCACGCCGTACCGAGGAACAACCCCGGCTCGATGGCGCGCACTTCGTCCTTGATGCGTCGGACGAAGAACGGATTGTCGCGGCGGTCGTAATCGAGCTGCACGGCGTCGAAGTCGCCGGCGCGCGAGGCGCCGATGCTCGTGGTGAAGCGGTGCAAGTGAATGCGGCCGGTCACGTAACGGTTGAACCCCTCGCCGTGCGCGTCGTCCGTCGAGCGGAAGCTCTTGCCGCGCCACGGGAACCGGTCCCACGCTCCCAGCGTGCGCACCACCGATGCGAGCGACCGGCCGGCCCGTGGGAGCGCCAGCATGCGGCCGCCCAAGTCGCCGTCGAGGTCCGAGAGACGCGGGGTCTCCGCAGTCCTGTACAGGTGCGCCAGGTCTTCCGGCCCGAGGTAGACCAGGTCCTCCAGCGAGCGGAACGGCTGCTTGCGGCGGGGAGCCGGGGCGGATCGAGTGGGGGTGGAGGCCGTCGCTTCCATCGTTCCAAGTGCGTAGAACGTCACGCGGACTGCGGCAAGGGTGCTTCCCGGGGTTCCCTGCGAAGTGTGATGCGCACCGATCCATGACGGAAAGCTGATGCCCACCCGCCGGTCGTCGACTAGGCTGCGGCGCGTTCGAGGGCGGAACCATGCTGCGTTACCGAGAAGATTGGCGGACGCTCCTCTGGGCCTTCGTGTGCTTCCCCGCGATGGGCTTCGCCCCGTACGTGGAGCCGCGCCTCGTGCCCTGGCTGCTGCCCCTGAGCCTCTACTTCGGGTTCTGCGCGGGCGTCTTCAGCCACAACCACAATCACTGTCCTACGTTCAAGAACAAGAAGCTGAACGCCTTCTACTCGGCGTGGCTCAGCATCTTCTACTTCTTCCCGACGTTCGCCTGGATCCCGACGCACAACCTGAATCACCACAAGTTCGTCAACAAGGCGGGCGACGCGACGATCACCTGGCGCTACTCGAAGAAGAACACGTGGCTCATCGCGAGCACGTACTACTTCGTGTCGGCGTACTGGCAGGCGGATCCGATTCGCGAGTACATCGCCAAGGCGAAGGCGAGCAACCGATCGCTCTACAACCAGATCCGCGGGCAGTACGCGACGCTCATCGGCGTGCAGGCAGGCCTCCTGGGGCTCGGCATCGGCGCGGCGCTCTGGCACGGGCAGGCGTGGTGGCACGGGATCGTGCTGTGGCTCTTCGGGTTCGCCATCCCGGGGATGTTCGCGAACTGGTCGATGATCTTCATCAACTACATCCAGCACGTGCACGCCGACCCGTGGTCGGAGCACAACCACTCGCGCAACTTCGTGTCGAAGCTCGGCAACTGGCTCGTCTTCAACAACGGCTACCACACCGCGCATCACGAGAGCGCCGGCCTGCACTGGAGCCGCCTGCCCGAGGCGCACGGCAAGATCGCGCATCTCATCGACCCCGCGCTGAACCAGCCGAGCATCTTCGGCTTCTGCCTGCGCGCGTACCTGCTCGGCATCTTCAGCGACCGGTATCGCACGCACCAGGTGGGGCGCGCGCCGTACGATCCGCCGGACGGCGCCGAGGTGAAGCTGAAGACCGCGTCGGTCGCCGCGGTCGAAGTGGGCGTCAACGCGTCGATGGCCTGATCCGCTCGCGTCACACGCGAGCGATCGAGCGGTTCGTGACGGCTGCGAAGCGGGCCGCGAGCACGACGCTGATGACGACGAGGCCCGCGGTGAGGCCCCACCAGAGACCCGGCGCGCCGCCGTGGAGCGCGAAGCCGAGGAGGAGCGCGACCGGGAATCCGACGAGCCAGTGCGCGACGACGTTTGCGACGAAGGGAAAGCGCACGTCGCCAGCGCCCCGCAGCGCGCCCGCGGCGACTGCCTGAACGCCGTCGAACAGCTGGAAGACGGCTGCGATGCGCACGAGACCGATGCCGATGGCGATGACGCGCTCGTCGCTCGTGAAGATGCTCACGAGCGCGCGCGGGAATGCGGCGAACGCGATCGCGCCCAGGATCATGCCGGCTGCACCCAGCGCGATTCCGAGGCCCCCAGGGCGGCGCGGGCTGCGTCCCGCCCCGACCGCGTGGCCAACGCGCACAGCCGTGGCGCCGCTCACGCCGAGGGCGCCCATGAACGTGAAGCTGGCCATCATGATGGCGATCTGGTGCGCCGACGCGACTTCGGCGCCGAGCGCGCCGGAGAGCAGCGCGACGAGCGCGAAGATGCCGACCTCCGCGAGCAGCTGCGAGCCGATGGGGATGCCGAGCCGGTAAGCGATGGACATCGGCACGGGCGCGCCGGGGGCCGTGGTGCGGTGGCGCAGCGCCGCGGCCAGCACGAACACCACGAGGATCACCGTCGCGATGCTGAAGGCGATTCCTCCGCCCAGCGCCCCGAGGGCCGGCAGGCCTCTCGGGCGGAGCCCCACGGCGGTCAGCGCAGCGTCGCCGCGCACGAGCAGGTTGCTCGCGACGAGGTTGACCCCATTGGCCACCAGGCTGCCGACGAGCGCGGGCGCGGTGCGTCCGTGCGCCTGCAGGAACACGCGGCCTGCGACGAATGCGGCATTGAGGGCGAGCCCAGGCGCCTGACCGAGCAGGTAGAGCCGCACCCGGGTGACCACCGCCGCTGCGACTCCGAGCGCCGGCAGGGCCAGCGTGATCGCGAACGCGGCACCGACCAGTGGGATGGAGAGGAGCAGTCCGGCGCGCAGGTTCGCGACGAGGCCACGCCACGCACGCCCCTCGTCTCCCGCGCCGATGGCCTGCGCCGCGACGGGCTCCAGCCCCATGGCCACGCCGATCGCCAGCATGACCGAGGCGTAGCCGAGCGAACGGCCGATGCCGGCGCCCGCCAAATCGTCCACCGAGAGGCGCCCGATGACGGCCGTGTCGACGAGGCCCATCGCGACCAGACCGAGCTGCGCGATGGCGATCGGCACCGAGAGGCGGAGCAGGATGCCCAGCTCCGCGAGGCGAGACTCGGGGTGCCCGGTGACGGTCAGGTCGCAGCCTCGAAGAGACCCGCGGCGCCCTGGCCTCCGCCGATGCACATGGTGACGATCGCGTAGCGGCCCTTGCGGCGCCGCAGCTCGTGCAGCGCGGTGGCGGTCAGCTTCGCGCCCGTGCACCCCAGCGGATGCCCGAGGGCGATGGCGCCGCCGTGCACGTTCAGCTTCTCGTCCGGGATCTCCAGCGTGCGCTGGACGTACACGGCCTGGCTCGCGAACGCCTCGTTGAGCTCGACCACGTCGATGTCGCGTATCTGGAGGCCCGTCCGCGACAGGAGCTTGCGCACCGCCGGGATGGGACCGATGCCCATGATGGCCGGATCGACGCCCGCCGTCGCGAACGCGCGGAAGTACCCGAGCGGCTTCACGCCCGCCGCATCTGCCCGCGCCTTGCTCATCACGAGCGCCGCCGCGGCGCCGTCCGACAGAGGCGATGCGTTGCCTGCCGTCACGGTGCCGTCCTTTGCGAACGCCGGCTTGAGCGACGCGAGACCCTCGAGCGTCGTGTCGGCGCGGATCATCTCGTCCTTGTCGAACGTGACCGACGTGTGCTTGCCGCCCTCGTAACGCGTGGCCTGCACGGGCACGATCTCCTGGGCGAACACGCCGGCCTTGAGCGCCGCCGCGGCTTTCTGCTGGCTGCGCAGAGCGAACGCGTCCTGGTCGGCGCGGCTGATGCCGAACCGCTTCGCGACGTTCTCCGCCGTGATGCCCATGGGCGTGTACACCTCGGGGCACACCTCCATCGCGCGGGGGGAGGCGCTCAGCTTGTTGCCCGTCATGGGCACCATCGTCATCGACTCGACGCCGCCGGCGACGAGCACCTCGGCCGCGCCCGTGGCGATGGCCCCCGCGGCGAAGGCGATCGCCTGCAGCCCGCTCGAGCAGAAGCGGTTGATCGTGACGGCGCCCGTTTCCTGCGGCAGCCCGCCGAGGAAGCCGACGACGCGCGCCACGTTGAGCCCCTGCTCGCCCTCGGGCATCGCGCACCCGAGCACCAGGTCCTCCACGTCCGCCGGCTTCACCTTGGGGACGCGCGCCATGAGCGCCGCGACCACTTGACCCGCGAGCTCGTCGGGCCGCGTCTGCGCGAGCGTGCCCTTGTGCGCGCGGCCGACGGCCGAACGCACCGCATCGGCGATGACGACGTTGTCGATCATGGCTCTAGTTCCTCAGGGGCTTGTTGTTCATGAGCATGTACTGCATTCGCTCCTGGCTCTTGGGCTCGCCGCAGAGGCTCACGAACGCCTCGCGCTCGAGCTCGAGCATCTCGTCCTCGGTCACCTCGTGCGACGAGCCGGCGACGCCGCCGCAGAGGATCTCGGCCACCTTCGTCGCGATCTTGGCATCGTGCTCGCTTGCCTGGCCCGCCTCGACCAGCGTGTGGACCATCATCCGCAGCGTCGCGATGCCGCTCTCGCCGGGAAGCACGTAGGCCCTCGGCGCCGGCGGGTGCCAGCCGCTCTCGGCGAGGCCGATGGCGCGCTTCTTCGCCTCGACCACGAGGCGCGCGCGGTCGAACGACACGCCGTCCTCGCGCTTGAAGTAGCCGAGCGCCTGCGC
>DASVWO010000147.1:0-2357 GCA_036393165.1 Polyangiaceae bacterium | reverse complement strand
CGCGCCTGACGGGTCGACTGCGAGAGGGTGTAGGAGATCCACAGCGTGAATCGCTCGGCGAAGGAGCGGCGCAGGAGCACCTCCATGCCGAGGGCGCGGCCGTTCGCTCGAGGGGTGATGCACTGGTTCGTGCCGGCGATCGGGCTGCACGGCGCGGTCACGTCGGGGAGGCCCAGGTAGTCGTGGAGGAACCCGGTCACGCCGAGCGAGAAGCTCGCGGGCAGGCCGAGCTCGACGCCCTGGCTCGCCTGCGCCGACGTCATGAGCCCCTGCTGCACGCCGGGCTGGATGTAAGGCGTCGTCTCCGGATACTGCGCCGGGATCCCGAGCAGCTGGTGCGAGATGCCAAACGTGGACACGCTCGTGAGCCACGAGGCCACACGCACGCGGGCGGCGAGGCGCGGCTCGAGCACGGGGGTCGTCGATCCGTTGGTGGCGGCAGGTACCGCCGGCACGTTCTCGGTCGAATACACGTCGGCGCGGAGGCCCGGCGTGATCTCGACGCGCGGGGAGACGCGCCACGCCACGTCGCTGTAAGCGCCCATCACCACCGCGTCGCGCGAAGGCACGAGCGCGAGCCCGCCACCCGACGCTCCCTCGGGCGTCGATCCGGGCCGTAGCGCGTCGAACTGCGCATCGGCTCCGGCGCGAACGCGCACCGAGTCGGACTCGCGCGCTTCGAGCTCGGTGCGCAGCCGCACGCTCGTGTCGTCCGCGTTCGCCGTGTCGTTGCCCACCCGGTCGTGCCCGAGCGTCGCCGCCACGCGCAGGTTCGACGCGCGCCCGATCGCGCGATCCCATCGCACGTCGGCCCGGTGGAACTCGTCGAGCGCGAGCTGCTGCGTGAACGGCGGCGCGTTGCCTGGATGCTGCACCTGCGTCAGCCGGTCGTAGCTGCCGAAGACGAAGGCGCCGATGCGGTCGCGGTCGTCCATGTTCCACGTCGCACGCGCCTGGTAGTCCCAGTAAGAGAGCCCCGTGTCGTGCGTGAAGAGAGGAAGGACGACGCCGGGATACCCGTAGCGCGCGGCGGCGAGCACGCTTCCTTTCCCCTCGCCGACCGGAGCCTCCGCGAGCGCTCCCGCATCGAAGAGGCGCAGGTTGGCTTCGCCGTGCGCGCCCGTCGCAGGCGGCGTGCTGCTCGCGGCAATCACGCCGCCCACGTAGCGTCCGTAACTCGCCGACGGTGCCCCCTGGTAGAAGTCGACGTGGTCCACCAGGCCCGGGTGGATCACGCTCGGCCCGAACCCGATGTGATAGAGGATGGGCACCGGCACGCCGTCGATGAAGTACCCCGTGGCCGTCGGCGGGGCGCCGCGCACGAAGAACGCCTGAAGGCCGCTCGCGGTGGGGATGAACCCGGGAAGCGTCTCGGCGAAGCGCGTGGGATCGCCGAACGTGCCGGGCACCTCGCCGGCATCCTCCCTCCTCACAGTGGTCTCGCCCACGTCGCGATGGGGCGCGATGACCTGTACCTCTGGTGCTTCCGCCGGCGGAGGCGGCGGAGGCGCCGGGCTCACGGGGAGCCGAGCTCGCGGATGCGCTGGTCGTCGATCTTGGCGTCCCAGTTCCACCCGCCGCACCGCGAGCCGGGGAGCTCCTGGCCGAGGCGCTGGGCGAGGCGTGCGATCGCGTCGTCGACGCTCTTGCCGTCGTACTCCAGCGTCACGACGCCGACCGACTTCTTCTCGGGCACCGAGTAGAGCGACGCCGTCATCTCGAGGGCGGCCGACGTGTCGATCGGTTTGCGCATCGCGCCGCTGCCGCGCGTCGCTCCGGTGGGGCTGCCGATGGCGCTCCCGGTGCGGTACTTCGACGAGCCGACGCCCGGCGTCCCGGTGGCGAGCGTGCTCGTGTCCGGCAGGTTCGGGCCCTTGCTGCCGACGTGGCCGGCGACCGTGACGACCAGGATGAGGTCCCCCTGCGCCGCAGGCGCGAGCTGCTCGAGCAGGTCGTCGCCCACGCCGTTGGCGCGCGCGTAGTCGTCGACGACGCCCGACAGCGCCTGGTTCTTCGCCTCGAGCTGCGCGTAGCCCGTGTCGCACGTCGCGCCGAAGGGGCGGCTCAGTCCCGGACCAACCTGCTCCCACGCCTCGGAGCTCATGCGGCCGTCCTTGTAGACGCCGAGCACCGCCAGCGTGTGCGGCGCGTGGGTGAAGTCCGAGGCGAAGCGCGACGAGAGCTGCGCGTCGCTGGAGCATGCACAAAGGAGGGCAGGGGCGAGCACGAGGAAGCGGGACATCAGGGGCATCGGTGCGCGGCAGGATAGCGCGCAAGCCGTGGAGATGAGACGCACTTCGGACGGGCGGCCCGGGACCCGCTGCTACGGTTCGGCGCCATGCGGGCGTCGTCCACCG
>DASVWO010000146.1:0-2444 GCA_036393165.1 Polyangiaceae bacterium | reverse complement strand
TCGGTTCACGAAGAGCCGCTCTCGTCTCAGCATGCGCCGCTCGTGGTGAACCAATCGCCGCGCGTGTCGTCGCAATCGCCGCTGTTGGCTCCAGAAAAGCGGCGCGAGCTGGCGAAAGAGCGGCGCGAGCCGAGGAATGCGCGCCGCATCGGACAGCTCGCGCCGCTCTTCGTTCGGTATGCGCGGCGCGAGGCGAGCGAATCGCCGCTCTTGTCGAACGAAGCGCCGCTCTTGTCGAAGCAAGAGCGGCTCGAGTCACTTAACTAGCGTACATACGTGCACTTACGTGCGCCAGTCACGATCGAAGCAAAAATTGTACCCAACAACGACCCGAAATCGCGACTCAGTTGTTAAGGACAGATTGGAGGGGCCGAGAGCCCCGGCACGTCGCCGGTGCGGGCCCCTTCTCTCCGCAAGGTTGGTGACGTCTTGGCAACCACAACCCTCGCAGCCCGCATCCTCGCAGTCCTCCTCCTCCCGACGAAGGTCCTCGACCTCCTCAAGGTCGCTCAGGCCATCGTCACGGCAATGACCGGGAACACACGCTTCCCGGCTCCGGTCCCTCCGCTACTCACCGTCACGGGCCTGATCACGACGCTCTCTCAGGCCGAGCAGGCGACGGCGACGCGCGCAAAAGGCACCGTGCAAGCGCGCAACGCCGCCCGCCGGGCTCTCGTCCAAGCGCTCGGCGCGCTGAAGGCGTACGTGCAGACCATCGCCGACGCCGCGCTGCCCGAGGACGCGGCGACCATCGTCACGAGCGCCGGCATGACGCCGAAGAAAGCAGCGACGCACGTCAAGCCGCCGTTCGCCGCGACGGCCGGGGCCCTGTCGGGGAGCGTCAAGCTCACCGTCCGGTCCGCAGGCCGCCGCGCCAGCTACGAGTGGCAATCGAGCAGCGACGGCGGCAAGACGTGGGTCGACGCCACGCCCAGCCTGCAGGCCCGGACGACGATCGCGGGCCTGCCGGTCGGCTCCACGGTGCAGGTCCGGTTCCGCGCCATCATCAAGGGCGGCCCGGACAACTGGAGCCAGCCGCTCAGCATCGTCGTGAAGTGACCGAGTAAGCACGCGACCGACACGCCGGCCCCCGGTTCCCCCGCTTCGCGGCGGGGTGAGCCGGGGGCCGGTTCTTTTTTTGTTCGCTTGTCGCCTTCCGGCACGTGATCAGGAGAAAAGAAGCGACGCCGTGCGCGGGTCGCGGGCGGCGATCTCGGCGATCGCGTCCCTCATCCCGCGCTCCACGTGGAGTCGCTCATTCGCGCTGAGCCGTGGCATGGCCCACGCGTGCACGGCCCACGCGAGCTCCGCATGGCGGCACTCGTCGGAGGCGATCGACTTCATCGCGCGGCGAATGCCTCGATCGCGTGAGGTCTGCGCCTCGATCAGCCCCTGCACCGCACCGTAGGTCTCGCGGACGCATCCCTCGACCGCGTTCTCGAGCGCCATCTCGAGGAGGGGACGCGTGCGGTTCGAAGCCGGCGCTTCGGGCGATCGAGGGCAGCCGCCTCGCTCTCGCGCGAGCCGCGCGGTCATCGCCGTGTGTCGCACTTCGTCGCGTCGCGCACGCCGAGCTGCACGCAGCAGTTGCGCCGGAGCCCGATGCACCTCCAGCTCCGACGCGAGCCGCTCGAATGCGTACACGCTCACGGCCTCGAGGTACGACAACGCAGCGAGCCGCTGCCCCTCGTCGCGCACGCCGTCGGGCGCACGGTAGCCCTCCGTGAGCCGGCCCCCGCAAGCCTGGACACACGTGACCGTCGTCGTGGCGGGGCTGGTCGGACACGCGAGCATGCGCGTACCGGCGTCGTCAGGCCCGACGCTCGCGTCGGGATTCAGCGATTGCACCGCCGAGACGAAAGACTGGGAAAGGTCGCAGAGTCCGCCCCCGCCGTCTGCGCACAGCTTGGTGCAGGTAGGGCCGGACGGGTAACCCATGGCCTCGTTGACCACGTAGTCCTCATCGAGGACCTGGCACGCCTGCGCTGCGGTCACCGTGATGGTCGGCTCGGGGCAGCTGACGTTGGGAGTCCCATTGGGGCCGCCACCCGAGTTCCCACATCCGGCCGTCGCGGCCGCAGCCAAGGCCGCCACGCGCACAAGGGTCTCCGTGAGTCTCATCCCCGGACCTCGAATGCAAAGGACATGCGCTTGGGATTCTCCGCGTGTTCTATTCCGCAGTCGACCTGGCTCTGGCATCGCGGTCGCGGGATGCGTCAACTCCTGTTCCCACGCGTCGGCGAGACCCGCGCAGTACCCTGTCGCCGTGCGCGGCACCCATCTTGCGGGAGGGGCGCGATGACCTTTCGTGGCCTCGCGAGCCTGTCTGCCTTTCTGCTCCTTCTCGTCGCGATTGTCGTCGCCTGCAGCAAGCCGTGCGTCACGCTTCCCGAGCACTCCGGGAGCGACCTGGCGTGCGACAGCGACAGCGATTGCGCCGTCAC
>DASVWO010000145.1:0-26401 GCA_036393165.1 Polyangiaceae bacterium | reverse complement strand
CGGGAACGAGCAGGATTACTACGACCCGAAGAACAGCCTCTTGCCCGACGTCGTCGGCCGCCGCCTCGGCATTCCCATCACCCTCGCCCTCGTTTACACGGAAGTGGCGCGCAGGGTCGGCGTGCGCGCGCGCGGCGTGAGCTTCCCGGGGCACTTCCTCGTGCGCGTCGACGCGCAGGAGCGCGAGGACGCGCCGGTCGCGGTGGATCCGTTCTTCGGCGGGCGCACGCTCGATGCGGAGGGCCTGCAGCGGCTCCTCGAGCGCGCGGCGCCCAAGCAGACGCTCGTGCCGGAGGAGCACCTCGCTCCCGCCGGGCCGCGCGCCGTGCTGGTGCGCATGCTCATCAACCTGAAGTGGATCCACGCGACGCGCGGCGACTTCGCGCGAGCCCTGCTGGCGCTCGATCGCATCATCTCCCTGCAGCCCGACTCGGTGCCGGCGCTGCGCGAGCGCGGGATGCTGGCGGCGCGCCTCGGGTCCGTCGAGTCCGCGCGCGAGGACTTCACGCGCCTCCTCGAGCTCCTGCCGCAGTCGCCGGACGCCGAGAGCATCCGCGCGCGCCTCGCGGAGCTGCGCGCCAAGAAGTGCCCTCTCAATTGAGCCAGAGGAGCTCGCGAGGCTTCGGGCTTCGGGCTCCGGGCTTCGGGGGAGTTGGCGCGGCGCTGGCGGTGTGGCTCGCGGCGGGAGACGCGTGGGCGCAGGTGAACTGGGACGCGGGGCTCGAGGCGGGGGCGATGAAGCGCTTCACGACGAGCAGCCAGACGAGCCAGCCGGGGTTCGGCCCGGCGTTCGAGCTGCAAGGGCACGTGGCGCTCATCCCCATGCTTCGCGTGGGGCTCTACGCGGCGCAGGACATCTCGCCGATGCCGGGATGGCCGGCGCGCCAGTTCTACGAGGGCGGCCTCCACGTGAAGGTGACGCCGCCGCTCCTCTCGTCTCCCTGGCGGACGTACCTCTTCACCGGCTTCGGCGCCGCGTACGTGCACCAGGCTCCCCGGGACGGGACGCTCCTCGAAGTGCCGGCGGGCCTCGGCCTGGCGCTCAAGGTGCGGGCGCCCTGGGAAGTCTTTGCCGAGCTTGGCGGGCGTGTCGGCGTGGCGTTCCTCGGTGACGTCTACGGCGACGGAATCACGGGGAAAGACTCGTTCGCTGTGTCCCTCTCGGTGGGGGTAAGCTTGAGCGACTAGCGTTGCGTCGCCCCCCGACGCATGCTCCCGCTTGCCTCCCGATGAGCACCCCCTCCAACCGCTCTGGTAGCGCCACATCGGGCCTCGGCCCTGGGGGAACGCCGGTGCGGCAGGAGCAGCAGCAGCCGACGCGCAAGAGCGAGCGCCCGAGCATGCGGCCGGGAGGCCCTCAGTCTCTCGTCGGCACCATCCTCGGCGGTCGCTACTTCATCGAGAGACTCATCGGCGAGGGCGGCATGGGCGCGGTCTACCAGGCCAACCACACGCACATGCACAAGCGCCTCGCGGTGAAGGTGCTCCACCCCGAGATGAGCCGCCTGCCCGAGGTCGTCGCGCGCTTCGAGCGCGAGGCGATGGCGGCGGCGCACATCGAGCACCCGAACGTCGCCACGGCGACCGACTTCGGGAAGCTCGACGACGGCTCGTTCTTCCTGGTGCTCGAGTACGTCGAGGGCAAGAGCCTGCGCGAGGCGATCAACGAGGGGCGCATGGACCTCGGGCGCGCGCTCCACGTGATGCGCCAGATCGCGAGCGCCCTCGGTCGCGCGCACAGCCTGGGCATCGTGCACCGCGATCTCAAGCCCGAGAACGTGATGCTCGTCGCGCGCGACGGGGACGCGGACTTCGCGAAGGTGCTCGACTTCGGCATCGCGAAGGTGCCCGTGGGCGAGCTCGTGGGCGAGCACAAGGCGCCGGGGCAAGCGCTCACGCAGCTCGGCATGGTCTACGGCACGCCGGAGTACATGGCGCCCGAGCAGGCGCTCGGGCAGGCGGTCGATCCGCGCGCCGACATCTACGCGCTCGGGGTCATGACCTTCGAGATGCTCACCGGCAACCGGCCCTTCGAGCACGAGAGCAAGGTGACGCTCCTCGGGATGCACGTGACCGCGCCCATCCCGAGCATGATCGAGCGCGCGCCGGAGGCGAGCGTGCCGCCGGAGGTGGACGCCATCGTGAAGCGGATGCTCGCGAAGGAGGCGGGCGCGCGCTTCGCCGACGCGAGGGAGCTCGTCGAGGCGGTCGACACGACGTCGGTGCAGCTCGCGTCGCGCGGGCGCATCGCCGATCCGCTGCCGCCCATGTCGATGAAGAGCCCGAGCCGCGTGAGCTTCTCGGACGCGAACGCGTCGGGGCCGCGCTCGGCGCTCGCGGTGGGGCCGACGAGCCTCGCGCAGCCGACGACGGCGCCGGGGACGCACCAGCACGGGCTCGCGTCGCTCGTCGGCGCGTCGGTGGGGCAGGTCGTCAAGAACGCGCCGGCGTGGATGACGCCGCGCCGCATGGCGTTCGCCGCGGTGGGGCTCGGCGGCGTGCTCCTGCTGCTCGCGATCCTGATCATCGCGGTGGCCTCGAGCGGGCCGGCGAAGCCCGCGTCGTCCGCCGTCGCGTCGAACCTGCCGGTGGTGCCGACGGTGCCCCCCAAGCCCCCCGACCCGGCGACGGACGACGTGGTGAACGACGCGGCCGGCAAGATCGACAAGGGCGACTTCGCGACGGCGATCGACGAGCTGACCGGGATCGAGAAGAAGGATCCCGAGCGCTCCGACGTGCACATGCTCCTCGAGAAGGCGTACACGGGCGTGCGCAACTCGGCGGCCGCGATGCGCGAGGCGGACCTGTGGCTCGGCGTGGACCAGAACGCCGCGGCGGACCTCAAGCTGCAGGAGGACGTGCGCAACGCCGCCCTCTTCCGCGACGCGCAGGACGAGGCGTTCGTGCTGCTCGAATCGCGCATGGGGATGCGCGGCGTCGACATCCTCTACGACATCGCGTACGGCGCGTCGGGCCGCCTCTACCCGCAGGCGGCGCAGCGCGCGCGGCAATCGCTCGAGCGGAGCGACGTGAAGGGACGCACGAGCCCCGCGCTCTCGGTGCTGCTCTCGTTCCGCGATGCCAAGTCGTGCGACCAGAAGCACGCGCTCCTGCAGGACGCCGGCGACAAGGGCGACGGGCGCATGATCACGGTGCTGACGCCGTACCAGGGCACGCGCGGCTGCGGCTTCCTCGGCCGCTCCGACTGCTTCCCCTGCATGCACAAGGACACGGCCTTGAAGGACGCCATCCAGTCGATCCAGGACCGGATCTCTCGCGCGCAGCAGCAGTAGGAGTAGGCTCCGCGCTCCATGAGCGAGCGCAGCTACGACTTGGTCCTCTTCGGCGCGACCGGCTTCACGGGGAAGCTCGTCGCCGAGTACCTGGCGCGCGCGGCGCCGGGGCTGAAGTGGGCGATCGCGGGACGCAACCGCGAGAAGCTCGAGTCGATGGCGACGGGCCTGCCCGTGCTCGTCGCCGACTCGTCGGACCGGCCGGCGCTCGATCGGATCGCGCGTGAGGCGCGCGTCGTGTGCTCCACGGTCGGGCCGTTCACGCTGCACGGGCGCGAGCTCGTCGCGGCGTGCGCCGAGGCGGGGACGGACTACTGCGACTCCACTGGCGAGCCCCAGTTCGTGCGCGCCATGATCGACCTGCACCACGAGCGGGCGCGAGAGACCGGCGCGCGCATCGTGCCGTGCTGCGGGTTCGACTCGGTCCCGTCCGACCTGGGGACGCTGCTCGTGCAGCACCACGCGCGCGAGGCGCACGAGCGCGTGTGCACCGAGGTGCGGCACTACGTGCGCGTGCGCGGCGGCGCCATCAGCGGCGGCACCGCCGCGAGCATGGTGCAGATCATGGACGAGGCGATGCGCGATCCGGCGGTGCGCCGGCTGCTCGCGGATCCGTACGCGCTCGATCCCGGGCACGGAAGGAACGGCGGCTGGCAGCCCGACGGACCGCTCGGCCCGACGTACGACGCCGACCTGCAGCGCTGGACGGGGCCCTTCGTGATGGCCGCGATCAACACACGCGTCGTTCGTCGAACGAACGCGCTCCTCGGCTACGCGTGGGGGCGCGACTTCCGCTACCGCGAGGGCATGCTCTTCCCGGCCGGCCCGCGCGGGTGGATGGGCGCGACGGCGGTGACGGCGGGCGTCGGTGCGGCGCTCGGCGCGATGGCGATCCCGCCGCTGCGGCGCATCGCCGCGAAGAGAGCGATGCCGAAGCCCGGCGAGGGCCCGTCGAAGGAGAAGCGCGAGGCGGGCTCGTTCGAGTCGCGCTTCGTCGGCGTGCTCGAGGGGCGGCGCGAGCGGATCTTCGCCACCGTGCGTGGCGTGGCCGATCCCGGCTACGCCGAGACGGCCAAGATGGTGGGCGAGTCGGCGCTGTGTCTCGCGTTCGACAGGGAGTCGACGCGCAAGGAGGGCGGCTTGCTCACGCCCGCGTCGTGTCTCGGCATGACGCTCGTCGAGCGCCTGCGCCGCGCCGGCATGACGTTCCAGATCGAGCGGCCGCTCTAGCTACTTCCCCGCGCGAAGGCGCCTCTCGCGAAGCGCCGCGAGGATGCCGATGACGGCGAGGATGCCGAAGAAGATGGCGAGGCGGCCGATGTGGTGGGACAGGTGCGGCATCGGCGGTCACGCGGCGCGGAGGCGCTCGATGAGGACGCCGAGGGCGTAGAGGATCGCCGCCAGACCCATCACCGTCCACGCCCACTCGCCGAAGAACGGCTCCTCCTGCACGACGCGATCGAGCCACCCGAAGACGGCGACGAGCAGCGCCGCCTCGCGCAGCGTCTCGCCGATCATCTCAGCCAGCGTGCGGTTCGCCGCAAGCTCCCCGGGCATCGCGAAGAGCATACAGTAAGCTTCCGGCATGAAGACTTCGGGGCTTGTCTTGTGGGGTTCGCTCGCGACGCTCGGGCTCACGCTGGCGGCGGACGGATGCGGCGGGCGGGCGGAGCTCTATGCGCCCGCCGGCGACGGCGGCACCGGATCGAGCAGCGGCGTCACGGGATCGAGCAGCGGCGTCTCCGGATCGAGCAGCGGGATCACCGGCTCGAGCAGCGGGGTGGACGGCGGCGGCTCCGGATCGAGCAGCGGCGTCTCGGGATCGAGCAGCGGTGTGTCCGGCTCCAGCAGTGGCATCTCCGGATCCAGCAGCGGGATCTCGGGTTCGAGCAGCGGCGTCTCCGGATCGAGTAGCGGCGGCGGGCCGAACGGATCGATCTTCATCGAGCAGTGCGACACGGCGCTGTGTCAGTCCCAGCAGTTCAGCGTGTACGCCCAGTTCTTCACGTCGCCCCAGGGCAACATGGGCTGCACCGTCACCACCGCCGGCTCGTGCGTGTACTACTCGAACTGCACGGGCGGCCCCACGCAGAACGGCGTGAGCGCCGGAACGCTCACGGTCGCTGGCCCCTGGCTCATGCCGCCGGTCACGATCACGCCGATGAGCGGGACCAACGCTTACCAGTACAGCGCGTCGACGACGGGCTTCAGCTCCGGGCAGACGCTCGCGGTGTCCGCCACGGGCGGCGTGGTGCCCGCGTTCGGCCCGGTGTCCGTGGTGGTGCCGGACCTCACGAGCATCTACCAACCGCCCATCGACACCGATGGCGGCACGACGACGATCCCGACGAACGGGGCCCTCGTGGTCGCGTGGACCGGCGGGCAGGCGGGCGCGACGATGATCTTCCAGGCGGGCGGGAACGGAAGCGCCGACTACATGGACTGCACGTGGAACGGCTCCGACGGGAAGGGCGTCGTGCCCGCCGCCATGCTGAAGCCCTTCTCCGGACAGCAGGGGTACCTGCTCTACGGGCAGTACAACGTCACGTCCTTCTCGGCCGGCCCGTTCGCGGTCACGCTCAACGCGCTCCCCTACACCGGCGGCCTCGTCCAGTTCCAGTAAGCTTTGGCCATGAAGTCTTCGGGGCTTGTCTTGTGGGCCTCGCTCGCGACGTTCGGGCTCACGCTGTCGGCGGATGGATGCGGCGGACGAGCGACGACCGACGCGCCCACGGACGGCGGCTCCGGATCGAGCAGCGGCATCACGGGGTCGAGCAGCGGCGTGTCCGGCTCGAGCAGCGGATTCGCCGGATCGAGCAGCGGGATCACAGGTTCGAGCAGCGGCGTCTCTGGCTCGAGCAGCGGCGGTGGGCCCAACGGATCGATCTCCATCCAGCAGTGCTACACGGCGTTCTGCAACGCGCAGCGGTCCAGCGTGTATGCGCAGTTCTTCACGACGGACCAGAGCAGCATGGGCTGCACCGTCACGACCGCCGGCTCGTGCACGTACTACTCGGATTGCGGGGCGGGTGGGCCCGGACCGAACGGGGTGAGCGCCGGCACGCTCACGGTCGCGGGTCCCCTCCTCATGACCGTCACGGCCACGCCGCTGCCCCCGAGCAACTTCTACGACTCCGGCGGCCCGAACACCGCCATCCTCTGGGGGCAGACGCTCACCGTGTCCGCCACGGGCGCGACGGTGCCGGCGTTCGGTCCTGTGTCCGTCGTCGTGCCCGAGATCGCGACGATCTACGACCCGCCCATCGACGTCGACGGCGGCTCGACGACGATCCCGACGAACGCGGACCTCGTCGTCGCGTGGACCGGCGGGCAGCCGGGCGCGAAGATGACCCTCCATGCAGCGGGAAACAGCATGGGCGACTACATGAACTGCACGTGGAACGGCGCCGACGGCAAGGACATCGTGCCCGTCGCGATGCTCCAGCACTTCTCCCATCAGTCTGGGTACGTCCTCTACGGGCAGTACAACGTCACGTCCTTCTCGGCCGGACCCTTCGCCGTCACGGTCAACGCGCTCCCCTACGCGGGCGCGCTCGTCGACTACCAGTGACGTAGCGCCGCTCAGCGGTTCGCGATCGCCAGGTTGTCGACGGTGCCGGCGAGGTTCCCCGGCTGGAACGCGACGATGCGGAGCGTGCGCGGGTCGATCACGATGTCCGTGGGGAAGCCGTTGCCGGCGGACGTCGCGCCGTTCCACAGCTTCGTCGTCCACGCGGGATCGGCGACGACGGCGCCCGTCGTCAGCGCGAACTCGTTGCGCCACGTCAGCGCGGTGTCCACCGTCGCCGGGTTCTCCTGCTGGTCCTGCGCCATGAGCACGAGAAGCGCCACGCCCTCGTTCTTCCACTTGCCCGGCGCGAGCATCGCGAGCGACGGCGCCTGGCTCTGGCAGTCGGCGCACCACTGCGCCGACTCGTCGACGACGAGCGCGCGCACCCCGCGCGAGCCGTTGCAGTCGTAGTAGTCCGCCAGGTGCACGGTCGTGGTCTGCCCCGAGTCGTCCACGTAGCCCTGCCACGCGAGGCTCGGGTCCACGACGTCGCCCAGGTTCGTCCCGTACGGTCCCGCCGGCAGCGTGCACGGCGCCGTCGAGACGCCTCCGGCCGTGCCGCTCGCGCTGGAGCAAGCCGCGACGCCGAGGGTCACCACCGCGAGCACGAAGCGCGAGCGCACGGCCTCAGTATGACCCGCGACGCCCCGCGTGCTATGCGCCTCCCTCCCCATGGGAGAGGTTCCGGCGCTGGATCGCGTGTTCGACGCGCTCGAAGCGGCCGCCCTCGTGGCCGAGGGCCGGCCCCTGGATCACGTCGTAGCCACGGTCACGCCGGACGATTTCCGCGAGGCCGCAAAGCTCGACGCGCGCGCCGTCCGAGCGCGGCTCGACCGCGTCGTCATGGGCGAGGATCCCGAGCGCGGGCTCGACGCGCTGCTCGACTCGGGCGCGCTCGCGGCGATCTTCCCCGAGGTGCACGCCATGGTCGGCTTCGGCGACGGCGAGTGGCGGCACAAGGACGTGTGGAAGCACACGAAGCAGGTGGTGCGTCAGGCGGTGCCGCGCATCGAGGTGCGCTGGGCGTCGCTCTTCCACGACATCGGCAAGGTCAAGACGCGCTCCATCACGCCCGACGGCAAGGTCCACTTCCTCGGACACGCCGAGGTGGGGACGCGCATGTTCGACAAGCTCGATCGCCGCTGCGGCCTCTTCGTGTACGAGCCGGCGCTCAAGGACACGGTGCGCTTCCTCGTGCTGCACCACCTGCGCGCCAACCAGTACCAGCCCGACTGGACCGACAGCGCGGTGCGCCGCTTCGCGCGCGAGCTCGGCGAGCACCTCGACGACCTGCTGTGCCTCGCGCGCGCCGACATCACGACGAAGCGCCCCGAGAAGAAGCGCAAGGGCCTGCAGCAGATCGACGAGCTGCAGCTGCGCATCACGCAGCTCGCCGCGGAGGACGCCGTGCAGCCGCCGCTCCCGAGCGGCATCGGCGACGAGATCATGCGCGCCTTCGGCATCCCGCCCTCGCGCAAGATCGGCGAGGTGAAGAAGGCGCTCGAGGCCGCGGTGGAGGCTGGCGAGATCGAGCCTCACCAGCCTGCCGAGGCGTACGTCGCCTACGTCGCGGCGAACAAGGGCCGCTTCGGGCTGTAACCTCAGTTGCCCTGCGGGGGGCGGATGCCCTCGTTGCAGATCGAAGAGTTCACGCACTGCGCCTCGGTGCCGCAGCAGACGCCGCAACCGGGAGCTGCCTCCTGGGCCGCGAGGAGGCTGCAGAACGAGGTCCCCATCGGGAGCGGGCAGCCGGTGCCGTAGCAGTCGGCCCAGCACGTGAGGTTGCAGGTGTTGCCTCCCGAGCTGCTTCCACTGCCCGACCCACCGGAGCTCGAGCCGCTCGGCACGACGCACCAGCCGCCGCTGTCGACGAGCCCCGAGGCGCACACGTTTCCGGCGCACACCGGCTCGCTCGTGTAGCCGCACGGCACGCACGTGCCGTTCTGGTCCACGAGCTGCATCGAGTTGCACGTGTCGCCCGCGCACGTAACCTCGCCGCTGGCGCCGCACGGCGTGCACACGTTGCTGCGGTCCACGTAGCCCTTGTTGCAGACGTTGCCCGCGCACGCCGGCTCTCCGTCGTTGCCGCACGCGTTGCAGCCGCCGGAGACGTTCACCGTGCCCGGGTCGCACACGCCGCCTGCGCAGGCGGGCTCGCCGTTGGCGCCGCATGGTCTGCACGTGCCCGCCTCGTCGAGATAGCCGCTGGCGCACACGCCCCCCGCGCACGCCGGCTGGAGGTTGCCGCCGCACGCGACGCACGCCCCGCTGCTCTGGCCGACGTATCCGCCGTTGCACTCGCACGTCCCGCTCGCATTCGGCGTCGCGTTCGCGGTGCACGGCGCGTTCACGATGCACTCGGGCTGGCCGGAGCCGCCGCACGGCAGGTTGATGCAGTAGACCGAGACGTTGCTCACGCTGGCGCCCGAGATGGTGCCGCTCCCGTTCTTCACGGCGCACTCCTGGTTCAGCGGCGGGCTCGCGACCGTGAGCGACCAGGGGGTTCCGTTCGTGACGGTGATCGGCACCGTGAAGGGGCCGTTCTGCGTGACCCCGAAGTTCTGTGTCTCCACGCCGGTCGCGCTGAAGTCGAGCTCCAGGACCTGCTCGACGCCGGTCGTGATCCCGCTCGCGGTGCCGCCGACGGTGTACGCGGGGCCGCAGGTGACCTGGACGGTCTGCGTCCCGGTGCCCGTCATGTAGCCGACGCCGTTCGTGACCTCGCACGCTTGCCCGTTCGGCTGCGTGCCGACGAAGACGGAGTAACTGCCGTACGGAACCTTGAGCGTGTACGACCCGCTGGCGGAGACGGACATCTGGGCCTGGTCGGTCGGTCCCCCGTTCACTTCGAGCACGAGGCCCGCGGTCGTGAGCCCGGTCACCTGCACCGGCAGGGGGTACATCGTGGCGTTCTGCACGCAGGTGCAGATCTCCTGCCCGCTCGGCCCGTCCCCCGAGCAATCCAGGCTGTAGCCGGGCTGACACTTGGGGATGATCGCGGAGGAGCCCGTGGCGACGTCCTCGCCGCCGGAGCCGCTGGAGCACGCCACGAGGGCGCAGACGATGGGACCGAACGCGGCGGATGCCTTGACGAAGGAGCGCATGGGGATCGACCTCTTTCGGAGGAGGCCTACGATCCGAGCCGCGCGCTTCTGACAGACCTTCTGTAGTCTGCGTCCCATGCGAGCCTTGATGGAGCTCGTCGAGGGGAACAGGCACATCGTGCGGACGGCGGACCTCGTGAAGAGGGTCGCCCCCGAGGTGCTCGAGGCCGCTCGCCGGGCGGGGATCCTGCGGCCGGAGGATCCGGGATTCGAGGAGCTCTCGGCCGGCGACATGTCCCGCGTGCTTCGCGTCGTCTACGGCCTCTCGGGGCGGCAGCGGCCCGTGCCCGCCGTCTTCGAGGACGCCGCGTCGCCGCTCGGCTGGGTGGGAACCGAGAAGAACGCGCGCGAGGTGCTCCTGTGCGCGCGCCCGGAGAGCGGGCTCGCGAAGGCACTCGCGCGCAAGAAGCCGACGCACGTGCTGGTGCCGACGGCGCGTCACCTCACGCGTGCGCTTCGCAAGCGGCACGCGCCCGGCGCGGTCGTCACGATCGAGGCGCTGGAGGAAGCGCTCGTCGCGCTGGGCGGGCGGCTCGTGCTCCGGTCCGCGATTGCTCCCGACGGGCCGGACATCGGCGTGCGCCCCGTCGTCGCCTCGATCGACCTCGTGGGCCTCGCGAAGGCCTGGACCGAGCTGCGCTTCTGCCTGATCGACAAGACGAGCGTGCGCATCGACTACCCGGGCGGCAGCGTGCGCTGCACCCACGTCGACCTCGGGATGGCCCACGGCCACTCGCGCAAGGAGAAGCAGCTGTGGGAGGTGCTCTGGGAGCTCTGCGAGCACGGCGGCTACTTCCAGACGAGCCGCTTCGGCAACCCGGAAGTGACGCGCAAGGCGCTCAGCCGCTTCAGCGCGCACCTGCAGGCGCTCTTCGGCATCCAGGGCTCGTGCTTCTACCGCTACCGGAGCGCCGGCGGCTGGAGGGCGCGCTTCGCAGCGCAGCACCACCTGCCCGAGGACTTCTAGAACGCCCTCTGTGACAACTGCAGAATACAATCGACCGAAACAGCGGCCGCTCGTACACATTTATCCTACATGTACATTCACACATGAGATCAGACTGTTACGATTGATCGCAGCGCCAGATCGCGGCCCGCGAGCCGCGTCGTAACTGTGACAACTGAGACATGTCACAAGTATGTAGTGAGAGACGCAGGCGAAGGGCCGCCAGCGGCTCGTAGAGCGAGACCAGACGCTCGCGCATCCGCAGGGGCGCCCGACGATGTCGTCGAGACCCCGGTCGATCTCGCCCGGGCGCCCTTCGTCCTCCTCGGAAGGACAGATGGCTTCCTCGAGAGGACCTTCGATCTCTCCGAGAGGGCCTCTGGACGCGATGAACCACCTTCGATCTCGCAAGGACGACCTTCGATCTCGACGAGCCGACCTCGGGCCGCGGCGGACGTCCAATGACACGACTCGCCGGACGTCCAGACTCGATCGAAGGCACGGCGGACGACATCGAAGGGACTCTCGAGGAGCAAAGCCAGAGTCCGAACGAGATCGAACGGTTCTCGCACGACATCAAAGGGCCTCCGGACGAACAAGGAGGCCCTCCGCGAATTCCAAAGGCCCGCTTTCGTTTTCAAAGGTCCGCCGAAGGACCAGAAAGGAGGAGTCGAGGACCTCGAAGGTCCTCCGTTCGAGCAAGAAGGTCGCCCGCACGGGCAATACGAGAAGAAAGGCGTTTTCAGTGACCACTTCAAAGACAGTCAAGACAGACCATCGTTCGTTCGTCGCACTCCTGCTTCCCTCGACCATCCTGGCCCTCATCGCCTACGCGCAGCAGATCGTGAAGGCCATGACGGGCAATCCCGCGTTCCCATCGCCAGTGCCCACGCTGGCGGCGGTGACCGCGGCGATCGTCGACCTGCAGAACGCGGAGACCATCGCGCTCACGCGGGCCAAGGGGACCGTCGTCAACCGCAACGAGAAGAGGACGGCGCTCGTCGTGCTCCTCCACCAGCTGAAGGGCTACATCCAGACGCAGGCGGACGCGAACATCGAGAACGGAGCCTCGATCATCGCGAGCGCAGGCGTGGGCGTGAAGAAGCCGGTGGTGCGCGCACCGCGCGTCTTCGATGCGAAGCTCGGACCCGTCTCCGGCACGGCGACACTCGTCGCCGCATCGGCCGGTCACCGCGCGTCGTACGAGTGGCAGTACAGCACGGACGGCGGCAAGACCTGGGTGCTCGCCCCCGTCACGCTCCAGACGAGGACGACCGTCGTCGGCCTGCCGTCGGGAGCGACCGTCCAGTTCCGGTACCGACCGGTCACCAAGGCCGGTGAAGGCGACTGGAGCCAGACGATCGTGCTCCTCGTGAAGTAGCACCCGCCACGCAGTGAACGAATCGCCGTAGCGCGCCGGCCCCCGGCTCCTCCGTGCATCTCGCGGAGTGAGCCGGGGGCAGGCTCATGTCCGCCGCAAGTCATTTCCTCTCCGAGTATGGCTCGAAGTCGATCCCCTCGCCGTCGGCATAGTCGAACGGGAGCTTGTGCAGCTGTGCGAGGAGCGGAGGAAACGCGGCTTCGCTCATCGCGCCAACCTACTCGATCAAAGCCGCGTTTCCCGGCGTCACGGCTGATGTGCGCCATCGAGCGCGCGCGGCTGAATGGCTGTCAGGGTCCGTGTGCCAATGGCACATCCCACATACCGCCTTCCGCCGAGGAAATGGGCGGTCGGACGGAGGCACGGCAGTTGCTCTTCATCGGTGGGGACGGATCCATCGTGCGACTTCGCGAGACTCTCCTCAGGGGCTGCGGCGGTGATCGTGGCCTCCGGCTGCGGCGGCAACCATGCCTCGTCCTCCAACGACGACGCGGCAACGTCGAACATCGACGGCGGCGACGACGGCGACGCGACCGCGCAGACCGGCAGCTGTCCTCCGAATACGGGGGTGATCAATGCCGACGTTCCGTCGTCCGTCGCATGCGCCATCGCCGCCGGACCCACCGTCACCAGCCCGCCAGGCGACTTCGGGGGCGCCGCGTGCGAGCAAGTGTGCGGTCCCCGCCCTTGCAACCTCCCGCAGTCGTATGTCGACGCGTTCAATGCGCTCAATGGAGACGGGGGCGCACGTCCTCGACCCGATGCAGGCCAGACTTCGCCGGAGGCGGGCGCCGTGGATGCCGGTGAGGAGGGAAGCGTCGATGGTGGCGCGCAGGTGGATAGCGCGAGCGCAGGCCCCGACGCCGGGTCATCGACCGTGGTCTGCCCTCAAGCCCCCGCGATCGTCACGATCACTTGCACAGGCACCTGCATCGGCGGCAGGCGCACCGAAGGATTCGCGGCTCGAGGCGCCGCTGGTGGCACCGACGGCGAGCGTCTGGCCCACATGGCGTGGCTCGAGGCGGTGAGCGTCCACGCGTTCGAACGACTCGAGCACGAGCTGGCGGCTCACGGCGCGCCGCCGTCGCTCCGTCGCGATGCACGGCGAGCGCGCTGCGACGAGGTGCGACACACGGCGATGACGACGCGACTGGCTCGTCGGCGTGGCGTCGAGCCAGTGGTACCGGACCGGCCGTCGACGATGCGCGTGCGGACACTGGTCGACGTGGCCGTCGAGAACGCCGTCGAGGGCTGCGTTCGCGAGACCTACGGTGCGCTGCTCGCGTTCGTCGAAGCTCTCTCGTCGCCGGATCCGTCGCTGCGACGCGCCATGCGATCCATCGCCGAAGACGAATGTCGGCACGCCGAGCTGGCGTGGTCGGTACACGCTTGGGCACTTCCGCGTCTCCCTCGGGCGGAGCGAAAGAGAGTCGACGAAGCCTTGCGCGGGGCCGCTCGCGAAATACCCGTCTGGGCTCAGCGGGCGATTCACACGTGCGCGCCGACGACGTGACGCTGCGGTTCGCGTCGTTCACTCCGCCGACGCGTCTAGGCCGACGACGGTGCAGACGTGACCTCCCCAGAACCGGAGGGTGTAGACGGCGCCCGAGTGCGTCGTCACGGAGAACTCGTCCACCGTTCCCGCGGCCAGAGTGGATTCGGAGTAGCTCCGCTGCGTGAGGAGCTCCGTGTCGCTGTACACCTTCACGACGTACGCATCGCCGTCCGCGCCCTCGGTGGTGTTGAAGTCGCCGATGTGCGGCCCCGGGTCGTCGACGTGGCTCGTGCCGGGGAGCGTGATGAGCTGGCAGCCACTGATGGCAGGCATGAGCATCTGTCCCTGATGGACGAACTCGGCCTCGTTGAAGACGAACTTGTCTCCCTGCGAGCACGCGGCGAGCACGATGCAGCCGCAGCCGAGAGCTGCGGTTGCCAACCAGCGTCTGGCGTCGTCGTGGATCATGGCCCCTCGTAAGTCACGGCACTCTGGTGTCACGCACGGTCCGCAGCAAGGCCGGCTGCGGCGGTTTCGTACGAGCCCGCACTTCTCGACGACCGGCCGTCCCTCCCGGCGTCAGGGAAAGAGGACCGGATCGAGATCGGGACGCGCCCGCGCCTCCTCGGCCTGGAGAGTGACGCGGATCGTCACCTGCTGCGCGGAAACCTCGGGCGGCTTCGCGAACGAGAGCTGCGCGACCGCACGCACGACGCACTGGCGGACGGCATCGTCGGGGAACGTTCCGCCCGTGTCGCGTGGTCCCGAGACGTGGCCGTCGGGCTCGATGTCGAAGGTCACGAGCACCTCGCCGGAGATCGTGGCGCTCTTCGGGAGGCCCGCGCCGTGGCAGACGCGGAAGCGGTCCATGTTTGCCTGGATGACGCTCGCGATGGCGGCCGCGGGGACCCGCCGGCTCGGCATCTCCTCGGGGTGGGCGACGCCGCGGCCCCCGGGGACGTACGTGCCGGTCACGAGCTTCGGGTTCCAGCCGGCGATATGCGCGCGGATCGCCTTGTAGTTGTCGGGCCCGTCGAAGGGTCCAACCTGGACCTTCTTGGCTGCCTCCCACCAGGCGGCTCGCTCCTTGCCGCTCAGCGGCGCGCCCGCGTGCGCGCCGGGGATCGCATCCGGAGGGGGCAGGTCGACGGGCGATTCGGGCTCGCGGGTCTGCGCAGCCGGCGAGGCCGGGCCCTCCGACCCCTCCTCGCCCGGCGCCTCGTCCGGTGCGACCGGCTCCATCTTCACGGGCTCGGGCGCCTCGACCCAGTCGGCCGGCGATTCGGTGGACACGACCGGAGCCGCGCCCCGACCCGTGAACGCGGCGACCACGGCGCCGTGCGCGACCACCGACGCCGCGAGAGGCACGGCGACCTGGAACAGCGCGCGCGAAGTGAGACCCGGGCTCAGACCACTGCGACACCGGAGCCGGACCCCCTCTTGGCTCATCGAGAGAAAGCTACTGCTTCACGAGGTCATCGGCACGCGGCGAACATCGAGAAGGAGCCTCGATCATCGCGAGCACCGCGCAGCTGCGTCCCACTGGTCCGGGAAATCCACGTGTGATCCGGGCACGGCGCGAGCGCCCTGGTGCCGATGCGCGCTGCGACTTCTTCGCGGCGCCCGCGCTCGACCTCGGAGGGCCGTGCTCCGAGGCCGCATCGGAGCGTCGATTGCAAAGTCGCCAGCGCAGGCACGAGGAACGTGCCCGCGAGGAGTTGCGCATGAAATCCAAGTTGATGCTGATGGGGGCGGCGTCCGCCCTGCTGGTGAGCTTCGCCTGCGGCTGCGCAGCGGAGATGGGAAGCGACGAGGGAACCTCGACGGATCCGAAGGCCGCAGCCGATGAGAAGAGCGGCGCCGCCCACGAGAAGACCGGGACCACCGAGAGCCCGCTCATCTACGGCAACCCGGCCGGGTACAACCCGCCGGGATACAACCCGTACGCGCCGGGACTGAACCCGCCCGGCTACAACCCGCCCGGCATGGGCGTGGGCGTGGGCTACCCGGGCTACGGCTACGGCGTCGGGGTCGGGTATCCGGGCTTCGGCGCGAACTTGAACGGCGGCTGGAACAACCCCGGTCCGTACTGATCCGCGCGCTACGAAAGGACGGAGCTCGTGGGCTGGTGAGCGGCGAGGGGCTCGTCGTCTGCGAAGGCGGCGAGTTCCTCGCTCACCTTGCGCAGGTACTGCTGCTTGACGTGGAAGGGCATGAAGGCGCTCTTGAAGCCGCTCAGGATGATCTGCTTCAGGTCCTTGAGCGAGAGGCCCATCTGGGTGTGGCAGTGCCAGAGCTCCTTGCTCACCGTCGTGTCGGTGATGAGCCGGTTGTCCGTGTTCACCGTCACGCGCAGGCCGAGGTTCTTGTAGAGCTTGAGCGGGTGGCTCGATAGATCGCGGATCGCGCCGGTCTGCACGTTGGACGATGGGCAGCACTCGAGCGGGATGCGGTGGTCGTTCACGTAGTGCAGCAGGTCGCCGTTCTCGCGGAGGCGGCAGCCGTGGCCGATGCGGTGCGCGCCGCAGACGTGAATCGCCTGCGCGATCGACTCGGGGCCGTAGGCCTCGCCGGCGTGGATGGTCACGTTGATGTTGTTGTCGCGAACGAGCTGGAACGCCGACTTGTGGTGCTTCGCGGGGTGGTCGTACTCGGCGCCCGCGAGATCGAACCCGACGACGCCGCGGCCCTTGTACGCGACCGCGAGCTCCGCCATCTCGAGCGAGTGCTCGGGCGACACGTTGCGGATGCCGCAGATGATGACGTTCGACTCGATGCCGTGCTTCTCCTGCGCCTGGCGCAGTCCCTCGAGCACGCTCTCGACGACGGTCGTGAGCTTCAATCCGCGCCGCGTGTGCAGCATCGGGGCGTAGCGAACCTCCATGTAGCGGACGTTCTCCTTCGCCGCGTCCTCGGCGAGCTCGAAGGCGATGCGCCGGAGCGACTCCTCGTTCTGCATCACGCGCAGGGTGACGTCGAACGCCTTGAGGTACTCGACGAGCGTCCCGCAGTTCTCTCCGAGGTGCATCGCGGCGCGCAGGCCCTCTTCGTCCCGCGCCGGCAGCTCGATCTTCCCGCGCTCGGCGAGCTCGAGGATCGTCGACAGGCGCAGCGACCCATCGAGGTGAACGTGCAGGTCCGTCTTCGGCAGCTTCTCGATCAGCTCGAGGGGGATCGTCTTGCCGCTCTGCGATTGGGGCATAGGAGAGGATAACACGCGGCCGGGGGGCAGGCGGACGCGCGCGGGTCCTGGTGCACCGATGCACCAGTTTTTCCGCGTTTCGAGAGCGGCCCACGCCGTGCACTACGGCCCGGCATGAAGCCCCACTCCGCCGCCTTCGCGACATCTCGCGGAACGCGCGCGGCTCTTCGCGAGGAAACGCCCATGAATGCGAGACGTCTCTGTTCCATTGCGTTGCGGGGCCCCTCCCCCGCAACTTTGGTCCTTGCTGTTTTGGCTGCTTGCGGAGGTCCGCCGAACGGAAACGCAGAGAAGATCGGATGGACGAGCGCGCCCGTGACCGTGTGCGCCGGCGGCAGCACCGTCGAGGGCGTCGACGTCTCCGAGTTCCAGGGCTCGATCAACTGGGGCTCGGTGAAGGCATCCGGGCGCGACTTCGCCATCACGCGCGTGAGCGACGGCACGGGGCATCTCGATCCGACGTTCGCGACGAACTGGGCCGGCATCAAGGCCGCCGGGATGGTGCGAGGCGTCTACCAGTTCTTCGAGGGCACCGAGAGCGGCACCGCGCAGGCGGATCTCCTCGTGCAGCAGGTGGGCACGCTCGAAGCGGGCGATCTTCCGCCCGTCGCCGACGTCGAGGTGCTCGACGGCTCCTCGGGCAGCCAGCTCGTCTCGAACCTCGCCGCGTGGGTCGCCGAGATCAAGGCGAAGACGGGGCGCACGCCGATGATCTACACGGCGCCCGGATTCTGGAACGGCCTGCCGAACACGGGCCAGTTCGCCGGCGAGGTGCTCTGGGTCGCCAACTGGCAGGTGAGTTGCCCCGACACGCCGACGCCGTGGACCGGGTGGACGTTCTGGCAGTACGACGACGGGCAGACGACGCCCAACGTGCCCGGCATCTCGGGCGCAGTCGACAAGGACAAGTTCAACGGCACGCTCGGGCAGCTGCAGTCGATCGGCGGGCCGCTCCCGTGGGGCGCTCAGTACGTCAACCAGAGCTTCCCGCTCGCGAGCACCGCGCTCACGATGGTCGAGGGGCAGACGATCCCCTCGTACATCACGCTGAAGAACGTCGGCAGCAAGACGTGGGACTCGAGCACGAAGATCGGGACGACGCAGCCGCGTGACCGCTCGAGCGTCTTCGCCGACAGCACGTGGCTGGCGCCGAACCGGCTCGCGGCGGTGACGGGCACCGTGGCGCCCGGCGGGACGTACAAGTTCAAGTTCGATCTGCACGCGCCGGACAAGCCGGGGACGTACTACGAGTACTTCGGCGTCGTGCAGGAGAGCGTCGCCTGGTTCAGCGATCCGGGGCAGGGCGGGCCGCCGGACAACGATCTCGAGGTGCAGGTGAAGGTCGTCGCGCCCGAGTACCGCGGCGACTTCAAGGATCAGTCGTTCCCGCTCGCGCCGACCGCGCTCGATGCCCACCAGGGCGACGTGGTCAGCGGCTACATCGAGCTCACGAACAGCGGGACGCAGCCGTGGAAGGCGGGCACGACGAAGCTCGCGCCCATCCCGCGCGACAAGGCGTCGGCGTTCGCCGACAAGTCGTGGCTGTCGACGACGCGCATCTCGACCGTCGAGGCGGACGTGGCGCCGGGGAGCGTCGGCAAGTTCGCGGTGACGCTGGACGCGAACACCGTGGGCGACTTCACCGTGGAGTTCGGGCTCGTCGAGGAGAGCGTGACCTGGTTCGCCGACGCGACGCTCGGCGGCGGGCCGCCCGACGGGTTCCTCAAGGTGCACCTCCATGTCGTGCCGGAAGGCGCGCCGCTCGACGCGGGTGTGTCGTCCGGCGAAGGCGGGATAGGCATCGGCAGCAGCAGCGGTGAAGGTGGCGCCGCTGACGACGACGGTGGCGCCGACGCGAGCTGGGGCAACGGGGATACCGGAAGCTCCGGCGGGTGCAGCGTGTCTGCTGCAGGAGGTGGCGCCGGCATCGGGTGGGCCGCAGGAATCGGTGTGCTCTTCGCGCTCGTAGGAATCCGTCGCCGAACGCGCTAACCATCGGGCCGCATGACAGTTCGAGTCGCCCCCGCTCCGCTTCGCGGCGTGCGGGGGACAGCGGCAAGGCGCGCGGCGATCGTCGCGCTCGTTCTCGCGGTCCCGCTCGCGTCGTGCGGCGGGACCTCGACGGCGCCGATCGCGCCCGCGACGGCAGTCGCCTCCGCGTCGGCTCTCGCTCCGGCTCCGGCGCCCGCGTCGCCGCCGCCGGTCTTCCCTGCCGACTGGCCGTACAAGCAAGGCGCGCCCACGCCGCGCTCCGCGCGCGGCATGGTGGTCACCGACGAGTCGCTCTCGACGAAGGTCGGCGCCGCCGTGCTCGCCTCCGGCGGCAACGCGATGGATGCGGCGGTGGCGACGTTCTTCGCGCTCGCCGTCGCGTTTCCCTCGGCCGGCAACGTCGGCGGCGGCGGCTTCATGGTCGCGCGCGTCGGCGGCAAGGCGTACGCGCTCGACTTCCGCGAGGCTGCCCCGGGCGCCGCCACGCGCGACATGTACCTCGGCCCCGACGGCAAGCCGACGCGCGAGACGCGCGAGGGCTGGCGCGCCTCCGGCGTGCCCGGCAGCGTCGCCGGCATGTGGGAAGCGTGGAAGACGCTCGGGTCGAAGCAGAAGACGTGGGCCGAGCTGCTGCAGCCGGCGATCGATCTGGCCGACCACGGGTTCGCCGTCGACGCGTCGTTCGACGAGCGCATCGGCTACCTGCAGAAGCGACTCGTGAAGTTCCCGGCGTCCGCGGCGCTCTTCCTGCCGAACGGCGCGCCCCCGCCGGTCGGCTCGACGTGGCACGATCCGGACCTCGCGCAGGTGCTCCGTGGCATCGCCGCGAAGGGTCCGGCGGGCTTCTACGAAGGACCCGTCGCCGACGCGCTCGCGAGCGCCATGAAGCAGAACGGGGGCCTCATCACGAAGGAGGACCTCGCGACGTACCAGGCGAAGTGGCGCACGCCCATCGAGTACGATTACCGCGGGCGGCACGTCATCGGGATGCCGCCGCCGTCGTCGGGCGGCGTGACGATGGCGATGATCGCGCACATCCTCGAGGGGTACGACCTGCGCGCGGTAGGCTGGCACTCGGCGCGCCAGGTGCACCTCGTGGCCGAGGCGATGCGCCGCGCCTTCGCCGCGCGCAACGCGAAGCTCGGCGACCCGGACTTCGTGCAGATGCCGCTCGCCGAGCTGCTCTCGCCCGAGTGGGCGGCGAAGCAGCGGTCGACGATCCAGCTCGACCGGGCAACGTCGACGCGCGAGCTCTTCCCGCAGCTCGCCGGGCCCGAGGACCCGGGAGCGCACACGACGCACTTCTCGGTCGTCGACGGCAACGGGGACGCGATCGCGATCACGACGACGCTCAACGGCTGGTACGGCAGCGGCGTCACCGTGCCCGGGCTCGGCTTCCTGCTGAACAACGAGATGGACGACTTCGCCACGGTCCCCGGCACGGCGAACATGTTCGGCCTCGTGCAGGGAGAGCCGAACGCGATCGCGCCGCACAAGCGGATGCTCTCGTCGATGTCGCCGAGCATCGTTCTCGGGCCCGACGGAAAGATCGAGGCGGTGCTCGGCGCCGCCGGCGGATCACGCATCATCACGGCCGTGTTCCAGGAGCTGTCGAACATCCTCGACTTCGGCATGGACGCCGGCGACGCCGTGCGCGCGCCGCGCTTCCACCAGCAGGACTCGCCGGACAAGCTGTTCCTCGAGCCGCGCGCGCTGCCCGAGGACGTGGTGCAGGCGCTCCACGCGATGGGGCACCAGACCGACGAGGCGGAGCACCTCGCCGACGCGCCCGGCGTCGGGCGCGACCGCGGCCTGTGGGAGGGCGCGGCCGAGCCTCGACACGACGGCTCGCTCGCTGCGGGTCCGTAGCTCGCGCGTCAGTGCATCGGACCCGGCGGGATCGGCGCCGGCGGAGACATCCCGCTGCCCGGCGGCGGCGCGACCGCGTAGCTCTCGCGCACCGCCGCCTGCAGCGCGGCGAGGTCGCGATAGAGCTCCTCGCGCAGCGTGTCCGACGCGGTCGCGGACGCGGCGGGGCCGCGGAGCTCGAGCTCGCGCATGTCCTGCAGGACCTTCTCGCGGCGATTCCTCAGATCGCCGACGGCGTCCTCGAGCTCGTTCCGCCGATCGGGGTCCGCCGACTCCTCGATGCGCGTGAGCCGATTCAACTGCTGCGTGGCGAGCGCCACCGCCTGCGACACACGCGCACGCTCCTCGCCGAGCGTCTCGTTCGGCTCCACCGGCGGCTGCGCAGCGGGCGTCGCCGGCTGCGCCTCGGTGACGCCCCTGTTGTACTCGCGGTGCTCGACGATCACGTTGCCCCCCCGCGCGGGCTGCGGCGGCCGCGCGACCGCGGCTCTCGAGGCTCTCGCGGCCGCCCGGGGTTGCGCGGTCTCGTGGGAGCAGCCGACGGCGGACGCACAGATCAGCAGAGCGCCGATCGACCACGCGCAGAGGGAACGCATGGCCCTGCTCGGTGCACCGTGCGTACCGCGCGGCGCGCCATCACTGCGTCGACGGCGGAGCGTATTCGTAGCTCTTCTGCAGCGCGAGCTGCAGGTCGGACACGTCGCGGTTCAGGATGATGTGCTGCGTGTCGTCCGAGCTGCTCGCGCCGGTCGTCTCGAGCGTCTTGATGTCCTTCAGGACGTGCTCGCGCTTCGATTCCAGCTGACCCACGGCGGCCTCGATCTCGGTGTGGCGGGCGTCCTTCGCGGACATCGACAGCACCCGCGTGAGGCGATCGATCTGCTGTGTCGCCTCCGCCACGATCTGCGACGCACGCGCACGGTCGTCGGTCGGCGTGGCCGCGAGGGGCGGGGGCTGCGTGGGGAGCGACGACGACTGCGCGCTCTGGTCCTGCGTGGACGACGGCGGAGCCGTGACGAAGTTGTTGATGACCGGCGTGTTCGGCTGCGCCTGTGTCGCGCCGGGCTGCGCGGGGGCTTGCGTCGAAGCCACGCCCCGCTGATCGTCGCGGTGGACTACGGTGACGGAGCCCCCGACCGGCGGCGCCATCACGGGTTGCGTCACCACGGCAGTGGAGCGGGCGGGGTGTTGCTCGGGTTCGTCGTAACAGCCGAGGGCCGAAGCGCCGAGCAGCAAGGCGCCCACGGAGCACAGCGCGATCGTTCTCATGGCCCCGCTCGATTGCATCGGGCGTACCGCGGGGCGTCCCTCGCTAGAGCTTCAGTCCGCGCGCGGCCTCGTTGCCCGGGTCGAGCTCGAGCGCCTTGTCACGGTGCGTGCGCGCCGCGGCGGCATCGCCGAGCGCTAGCTTTTCGCGCGCGAGCAAGGCGTGCATCTCGGCCTGCTCGGGGGCCTTCGCGTCGCAGAGCAGGCCACTCTCGAGCTCGAACGCGGCCGACTCGTGGTCGCCCGTCGCCGCGAGGGCGCGCGCGTAGTCGGTGTGGATGCCGGCATTCTCGACGTCCACGTAGACGGCCGATTCGCCGATGTGCTTCGCGTCGTCCCACTGCTTCGCGGCGACCACGCGGTGAAGGAGCAGCGCCCACGCGCGCCGATCGTGCTGGTCGAGCCGCGCGACCTCGCGAAGGGCCGCGAGCGCGTCGGCGTCGCGCTTCTCGTCGGTGGCCAGGTCGAAGAGCGCGCGCGCGACCTCCACCTGCGTGGGATCGAAGCGGTGGGCCGATTCGAGATCGGCGCGCACGGCGCCGCGGTCGTGGCGCTTCTCGGCGATCTCGGCGAGGGCGAGCTCGATGGCGTATCCGTCTCCGCCCGCCTGCTTGATGGCGCGAAGGTGCGTCTCCTGCCCGTCGGGATCCTTGTTCGCTTCGGCGATCTTGGCGGCGATGAAGTGCGCGTCCTTCTGCGCCGGGTCGATCTTCAGCGCCGCATCGACCTCGTGCGACGCGTCGTCGAGCTTGTGCGCACGGAGCAGCGCGAGGGCGAGCCCCACGTGCGCCGCGGCGTCGTTCGGCGCCTTGTCGGCGGCGGCCTTCGCGTCGTCCACGGGCTTCGGGTGGAAGTCGGGCACGTACTGGCCCTGGTAGCGCGCGAGGCGCGCCATCTGCCACGCGCGGTACTTCGCGTCGAAGTCCTGCGCCGTCACGCCGAACGCGTCGCGCACGACGTCGGGCGTGCGCTTGCCCTGGCCCCAGAGCTCCATCGCGCGGGTGATGCGTGGGAAGCCGAACTGCTCCGCCGTGAAGGCGATCATCTGGCTCGCCGCGTAGTACGCGACCGTCACGTCGAGCTCGCCGCCCGCATGCGTGAACGCCTCGTTCATGTGCACGACGCCGGGCAGCTCGTTCTTCTCGAGCGCCAGCCACAGCTCCGGATCGAGCTCGCGCTGCCACTCGGGGCGGCGGATCATCGTCTCGTACTCGCTCAGGCCCTCGGTGAACCAGCGCGGCACGTGGTTCTTCGAGATCTGGATCGCGAAGACGTGCCCGAGCTCGTGCCAGAGGACGTTGCCCCAGTTGAACGGCTCGCTCCCGGGGCTCATCGCGGCGACGACGTGCCCGAAGCACACGCCCTGGATGCCGATGTTCGGCAGGCCGCTCGTGCGCACGCTGAACTGGTCGCGGCTCCCGTACATCTCGACGTGCACGGGGACCGTCGGCGTGAACATGTAGTGGACCTTCATGCGCCCCCACGCCTCGGCGAGCATGCGCGGGGCGTAGCGTTCGAGCACCGGGCGCTCGGCCTTGGGGTAGCGGATGTCGAAGATGCCGGCGGGGACGGAGTCGTACTCGTTCGGGATCCAGTTCTTGTAGAGGCGCTCGAGCGTGTTGTACGCGCGGACGTTGAAGTGGTCGTGCTTCCACCACTCCTCGAGCGACGCGACGCCGGCCTGCTCGTCGCCCGCGCGCGTCTGCCACATCCCGAGCTGCGCCCACGCCTTGCCGTCCTTCGGATCGAGCGCGACCGCGTCCTTCATCATCGCGATCACGTCGTCGTAGCGGTGCTCCCACTCGGCGTACTCGCCGATGATGCCGTAGGCGCGCGCGAACTCCTTGTTGCGCGCGAAGACGGCGCGCTTGGCGGCGTCGAACCCCGCGGTGTCGTCCGCGAGGAAGCGCGATGCGGCCCGCAGGCTGAGCAGCTCGAGATCGTTCGCGTCGATCGCGAGCCCCGCGTCGATCGCGGCGTCCGCTGCGGCGAGGTCGCCGTCGCGCAGGGCGATGCCGGCACGCACGGCGTAGGCGCCCACGACCTTCGGGTTCGCTGCGAGCGCGTCGTGCAGCAGCTTCTCGGCGGCCTCGAAGTCGAAGGCGTCGTCGACCTTGAGGCGCGCGAGCAGGACGAGCGCGTCGGGGTTCTTCGGCGCGATCTTGAGCGCCTCGTTCGCTTCGGCCTCGGCGTCGCCCGGATCGTAGTAGTCGGCGAACAGGTCGGCCCACCACAGGTGCGTCTGCAAGCGCTTCGGGTCGGCGCGCACGCTGTCCTTGAACGCGGTGGCGGCGTCCTTCGGGTGCCGCAAGAGGTGCATCGCGCGGCCGACCATCGCGAGGCCCTCGGGATCGCTGCTCGTGATGACGTCGTTGTTGTAGTCGTCCGCGAGCGTGAGGAGCAGCGGCTCGGCGTCGGCGCGGCGGCCGGCGCGAATGAGGAGCTCACCGAGGGCGAGTCGCGTGCGGCGGCCCTCGACGCCCTGCGCGCTCTTGCGCGGCTCGAGCATGGCGATGGCCGCGTCCACCTTGCCCTGCGCCGCGAGCGCGCGCGCCGTCTCGACGGGGCTCTGCTGGGCGAGGGCGGCGGTGGAGAAGAGCGAAGCAGCGAGAAGCGTGGCGACCCGTACGGCGTGGCGCATCTACCGTAGGTGTAACACCCGGATGCTGGCCGCGCTTTGCGCGCGCGCGTCGACTCAGGCTTCCAGGCGGATCTCGTCGGCGTGCGCGACGATGTCGCCGGTCGTGGGGTCGAAGAGCAGGACCATCTCCACGGCGTCCTCGTCGTCGGCGTAGTAGCGGGCTCGGACGCCCATCGCGAAGAAGCCCACCGAGCGATACAGCGAGATCGCGGGGCGGTTCGAACGGCGGACCTCGAGCAGGGCGTGGCGCACGCGGCGGGCGCGCGCGTAGCCGACGGCCGCGTCCACGAGGGCGCGCCCGACGCCGCGCCGGCGACGGTCGGCGCGGGTGGCGACGTTCATCACGTGGAGCTCGTCCGCGACGTGCCAGGCGACGAGATAGCCCGTGATCTCGTCCCTCGCCGGGGAGGCGCGGGAGGCGCTGGAGCCCGGCTCCGTCTCGCGCGCGACCCAGATGCGGGCCCACGGACGCTCGAGCTCGGCCCGCACCTGCGCCTCATCCATGCGCGTCGGACCTTCCATCGCGGCGACCTCACGGATGTCGCCCTCCTTCATGGCGTCGATCACGAAGGGACGGCTCGGGGCAACCACGGGGCGAAGGTACGGAGGATATCAGCGCACCGATGCGGGCGGCGGGCGATTGCTCGCGTTGCGACGCCGTCCGAACGCGCGGGCGCGCGGGGCGAGGGCCCACGCGTCGAGCGCGAGACGCAGCGAGCCGTCGCCTCGAACGATGGCGCCCGCGAACGGGCCGAGCCCCGCGACGAGCGGACCGAGCGGACGCACGAGCAGCTCCTCGGTGCGGCCGACGGCGTCGACGCCGAGCGACGCGGGGCCGGAGGATTCGTCGTCGCCCTCGAGCTCCAGGTCGAGGACGTAACCGGTGCGCCCGCTCGATCCTTCCTCGAGGCACGCGAGCAGGTGCGGCACGCGCGTGACTGTCTCGTTGTCGGGCGGGGCCCCCCCCCCGCCCGAGGAGTCGGGCAGGCGCACGCGGCGCACGTGCAGCGCCGGCAATGCGTACTCCTCGTCTCCGGCGGTCACCCAGAGCATCGTCACCAGGCCGCTCTCGATCGGCACGTCGAGGCGCGCGCTGAAGCCGTGGCCCGCGCGGCTCGAGAGGCGGATCGCGCCACCCAGGCGCTGGATCGCGCTCCTCGCGATGTCCAGGCCGATGCCGCGCCCGGCGAGCAGATCGCTCGACTCGCGCGTCGAGAACCCCGGGACGAAGAGCAGCGAGAGCAGCGTGTCGTCGTCGGCGCCCTCGGCAACCCCCTGCGTCACCAGGCCCGCATCGAGAGCGCGCGCGCGCACGTCGTCGACGTCCACGCCCGCGCCGTCGTCCTCGATCGTCACGGCGAGCCGGTTGCCCTGCTTGCGCGCCGTGAGCGACACGGTGCCCGCCTGCTGCTTGCCGAGCGTCGCGCGCACCTCGGGCGGCTCGATGCCGTGCGCGACGGCGTTGCGTACGAGTTGCAGGCAGGGCTCGACGAGCATCTCGGCGACGCGCCGGTCGATCGTCTCGTCGGCCCCGCGCGTGCGCACGATGACGGCGCGCCCGCTGCGCCGCGCCTCCGACTCGATGGCCGTCGTCAGGCGCGCGAAGATGCGGCCCACCGTCGTCTGGCGCATCAGGGAGAG
>DASVWO010000144.1:0-5322 GCA_036393165.1 Polyangiaceae bacterium | reverse complement strand
GGGGTCGACCCACCTCCGGTACTGCCGCAGGCCGCAAGCCAACCGCAGATGAACACGAGCCAGCGCCGCATCTCCCTGGAATTATGACCCGTCGGGAGCGCTCCCCCACCGGGTCGACCGCGATTCACCCGGTGGTGGGTCGCGCGTCTTGGGCGGTGGACCGCGATTCACCGGGCGGTCGATCGCGATTCACCCGGCGGTGGATCACGGGTCTTGGGCGGTCGATCGCGTTTCATGGGCTGGTGAATCGCGACCGACGGGCGGTCTCGTGCGGGCGATCGGCGTTCCCTCGCGGGCCACCGGCGGTCGCCCGCGGTTCATGGCCCGACTTGCACGATCGATGGGGCAGCTTCAGCATGCGTTCGCCGAACTGCCATGGGTCCTGGGGAGAAAGAGCCGTCCGACCGCGATCCGGACGCGTCGGATGGCGAATGGGACGCGTCGGAGGGCGATTCCGACGCGCCGGATGGCGATGCGCCCGCGGACGCCGCGTCGGCCGACGCGCTTCCAGAGGAAGAAGCCGCGCCCGATAGCGGACCGGGCGAGCCGGATGTGCCGATACCCGACGGGGAACCGGTGACCCGCGCGGAGATGCGGGCGTTCCTCGGAGAGAGAGAGACGCAGGATCGCATCCGTGAGGTGGTCACTGCGCGATCGTCGAACACGCCGGCGGACGTGATCGACGACATCGTGCAGAAGGTGAACGAGAAGGCGCTGAAGACGGGCGCGCTGCCGCGCTCGTCGGACGGAAAGCGCGGGTGGATCGGCGCGGTCGCCGCGACGGTCGCGATGACTCACTTCCGCGACGAGAAGAAGGAGCGGAAGTGGGTCAATCGGGAGGCGGCGGTCGAGGAGCAACCGCCCGCGCCCGAGGACATGCAGGACGAGGAGCCGCTGCCGGCCGACGGGCCGCTGCCGCCGTGGATGATCAGCCGCTGGCTGCGCGAGCAGGTCGCGAAGAACCCGGAGGAGAAGCGGACGCTGGACCTCATCGTCCGCAAGGCGCGCAGCAAGAAGGGCTACGCCGACATCGCCGCCGCCGCGGGGATGACCGAGAACCAGCTGAACAACCGGGTGCACCGGCTGAAAGAGAAGTACCTGCCGCTGCGGCAGAAGTTCGAGAAGGACCGGCGCGATCGCTTCCTGCTCTGGTGGCGCCGCGTGACGACGACCGCGAAGTGGGCGGCCGTCGCCGCGGTGGTCGGCGCGATCGTCTGGTGGCTGCTCCACCGCAATCCGCACGAGGACATCCGCCCCGAGCCCGAGTTCGTGCCCGGCTCGGCGACGGCATCCGCAGCGCCGCCGCCTCCGTTCGATCAGGCGCTTCCGCCGACCGAGCAGAGCACCGCACCGACTCCGAACAAGCCGCCGGCCGGGAACAAGCCGCCCCTGGGCAACAAGCCGAACCCCTAGCCCCGGCGCAGGGTCACACTGCGAGAAGTCGGACGCTCGGGAATCGTCGCTGCAAGGCTGTGAGGTCGTCGAAGTCGCTGGTGTACACCACGTCGCCTCGGGCGGCGGCGGAGGCCATGACGATGGCGTCGACGATCGTCGCGCCCGACACGGCGGCGAGTGCCTCGCCCGCTCGCTTTGCCAAGTCGATCGACGCCGCCTCGATGTCCACGGACCGCAGGATCGCGTCGCGCCTGTCCGTTCGGCCGCGCCAGAACTCGGCCACGACGACCCAGGGGACCGTGACACGAATCGCTCGCTCGAAAAGGCGTTCGTGGATGGCGAGCGCCCGCGACCTCTTGCGGTCGAGCGCGATCAGCATTCCCGTGTCGTAGGTCGCGCCGCTCACGCCGCTGGCTTCTTGCGCTTGGTCGCGCCGAGCTCGGCGTCCAGCTGGTCGCGTAGCTCGTCCGTGAGGGCCGAGCCCCCGGCGTCGCGGAGCAGCCAGTCGAGGGCATCGCGCTTCTCCGCCTCGCGCCCGAATGCGGCGATGAGCGCGGACATGTTGCCGCCGAACACCCGGTCGGCATGCTTCTTCAGGATGCGCTTGGTGCGCGAGTCCACCGAAACGGAGAACGTCTCCACCGTTCGCTTGATTCGCGCCATTGCTGAAATGTTTAGCAACGAACGACGGCAGCGTCGAGGCTTGATACGCTGAGGCCGTGACCGAGGCCGACCTGCTCGAGCGCGCGAAGCAGAAGATCGGGACGGTCGTCCGCGACAAGTACACGATCGACGGGGTGCTCGGGGTCGGGGGGATGGCCGTCGTCTACAAGGCGACGCACCGCAACCAGGCCGAGTTCGCGCTCAAGATGCTGCACCCGGAGCTGAGCATTCACTCCGACGTGCGCGCGCGGTTCCTGCGCGAGGGGTACGCGGCGAACTCGGTGAAGCACCCGGGCGCGGTGCTCGTCGTGGACGACGACGTGGCCGAGGACGGGGCGGCGTTCCTCGTGATGGAGCTGCTCAAGGGGCGAACCGCCGAGCAGCTGGCGAACGACTGGGGCGGGAAGCTCCCGCTCGACATGACGCTCGCGGTGGCCGACCAGCTGCTCGACGTGATGGCGGCCGCGCACGAGAAGGGCATCGTCCACCGCGACATCAAGCCGGCGAACCTCTTCGTCACGCAGGACGGGACGCTCAAGGTGCTCGACTTCCGGATCGCGCGCGTGCGCGATGCGCTCGGGGGCGCCGGGAACGCGCTCAGCACCGCGGTGGGGACGTACGTGGGGACGCCGGCGTTCATGGCGCCCGAGCAGGCGGGGCACAAGGCGGCGGAGATCGACGCGCAGACCGACGTGTGGGCCACCGGGGCGACGATGTTCACGCTGCTCACGGGGACGCTGGTGCACGACGGCGAGGCGGTGTCCCAGGTGCTCGTGAAGGCGGCGACGAGCTCGGCGCCGCCGCTGCGATCGCTCGTGCCCACGGTGCCGCCGCCCATCGCCGAGGTGGTCGACAAGGCGCTCGCGTTCGAGAAGAAGGACCGCTGGCCGAGCGTGACGGCGATGCGCGAGGCGCTGGTGGCCGCGGTGCACGCGTCGGCGCTGCCGTCGCCCTCGCGGACGGCGCTGGCGATGATGCCGGTGCGCAGCATGCCGCCGTCGAGCCCCGTGGTGGACGCGATCGCGAGCGCGCCGACGCTGGCGGCGCCGCCTGCGACGACGCGATCGCTCTCGGGCAAGCGCGTGCGCCCGCGCAGGCGGCTCGGCCTGTGGGTGGCGATCGGCGGGGCGGCCATCGGCGCCGGCGTGGTGACGATCGCGGCGATGCGGCACCCGGCCGCACCGGCGGCGCCCCGGCCGCGGCCCGCGCCGTCGGCGTCGTCGATGACCACGGTGAGCGGCACGGCGACCATCACGCCCGTCCTCGTGCTCGCCATCACCAACGGGACGGCGGACCCGATGCTCGACGGGACGACCGACGCGATCCTCTCGACCGCTCTGCGCCGCTCGACGAAGCTCGACCCGTTCTCCGGCTCGAAGCTGCACGAGATCGCGAGCGAGGTCGACCCGCAGCACCCGAACGTCGACGAGGGCTTCGGCGCCAGGCTCGCCGCCGCCCGCTCCGGCTCCGTCATCACGGTGCAGGGCACGGTCTCCCCGGGCGCCGGCGGCTACACGCTGAGCCTCCAGGTGAAGGACGCGGCGAGCGGCTCCACGATGATCGACCGCTCCGTCACGGCCGACGCGGCCCACTACGTCGCCACCGTGTGCGGGGTGGCCGACGACATCCGCCGCCTCGCGCGCGACCCCGCCGGCCCCGGCGACGCGACGACCCCCGAGAACCTCGGGCTCTCGGCGTCGCTCGACGCCGTGCACGAGTGGAACGTCGGCCAGGCGCTCAACTCGCTCGGCAAGTACACCGAGGCCGAGACACGCCTGCAGCGGGCCGTGCAGCTCGATCCCGAGTTCTCGCAGGCGCGCTCGGCGCTCGCGCTCTGTCTCTGGAACGAGGCGAAGCGCTCGGAGGCCGAGCAGCAGTTCCGCATCGCGTTCAAGTGGGTCGACCGCATGGGCGAGCGCGACCGGCTCGGGTTCCTCGGCGACTACTACGGGACGGTGGGCGACTACCCGCGCGCCATCGACGCGTACGAGAAGCTGCGGGCGCGCTGGCCGCAGGACCTGTCGTCGGCGATCAACCTGGCGGTCACGTACCAGCAATTCGGCGACGACAAGCGCGCGCTCGAGGCGGGGCGGAGCGCGGCGCAGGCCTTCCCGCGCAACCCGCTCGCGCGCGGCAACATGGTGAGCTTCCTGCTGCGCACCGACGCGTTCGACGAGGCGCTGCGCGAGGGCCAGCGCGTCATGGCCGACCTGCCGACGGCGCCCGAGGTGGTGCCGGGGTACATGGCGATCGCGCAGCTGCTGCTCGGGCGGCCGAAGGAAGCGGTCGACGTCCTGAGCGGCCTGACGCAGAAGGATCCGCGCCTCGCCGCGGCGGGGCTCGCGGACGTCGCGCTGTACGAGGGTCGGCTGCACGACGCGACGGCGATCCTCGAGGCGGAGACGAAGGCGACGCGCGCGGAGCACGACGAGGTGAACGAGAACGGGGCGTGGATGGCGCTCGCCGGGGCGCGGCTGCGGCTGGGCGACACGGCGGGGGCGCTGGCCGCGGCGGCGCAGGCGGCGCGATCGGACGAGGCGCGCCTGCAGGCGCTCGCCGCGTCGGTGTTCATCGAGGCGCACCACCCGGAGCGGGCGGCGGCGATCACGACGCGCCTCTCGGGCAGCCTCTCCCCGGACGACCGCGCCATGGGCCAGCGTCTCGCGGGCGAGGCGCTGCGGGCGCGAGGCAAGGCGCGCGAGGCGGTGACGGCGCTCCAGGAGTCGCTGAGCACGCGCGACGCGTGGCTCACGCACTTCGCGCTCGGGCGCGCGTACATGGACCTGGGGGCAATGCAGGAGGCGTACACGGAGCTCCAGACGTGCGTGCAGCACAGGGGCGACGCCGCGGACTACTGGATGCCGAGCGCGCACCTCGTCCCGCCGGCGGTGTACTGGCTGGCGCGCGCCGAGGAAGCCATCGGCAACCCGGAGGCGGCGAACACGTACGCGCAGTACCTCGCCATGGTCGCCCCGGCGCAGGACGATCCGCTCGCGGCCGACGCCGCGCGCCGCGCGCACAAGTGAGCCGGGCGCGGCAACGAATCAGAGGCTCAGCGGCGCGATCCAGACGATGTCGCCGGTGTTGTCGTTCGTGAGGAACAGGCGACCGTCGGGCGCGAACGTCACGGCGGCGGGGCGGCCGTGCGAGGTGGTCCCGTCGTCCCAGCCGGTGCCGAAGTCGGTCATCGCGCCGGCGGCGGCGTCCGGGAGGTTCGAGCCGATGCCGGGCATCCCGGTCACCGGATCCACGCTGATCGCGACG
>DASVWO010000143.1:0-15997 GCA_036393165.1 Polyangiaceae bacterium | reverse complement strand
CTCCACGATGCGCGCCGCGAGCCGCGCCACCCGCGCCGCCCGCGGGATCCCGTCGGCCTCCGTCGCGAGCGCCAGGTGCACCGCGCGCCGGAGCACCTCGGCGTGCGGGGCCGGCGCCGCGAGCGCCGCGTCGACCAGCTGCTGCGCCGTCACCGCGTCCTTCGCCCGCATCGCGAGCGCCCCGAGCATCGTGAACGGCGCGAGCATCACCGGGTCGCTCGCGAGCGCCTCGCGCCACGCGGCCTTCGCGCCCTCCATGTCCCCGCGCGCCGCGAGCACCGCCCCTCGCTCCGTCGAGAGCGACGCATCGGCCCCCGCCTCGGCGCGCCCCGCGTCGAGCGTCGCCAGCGCCGCGTCGAGCGACCCCTGCGCCCGCAGCGCCTGCGCGAGCAGCATGTAGAGGCGCGCCCGCTTGCGGTCACGCGCGAGCGCCGCGTTGAGCCGGCGCTCCGCCGACCGCGCCTGCCCGAGCCGCAGCTCGAGCGCCGCCAGCGCCTCGACCAGCTCGACGTGCGCCGGCGCGTCTGCCGCGGCCCGCTCGAGCGCCCGCGCCGCCGCCGCCGCCAGCTTCGGATCGAGCGCCGGCCCCGACGCCGTCTCGAGCGCCATCGCCGCGAGCCGCTCGACCGGATAGCGCGCGTCCGGCGCGTCGCCGATGGCGCGCCCGAGGTGGAGCATCGCCGCGAGCCGGTCGTGCGGCCCGCCGCGAAGCGGATCGTGAAGGGCGCAACGCTCGGCGCGCAGCACGCTCTCGAGCGAATCCCACTCCAGCTCGCGCAGCCCGCCGAGCGCGCCGATGTCCCCGCCGAGCCCCGCCCACAGCCGCTCGAGCGCCCCCACGAGCGACGCCCCCGCGTGGTGCTCGTCGATCGGCGCGTCCACGCGCGCGCGCGTCCGCCCGTCACGCGGGTCGAACGCGAGGAGCTGGATCGCCCCCGCCCCGTCGCCCGGCGGCTCGAGGGTGCCGGTGAGCACGAGCTGCGTCACGCCGGGAGCGTCCACGCGGCGCGCCAGATCGTTCCACGTCGCCGGCGGCACGAACGCCTCGACCGGCGCGGGCGGCGCGCTGTCCGGCTCGTCCTTCTTCTTGCCGTGGAGCTGCGCGATGGCGACGCCGCTCCCGCTCACGTGCACGAACGCGTGCACGAGCGCCGCGAGCCCCAGGCCGAGCCCCTTGCCCTCGTCGGGCACGCCGAAGGGGATGACGACCGTGTGGGGCTGCGCCATGGCGGGCTCACACCTTAGCGCCGGCCGGGACGGGTGCAGAGACGCAAAGCTCTGCCGGGCGGGCTCACGGCCATTTGAGCCAGCCTCCCGCGGCTTTGAGCCCGCCTCTCGCGCTCGTGAGCCGGCCTCCCGGGCTCGTGAGCCGGCCTCTCAGGCCTGTGAGCCAGGCTCTCGGGCCTGTGAGCCGGCCTCTCGACCCTGTGAGGCTTCCTCTCTGCGCCGTGAGGCCGCCTCACGAGCCCGTGAGGACGCCTCTCGAGGCATTGAGCCTGGCTCAATCCCCCGTGAGCCCGCCTCACTGCGCCGTGTGCGCGCCTCCCGCGTACCGGTCCGTCGCCTGCACCAGCTCGTGGAGGATCCCCGGCTCGGTCGCCGAGTGCCCCGCTTCCTGGACGACGCGGAAATCGGCCTCGGGCCACGCGCGGTGCAGCGCCCACGCGGTCTCCATCGGACACACCACGTCGTACCGTCCCTGCACGATGGTCGCCGGGATCCGCCGGACGCGCCCGACGTTGCGCAGGAGGTCTCTCTCCCCCTGCAGCCACGCGTCGTTCACGAAGTAGTGGCACTCGATGCGCGCGAACGCGAGCGCGAAGGCGTCCCCCGCGGTCTTCGCGATGAGGCTCTCGTTCGGCACGAGGCAGCTCGTGCTCCCCTCCCAGATGCTCCACGCCTTCGCGGCGCGCACGCGCACCTCGGCGTCGTCGCTCGTGAGCCGCCGGTGGAACGCGCGCAGGAGATCCCCGCGCTCGGCCTCCGGGATCGGCTCGAGGTACTTCTCCCACGCGTCCGGATAAATCGCGCTCGCCCCGCGCTGGTAGAACCAGTCGATCTCGCCCTTGCGGATGAGGAAGATGCCGCGCAGCACGAGCTCCGTGACGCGCTCGGGGTGCGCCTCGGCGTACGCGAGCGCCAGCGTGCTCCCCCACGAGCCGCCGAAGACGAGCCATCGCTCGATCCCCAGCATCTCGCGCAGCTTCTCGATGTCCGCCACGAGGTCCCACGTCGTGTTCTCCTCGAGGCTCGCGTGCGGCGTGCTCTTGCCGCACCCCCGCTGGTCGAAGAGCACGATGCGGTAGCGCGCCGGATCGAAGAAGCGCCGGTGATTCGGCTCCGTCCCGAACCCGGGGCCGCCGTGGAGGAACACCGCGGGCTTCCCCTGCGGGTTGCCGCTCTGCTCCCAGTAGATCTCGTGCACCGCCGAGACGCGCAGGCGCCCCGTCCTGTACGGCTCGACCGGCGGGTAGTACCCGCGCCTCGTTCCAGCAGCTCCGCTCATGGGGGCGCGAGCGTACTACGCGCGGCGCCGCGGTTCTCTCGGCTCGCGCCGCGCCCGCCTGCCGCCCTGCCCGTCCGCTTCGAGCTTCGGCCGCGACAGGGCGCCGAGGTGGAAGCGTCCGCTTGCCTGCGCCGCCTCCGCCGACTTCACGCGCTCGCGCGTCTGCTCGATGAACTTGGCCTGCGCGCGCACCAGCGGGGCTCCCGGGGCGACCTGCACGCGCTCGTACTTGCCGTCCTGCCGCAGGTGCCACGCCTTCAGGTTGTCGGTGCGCTGGATCGCGAGGATGTCGAGCAGCCGCTTCTTCAGCCCCTCGTCCTCCACGGGGAACATCGCCTCGACGCGGCGGTGGAAGTTGCGCGGCATCCAGTCGGCGCTGGAGAGATAGACCTCGTTCTTGCCCGCGTTGTGGAAGTGGAAGACGCGCCCGTGCTCGAGGAAGCGGTCGATGAGCGCGCGCACCTCGATGGTCTCGCTCACGCGCGGGATCCCGGGGCGCAAGCAGCAGATGCCGCGCACGAGCAGCGTGATCGGCACGCCCGCCTGCGACGCGCGGTAGAGCGCCTCGATCACGTCGGGATCGACGAGCGCGTTCATCTTCGCTTCGATGCCGCTCGGCCGCCCGGCGCGCGCGTGCTCGGCCTCGCGCGCGATGAGCCCGAGCACGGCCTCGTGCATCCCGAGCGGCGCGACGACCAGCTTGTTCCACTTCGGCGGCGCCGAGTAGCCCGTGAGCAGGTTGAAGAGCGACGACACGTCCTCGCACACCGCGTCCTTCGCCGTGAAGAGCGAGAAGTCGGTGTAGAGGCGCGCCGTCGTCGGGTTGTAGTTGCCCGTCCCGAGCTGCGCGTAGCGCCGGAGCTTCCCCTTCTCGCGCCGCACGATGAGCAGGCACTTGGCGTGCGTCTTCAGGCCGAGCAGGCCGTAGACGACGTGCGCCCCCGCGTTCTCCAGCATGCGCGCCCAGACGATGTTCGACTCCTCGTCGAACCGCGCCTTGAGCTCCACGATCGCCGTGACCTGCTTGCCGCTCTCCGCCGCGCGCACGAGCGCCTTCACGATGGGCGAGTCACCGCCCGCGCGATAGAGCGTCTGCTTGATCGCGAGCACGTCGGGGTCTTCGGCCGCGCGCGCCACGATGTCGCTCACGACGTCGAACGACTCGTACGGGTGGTAGAGCAGCACGTCCTGCTCGCGGATCACGGCGAACGGATCGTCGGCGTCGCGGAGCGGCGGCACCGCGTGCGGCTGGAAGGGCTCGTCGCGCAGCGCGCGGTCGTCCACGCGCGTGATGCTCATCAGGTCCGCGGCGTTGAGCATCCCGCGGATCGTGTACACGTCGCGGTCCGGATCGAGCTTGAGCGCCTTGACGAGCTTCGCGAGCGACCCCGCCGGCGCGTCACCGCTGACCTCGAGGCGCACGGCGTTGCCGCGCTCGCGGCGCCTCAGCTCCTGCTGGATGCTCTGCAGCAGGTCGTCGGCCTCTTCCTCGTCGACCTCGATGTCGAAGTTGCGCGTGACGCGGAAGACGTAGATCCCGTCGACCCGCACGCCCGGGAAGACGGTGCTCACGTGCCGCGCGAGCAGGTCCTCGAGCAGCACGAAGGCGCGCATGGCCGGCTGCCCGGCCGGCGTCTTCACGCCCGACACGGGGAAGAGGCGCGGCAGCATCGAGGGGACCTGCACCACGCCGAACCCCTGCTCGAGCGTGCCCTCGCGCGTGAACATGACGCCGAGGTTGAGGCTCTTGTTGCGCACCTGCGGGAACGGATGGCCCGGGTCGATGGCGATCGGCGTGAGGATCGGGAACACCTCGCTCGCGAAGCGCGCGTCGAGCTCCGACAGCGACTGCGGCGAGAGGTCCTTCGGCGAGACGAACACGATGCCGGCCTCGGCGAGCTTCGGGAGCAGCGCCGCGAGCCCCGCCGACTGCGCCGACGCCAGCTCGTGCACGCGCGCCGCGATGGCCGAGAGCTGCTCGCCGACGGTCATCCCGTCGGGCCCCATCTCGTCGACCTCGCCCGTCAGCTGCTGCTTCAGCCCCGCGACGCGGACCATGAAGAACTCGTCCAGGTTGCTGGCGACGATCGCGTGGAACTTGAGCCGCTCGAGCAGCGGGACCACGTCGCTGTCCGCCTCGGCCAGGACGCGCGCGTTGAACTCGAGCCAGGAGAGCTCGCGGTTGAGGTAGAGCGCGTTCGCGCGCAGATCCGGCGTCTCGGCCGCGATGATGGTGGCGATGGACGGCGGCCCCACCGACGGAGCCGGCGCGTGGACGGAGGCCGAGGCCGGCCCGGGGGTCACGCTGTGGGCGCTCGAGGCCGCCTGAGCCGGCCATGCGCCGGACTGGGATGCGGGGGCTGCCTCTGAGTCGTCCATGGTGCGTCCGCGAACGGTCACCAACCTAGCTTAAGGCGTCTCGGAGGGGTCTTCCCCCGGTTCCCCGGGCTCTGCCGGTGGCGCCACATCTTTGCGGAACCACACGTGATTGTGGCCGAAGCGTGCGGACTCGACGTAGCGGTCCGCGAACCAGTCCCAAGCCTCGGGACAGTGCCGCTGGAAGTCCTCGCGCGCGTCCTTCGCCGTCATGAGGGGCGACGCGTCGAGGAACACGAACGCCGCGGGCGGGCGCGCGTCGAGGCGGCGCACCAGGTCGGCCTCGTGCGCGTCGCGTATCGCGCGGATGCGGGCGCGCTGGGCCTCGTCGGGCACGGCGCCGGTCCACCCGCCCAGGGCGGCGTCCGCGTCGAGGTCGTACGCGTAGAGGTACGGCGTCGCCGAGAGGCGTCCGGCGAGGAAGAGGAGGTACGGGTCCATCCCGTAGACCTGGACGCGGTCGTCGTCGCGCGTGTGGGCGCGGAGGTAGGCCGCCGTCTGGCGCAGCTCGTAGGGGAAGAAGTCCGGCTCGGGGAAGTGGGAGAAGTAGTCGGCCTTCTCGCGGTCCTCGGCCGTCGGCGGCGACCAGAGCAGCCAGGTGGCGCGGATGTGCGGGGAGTCTTCCATCGACGTCGCGACGCGCAGGGCGAAGACGACGCACACGGCGAGCGGCACCAGGCGGAGGAGCGCGCGGTCGCGGCGCGCCGTCCGCGTTCGTTCGGCGAGCCACGCGGCGAAGACGAGCCACTGCAGGTGCACCGCCGCCGTGAGCGGGTGGAAGTGATACGGGAACCCCTTGGCCTGCGCGACGATGCTGCCGAGCGCCGCCAGCGGGAGGAGCGCCACGGGCACGACGCGCGCGGGCATCTCGCCGAGGGCCGCCAGCGCCAGCAGCACGATGGCGCCGATGACGCCGAAGATGGCCTGCGACGCGTTCCACGGGTTCGTGAGGATGTCGGCGACCGAGCGCGGCCAGATGAACCGGTACATCGCGGGCACGTCGGTGAACTGGTTGTGCAGATACGCGCCGACGTCTGCGCGCAGGAGCAGCCAGAGGCCCACGGGCACGAGCCCCGCGCCGAAGCCGACGCCGAACCAGCGCAGCGCCTTTCGCCGCGTCATGCACATGCCCGTGTCGGCGAGCAGCCCGAGGACCTGCGCCGCCGTGAAGAGCGCGTACGTCGGCTTCCCCAGCCACGGGACCGCCGAGAGGGCGCCGACGGCGACGAGCCAGCGACCGGGCCGGCGCGAGCGCGACGCCACGAGCTGCAGCGCGACCGACGGCAGCATGAACCAGTCGAAGAAGCTCTCGCGCTGCGCGAGGTCCCAGTACCCGTAGAGCAGGTACTGCCCGCTGAGCACGACCCATGCGGCCAGCGCCCACGCGACGCGCTCGGGAAGCTCGACCCTCCGCCGCCCGCGCCAGCCGGGAAGGCAGAGGCCCACCGCGGCGAAGGTCGCGCCCGTCACGAGCAGATCGAGGACACGGAATCGATGCTCGTCCGCGCCCCCGAGCGCGAGGAAGAGCCGGTGCACCAGGTGCGTCAGCGGCCCGTTGACGTCGCGGATGTCGCCGTAGTCGCGCTCGCCCCGCGCGATCGCCCAGGCGATGTACTGGAAGATCCCCTGGTCGCGCCCGAGCGTGGTGTACGAGGCGCGCCTCGTCGCGTCGGCGACCCAGAAGAGCGGCGGGATCGCCAGCAGCACGGGCGCCGCCAGGGTGCGCACGAGCCGCAGGATCGCGATCCGCCGTGGCTGCATCGCCGGCCCGACGCTACCACCGGCCCGCCCGGCGAGGGCCGGGAACGTTGTGGCACGCTTGGCGTTTCCCCTGGGCTTTCGCATGGCTACATTGGCTGGCATCGCTCCTGCGAGCACTTCCTGAAGCGCAAGACGAGCTCTGGCGGGGGCGGGCGCCACCTGGATTTGCAGGTCCAAACGTGCCCACAATTCGGTCCACGATGAACGAACCGGTCAGGCGGCTGACGCCCGCCACGCCGCCCGCGTCGGAGCCGCGCTCGCGCGGCTTCGCCGAAGCCCTGAGCGCCGCGCGCGGCAAGCACGTGCTCATCCCGCTGCGCGGTCACCCCGATCCCGACGGCATCGCGTGCGCGATCGCGCAGGCGCACCTCGCGCAGCGCATGGGCGTGGCGCAGACGACGGTCGGTTACGTCCAGGAGGTGAGCCACCGCGAGAACCGCGCGCTGGTGAAGCTCCTGGGCCTCGAGCTGAAGAAGATCAAGAGCGTCGCCGAGGTGGGGCGCGTCGACTTCCTGTCGCTCGTGGATGCCCACGAGGTGGATCCGGACCTGGGCGACGCCGGGCAGTACGAGGTGCTGACGATCGTCGACCACCACAGGGCCGTGACGCCGCCGAAGGCCCGGTTCGTCGACCTGCGGTACGAGGTGGGGGCGACGGCGACCATCTTCGTCGAGTACCTGGGCGAGCTCGCGGCGCCGGATCCCGACGTCGAGGAGGACCGGCGCATCTGCACCGCGCTGATGCACGGCCTGGCGACGGACACGGACGACTTCATGCTGGCGCGCTCGGCGGACTTCCGGGCGGCGGCGCAGATCGTCGAGGTGTGCGACCGCGATCTGCTCGAGGACCTGTCGCGGCGGCTCATCGCGCCGACGGCGATGGACGTCATCGCGCGCGCGCTCCAGGCGATGGTCGTGCGGCGCAACTTCGCCATGGCCGGCGTCGGCTTCGTCAGCGAGGCCGAGCGCGACACCATCGCGCAGGCTGCCGACTTCCTCGTGCGACGCGAGGACATCGACACGTGCGTCGTGTACGGCGTGGTCGGCGACAAGACGATCGAGGGCTCGCTGCGGACGCACTCGCCGAGCGTCGACCCGGCCGTGTGGCTCGAGCAGGCGTTCGGGACGGACGAGAAGGGCCGACCGTACGGCGGCGGTCGCCGCGACAAGGGCGGCTTCCGCATCCCCATCGGGTTCCTCGGGCGCGTGACCGACCGGCAGCAGCTCTGGCAGCTGGTCGAGCACGCCGTGCGCACGGCGCTCTTGCGGCAGTCGGGCGAGGAGCCGACGCCGGGGCTCATCGTGCCGCCGGTCACTGCGAGCTGAGTGCGCATCGCGTTCTTCGGCCTGCCGATGGCGGCCGTGCTCCTCGCGCGCGACGGGCACGAGGTCGCGTGGGCCGGCGTGCTCGTCGAGAAGGGGCTGCGGCGGCTGGAGAAGCACATGGCGCCCGGCCGGGTGGAGCGCATGCCGGAGCTCGGCCGTGCGGAGGTGGTCGCACGCATCCGGGCTGCGCGGCCGGACCTGCTCGTGAGCTGGTTCTGGGTGAAGCCCGTGCCTCCGACGGTGCTGGCGATCGCGCCCGCGGTCGGCGTGCACCCGTCGCTGCTCCCGCGGTACCGCGGACCCGACCCGTACTTCTGGGCCATCGACGCGGGCGACGAGGTCACCGGCGTGACGGCGCATCTCCTGGAGCCGGAGTACGACACGGGCCCAGTGCTCGCGCGGCGTGAAGTGCGCATCGACCCCGCGTGGGACGCGTGGCGACTGGCGCGCGTGCTCGACCGGCCGAGCCTGGCGATCCTGCGGGAGACGGTGCGCGCGTACGCCGAGGGCAGGCCGCCGAAACCCGTGAGGCAGGACGATGCGCTCGCGACGGCGGCTCCCGCGCCCACGGAGGAAGACCTGGCGATCCGCTGGACGTGGCCCGCCGAGCGCATCGCCCGACGTGTGCGCGCCGCCGCGCCCTACCCGGGCGCGTGGACCGAGATCGGCGACGAGCTCGTGATCCTCACCCGCGTGCGCCCGACGCCCGACTTCCCGCGCGCCCTCGAGCCCGGCGAGGCCGCCGTGCGCCGCGACGGCGTCGCCATCGTCCGCGCGGCGGACGCAGCCCTGGAGCTGCTCGCGGGTCGAGCCGAAGACGACGAGACGCCGCTCGGCGCGAGCGATCTGGCGCGCATCGTCGCGAACGCCCGGGACTGAGGCTCAGACCCACTGCACGCGGAGCATCACCGCCGTGTCCGGCCCGCGAGCCGCGTCGAGATGGACGTACACCCGCCGCGTCACGAGCTCGAACAGCGCCGTGCACAGCCCGCGCAGCGCCGCCCGGAAGTAGGCGCTCTTGAGGACGGGGCTGGCGATGACGTCGAGCCGCAGCTCCTTGGGCCCGAGGCGCGTCGCCTGCACGCCGCCTCCGTCGTACCCGCGCAGCCAGAAACGCTGGAGGTGGGGCGCGAGGGTCAGCGGCGAGACCCCGGCGCCGCGCGCGAGGCTCGTCGCGGCGCCGAGCAGCAGACCCTTGCTCTTGTCGAACGTCGCGCGCCCCAGCTTGGAGACCGACTCCGACGACAGCCCCAGCTTGTCGCACGCGAGGTAGTGCTCGACCGCCGTCTCGATGGGGATCCACATGCCGGCGACCGCGCCCTCGATCTCCTCGCGCACGGCCCTGGGCGCCACGCCGACGTAGGCCTCGTACAGTCCCGCCTCTCGGAGCGTCGCCATCCCGCTCTGCAGCAGCGTGCTGCGCTGGTGACGCATCGGCGGCACCGGGCTCGGGAAAGCCAGGATGATGTCGGCGGCCATCCTCGCTCATCGTAGACTGCCGCGCCCCTCCGCGTCAGAGCGTCTTCAGGAACTCGCGCAGCGCGTACTTGTCGGCGTCGCAGAGGAGCGCGCCGAAGTAGTGGCCGCCGTTCTCCACGAGATCGGGGCACCTCAGCGTCAGCGTCTTCGGGTCGAGGTTGGCGAAGAGGTCCACGGGCGTGCCCGCGGGCAGCGTGATGGTGAGGCCGCCCAGGGAGACGGTGACGGGCACCGTCGTCCTCTGGATGGATCCGAGCGGATCGCGCAGCCAGGGGTTCACGAGCAGCGCGTACGACTGCTCGAAGGCGGCGACGCGCGACGCGACGTCGGGTCCGGCGGCTTCGGAGCCGAGCCGGTTGTTGTGGAGGAACGGCGCCGTCGCCCAGATGCCGAGCAGCGGCACGTCGCGGTAGAAGCCGGGGCCGAGGGTGCGCTTGAAGTCGGAGCTGAACTCCGCCCAGATGTGCCCGTTGCTCCAGTTCGTGGTCAGCGAGCGGCACTTGTGGGTGCCGATCTCGCCCGGCGGCTCGCCGATGAACGGCCGGTATCCGCTCGCCATGTGGAGCAGGTCGTCCGAGTACACGTTGTGCGGGCTCGGGACGGGCTTGCCGTTCGAATGGCAGCCGGCGCACGTCTCGCGGAAGACCTGCGCGCCGCGCTTCACCACGTGATCGTCGATGTAGCCGCCGCCGCCGGGCGCGTCGGCCAGGTGCGGCACGGGCGTCATCTTCGCGTTCATGAAGAAGGCGCACTCGTCGACCGAGTCCTGCTGCTGCTGCGCGAAGTAGGGGAGCTGCTGGTACGGCGGGGGGTTGGCGCCCGGCGCGCAGGCCTTCGCGCAGTCGGCGAGGCTGATCGGCGTCTGCGTGTCGGGCGGGTTCGTCCCCAGGTGCGGCAGCATGCACTGCGCGGCGCACATGCCGATGTTGAAGTACACGCGCGTCACGGCGAGCTGGCAGCCGACGTCGTCCTCGCCGCCCTGCCCCGCGCGGTGCGCGGTCGGCGGATTGCCGTCGCCGTACATCGTGAGGTCCACGAGGCTCGAGTGCACCGGGAAGAACGGCCGGTCCGGGAAGTCGAAGAACTGGGTGATGATGCCCGGGTTGTCGATGCCGTCGTTCTCGATGGCCGTCGTGTCCACGGTGCCGGGCGCCCAGGTGTGGAACACCTGCCAGCGCGGGTCGGACTCGGCGAGGTTCGCCTCGAAGATGGTGCCCGCGCGCAGGAACTGGTTGCCAATCGTGAGCGAGACGTTGTTCCACGTCGGATGGTTCGGATCGGCGGGCGGGTCGGTCGGCTCGAAGCCGGCGTGGCAGCCCGCGCAGGCGACGCCGAAGACGTAGGGGAAGTTGCTCGGGCCGATGGGACTCGTGGGCACGAAGACCGGGTTCGGGTACTTGCGGATGCCGACGACGCCGCTCGGCGCGCCCTCGTAGGGCGCGTCCGGATCGCCCGGCGCGACGTCCGGTGTGCAGACGTCGAGACCGAGAGGGTCGGTCCCCAGCTCGCAGCCCGGGTCGTTGACGACGCCCCAGCGCGTGAAGCGCTCCGAGCGTGGCGTGAGGAGCACGTTGCCAATCCCGAGCGTGAGGTCGAAGGGCGGCTGCGGCAGGATGAGCGAGAAGAAGATCTCGCCGCCGAAGGTCGCCTTGAGCCAGACGTTCTGGCCGTGCTGCAGCATGGCGTTCGGCGGCACCGGCACGGGAACGGGCGACGGCATGAGCGCCGTCTGCTCGCTCGCCGTCGGCTCGCTCGAGCCTCCGGAGCCGCACGCGGCCGCGCTCGCTGCGGTCGCGATGCAAGCCGAGACGAAGGTGAATAGACGAAGAGCCCGTCCACCGAGCAGTCGCATGCAAGCCCCCTTTCGCGAGGTGCCCCCCCGTCGAGGGGAGAGCTGTGGGCGTGTCGAGGTCTAAGACCCGCGCCCCCGAAGGCAACCGTTCGCGTGCGCGAATGGCCGAACGGCGGGCTCGACCCAGGCGGGCGCGAACCTGTACCATCGAGCCCGCATGTCCGATCCCGTCACCCTGGCCCGCACCGCACGGGAATCGCTCGCGCGCGGGCTCAACGCGCTCCAGGCCGACCCGAACGTCCCGCAGCAGCTCGTCGAGCTGGCGGCGCCCATCGCGCAGGCGATGGGGGCGCTCCACCAGATCGAGCGCTCGGGCGGCACGCAGGTCGCGCCGCATGCGCAGAACGCGCTCGCCAACGTGCAGGGCGCCCTCGCCCAGCTGCAGTCGGCGCCGCAGCAGCACGCGGCCGTCTCGGCGGCGATGGAGGCGGTTGCGGGGGCCCTCAGCAGCGTCCACGCGCTCTCGCGGAGCGCTCCCGTCGCGCCTCCGCCCGCGGCCGCTCCGCAGCAGCAGGCTTACGCGCCGCCGGCACAGAGCTTCGCGCAGCCGCAGTATGCCCAGCAGCCGGCGCAGCAGTACGCGCCCCCGCAGCCGCAGTACCCCGCGCAACAGGCTCAGTACGCGCAGGCCCCGGCGGCCCAGGCCTCGCAGGCCCATCCGCGCACCGCCCCCGTGGCGGCCGTCCCGCAGCAGCCGGCGCCGGCCGCCGCTCGCCCGCAACAGCCGCAAGCGGCCCCCTCGAGCGACGCCATCGCCGCCGAGCTCGGGGCGCACAGCCCGAGCAACTTCTACAAGGGGCTGTCGGGCAACGACATCGTCGACCACGGTGGCCTCTTCGTCTCGACCTACAAGCTGCCGAAGCTCGGAACCCACGTGCGCCTCCGCGTCTCGCTCCCCGGGGGCTACGAGTTCGAGGCCAACGCGCTCGTGAAGTGGCGCCGGGAGCCGAGCGACGCGTCCACCGACGCGCCGCCGGGATTCGGGGCCCAGTTCACAGACATCACGCCCGAGGCGCGCCAGCTCGTCTACCGCTACGTGCGGAACCGCGAGCCGATGTTCCACGACGATCTGTGAAGCGGCCCGGAGGCTCCGCCGAAGGCGGGCCGACGGCGCGCAGCGCACGCTACACTGGCGCGGCTTGACCCGTCGCTTCGGACTTCTGTTCGCGATCGCGCTGCTCGCCGTCCTCGCGATCGGCGGTCACGCGCATGCCGCGCAGGATCCGAAGCTCCTCTGGAAGACGCTGACGTCGAAGCACTTCCGCATCACGTACTACTCGACCGAGGACGACGTGGCCCACCACGTCTCCGACCTGTGCGAGGACGTCTACCAGCGCCTGATCCCCGCGGTCGGCTGGGCGCCCGACGAGCTCACCGAGATCATCCTCACCGACGACACCGACAGCGCCAACGGCTCGGCGAGCGCGCTGCCGTTCAACGCGATCAGCCTCTACGTCACGGCGCCCGACGACATGTCGCCCCTCGGTGACGTCGACGACTGGTACCTCGAGCTCGTCACGCACGAGTACACGCACATCCTGCACACGGATCACATCCGCGGCATCCCGCGCCTCATCAACAAGATCCTCGGCAAGACCATCGCGCCCAACCAGGTGCAACCGCACTGGATCCTCGAGGGGCTCGCGGTCTTCGAGGAGAGCGAGCGCACGAGCGGCGGGCGACTGCGCTCGTCGATGTGGAACATGTGGATGCGCGCCGACGTGCTCGAGGGCAACGTCGCGACGCTGGACCAGTTCTCCAACGTGCCGCGCCGCTGGCCGCAGGGGAACATCTGGTACCTCTACGGCTCGTTCTTCCTCAAGTGGATCGCCGACACGTTCGGCGAGCAGGCGATCCGCGCGATGATCGACGACTACGCGTACCAGGTGGTGCCGTACGCCATCAACCGGTCGATCCGCCGCGCGACGGGCCGCACGTACGAGGAGCTCTACACGTCGTGGGTCGACTCGATGCGTCGCTCGTACGGCGCGGAGGCCGACGCGATCCGCGCGCGCGGCGTGCGCGAGGGCGTGCGCCTCACGCACACGGGCAACACCTACGAGCACCCGCGGTGGATCCCCGCCAACTCGTGGCCGGATCACGCGAACGACCTCCTCTTCTTTGCCGACGATGGGCACAGCGCGGCGGGTCTCTACGCGATGCCGCTCGTGCGCGACGAGCATGGCCGCGTGCTCGGCGGGCGCGAGGACCGGCGCGAGATGATGATCCGCACCGACGGTTCGACGGGCGCCTCCTTCTTTCCCGACGGCGGAGTCGCCTTCAGCTCGGGGGAGATCCACAACAACCTCTACTTCTTCGACGACCTCTTCGAGATGCCGCCGCACGAGAAGAGCCCGGGCGGTCTCGAGGGGCAGCGCGTGCGCTGGAGCGACGGCTGGCGCGCGCTCGACCCGAGCCTCTCGCCCGACGGGCGGCACGTCGTCTTCACCGTGAACCACCGGGGGACGACGACGCTGATGATCGCGGACGTGGTCCCCTCGAGCGAGCTGCCGGGCCGGCACGAGCTGGCCAACGTGAGGACGCTCGTGCAGAGCGTGCGCTTCGATCAGGCCTACACGCCGCGCTGGGCACCCGACGGACGACACGTCGCGTACAGCTCGTGGCAGCACGGGGGCTTTCGCGACATCCGGATCGTGGACGTGACGGACGGCTCGTTCGTGTACGTCACGCGCGACCGCGCCATCGACGGCGACCCCGTGTACTCGGCGGACGGCCGGTGGCTCTACTTCCACTCGGATCGCACGGGCGTGATGAACGTGTACGCGTGGGAGGTCGCCACGGGTCGCCTGCGCCAGGTGACGAACGCGGTCAACGGCGCGTACCAGCCGGAGCCGTCGCCGGACGGGCGATCGCTCGCCTACGTCGGCTACACGCACGAGGGGTACGACGTCTTCGTCATGCCGCTCGACGAGACGCAGTGGCTCGAGCCGCTGCCGTACGTCGAGACGCGCCCTGCTCCCCCGCGCGAGCCGCCGCCGAGCGGCGCGGTGGAGGCGCGGTACGACCCGCTCAAGACGCTCGTGCCGCGCGCCTACAAGTTCGGCGGGACCGCGCCGCTCTTCGTGACCCAGCCGGGCAACTTCGGGCAGGCGACGACGATCAGCGTCTCGGGGAGCGACATCGCCGGGTGGCATTCGATCGGGCTCACGCAGACCATCGAGTGGGAGCACCCCGAGCTCGAGGGCGCGATCAGCTACGGCTACGGGCGCCTGCCCTTCGACGTGGGGCTGAGCGCCTACCGCAGCATCACGCCGGCGACGAACTACTCCATCGGCGGCAATACGCAGGAGTGGATCCAGCAGAGCGAGGGGATCTCGACGTCCATCGGATACGCGCGGCCCCGGGCGTTCGAGTCCCAGTCGTTCTCGCTCGCGTACTCGCTCGCGAGCGTCTCCGGCGAGCTGCCGTACCCGGTGAGCGCGCTCAATCCGTACGCGATCCCGTCGATCCCGAACCGCGGGATGCTCGGCTCCATGCACTTCGGTTGGGGGTACTCCAACGCGCAGAGCTACCTCTGGAGCGTCGGCGCCGAGCGCGGCTTCTCCGTAAGCTCTTCGTTCGACGTCGCCGATCCCATGCTCGCGAGCGACTTCCGTGGCTACGCGATGTCGGTGAACCTCCAGAACTACTGGCCCATGCCGTGGGCGAAGCACCACACGCTGGCGCTGCACGCCGGCGTCGGCATGGGCGGCGGCGACCGCGGGGGCAAGGGACCGTACTACGTCGGCGGCTTCCTCGACCTGCCGCTGGCCAACGTGATCCAGAACCAGTTGATTCAGGGCGGCATCCAGCTGCGCGGATACCCGCCCGTGGTCGAAGCGGGGAACTACATCGGGATCTTCAACGCGGAGTACCGCTTTCCCATCGTCAACGTCGACCGCGGTCTCTCGACGCTCCCCGTGTTCCTCAATCGCATCAACGGCAACGTCTTCATCGACGAGGGATCCGCCTTCAGCGATCCGCACAAGGCCATGTTCCTGACGGGCGTCGGCGGCGAGCTGTGGTTCGACTTCATGCTCGGCTACGTGCTGAGCTTCGAGTTCCGCCTCGGCTACGCCAAGGGTCTGTCGACCGACGGGATCGACAAGGTCTACTTCGTCGCGGCCGTCCCCTTCTGACTCGTCGCGCACAAAGTTGGCCCGCGCACCGGGACCGTGTTTCGGCTCGGGCATGGTGTTGCGCAGGATGGCGGTGCTCGGGTGTGGTGCGTTCGCGCTGCTCGCTGCGGGGTGCGGTGCCTTGCCGCCGACGGGGCTGCAGCGCGGTCAGCAGACGGCGCAGGACTTCAACATGGACGCGCGCTTCGGGAGGAGCGAGCTGGTGATGGCCCGTGTCTCGCCGGCGGAGCGCGACGAGTACGCGCTTCACCACAAGTCGTGGGGCTCGGGCGTGCGGGTCGCCGACATCGAGCTCGTGGGCATGAAGCCGCATGGCGACGCCGACTTCGACGTGTTCCTGCGCGTCGCCTGGTATCGCATGAGCGAGCAGGACCTGAAGTCCACGACGCTGAAGCAGAGCTGGCACCAGAAGTCGGACGACTGGATGCTCGCCGGCGAGCAGCGGCTCGAGGGCGACCTAGGGCTGCTGGGCGAGACCGTGGTGGTCGAGCAGCCTGACGGCCCGCGCGCTCCGACGCAGTACCCGACGATCCGCCTCGGCGAGAGCGGGGCCGACTAG